>NZ_CP049303.1:320018-640036 GCF_019443985.1 Liquorilactobacillus hordei DSM 19519
GGGAACGTCATTATTATGAATGAAACTGCGTCACAGGCGCTGAACATTGATCCTAATATAGCTGATGGACAGTCAGTGTTAGATATTTTGGGGATTCGAGATAAATATACGTTGCGTGATTTACTTGAAAATCAAGATGAAATCATCATTGACTTGTCAGATGAGGAACATGATGAGATTTTGAATGCCTATTTCTCTTTAATTCAGCGAGAATCAGGTTTTATCAGTGGATTAGTCTGTGTATTACATGATATTACAGAACAACAGCGAATTGATCGGGAGAGAAGAGAATTTGTTTCTAATGTTTCACATGAGTTGAGAACACCATTGACAAGTGTAAGGAGTTACATCGAGGCATTGAATGATGGAGCGTGGAAAGATCCAGAAGTTGCGCCATCATTTTTGAAAGTTACGCAAGATGAAACACAGCGGATGATAAGAATGATTAATGATCTACTGAGTCTTTCTAGGATGGATTCAGGAACATCCAAACTCGAGTTAGAGCTTGTTAATTTAAATGAGTTGTACAATTATATTTTGGATAGATTTGATATGATGCTGAAATCTGATGATGCGCATGAAGAAGGTAAGAAAAGCTATTCAATCAGGCGAGACTTTACCAAAAGAGAGTTATGGGTTGAAATTGACACTGATAAGTTTATGCAAGTCGTTGATAATATTATAAATAATGCTATTAAGTATTCGCCAGACGGGGGTGTAATCACCTGTCGACTTTTAGAGACTCATAATCATGTTATTTTAAGTATCTCTGACCAAGGACTTGGTATTCCTAAAAAGGATGTTGTTCATATTTTCGATCGATTCTTCCGCGTTGATAAGGCACGTTCACGGGCACAAGGTGGAACGGGACTAGGTCTTGCAATTTCAAAAGAAGTTATTGAAATGCATGGTGGAAGAATTTGGGTTGATAGTATTGAAGGTAAAGGGTCAACTTTCTATATTTCGCTGCCGTATGAAGAATATGAGGGGGAATTGTGGGATGAAGCTTAGAAAAATTCTATTGCATACAGGATTGACAGTTACAATCTTAATTAGTGTCTTTTTCTCTGCACTTATTTGGTTTAATCCCGCAATGCTACAACATGATTCTAAAGAGACGACTGACACAGGAGAAAATACAACAAGTGTTAGTAAAAAAACTTTGAGTGATATTTTTTTACCCTTGCAAGCTACGTATAATGTGAATGATTTACAGTATCAACTTCCAAGTTCTGAGAATTACTTGATAGGTAAAGTTTGGAAAATTATGAAGAAGTGGAATAGTGTTTCGACATCAACAAAAATTTATAAGAACAGTACAGATTACTTAACCTTTTTAAAACAAAATAATGCTATGTTGTTGAATTACAACAGCCCAATAACTGTCAAAGTTTTTAATAAGGTTTTTACACAGAAAATAGAAGGTCTTTCAAAATTTAAATTTAATAGAATTATGATACCCCTAGAAAATGAAAATTATATTTATTTGATGAATGATCAATCAAAAGCAGTTTGTAAAGTTGTTGTTAACAATATGAAGGCAGTAAAGAAGATTAAGACATATTTGAAGAGCAGTAGTATTCAAAATAATAAGTTAGAGATTGATTATTATGTACTTAATAATAGAATAATCAACTTTTATGTTAATTCAGTACAACTCCCTAAGTATAGTTATCTTTACAATAAGACAAACATAAGCTCGTATGTAAGTGAATTATTAAATCCAAGTGGACAAACTTCGATAACAACTAAACTACAAAAAAATAAAACTGTTTACTTAGATGGGTCAGATAATAGGTTAACATTAAACGATACAACGAGTGCAGTACAATATGAGAATTATTCGGCATTGGATTATTATGATGATGCAAACAGTGGCAAAATAAAGACGCAAAAATTGAATTATTATACACATTTAACGGAGAGTTTGAATCAGTTGAATAAAATAGGTGTTGCTCCAGATAACTTACGTTTTGATGAGGTTAATTCTGAAGATGGCACAGTCACATATCGTAGTTATATTGCTGGGTTTCCAATCATTAGCAATGATAATTATGGTACCTACAAAATTAAACTGATGAGTACAGGTGGTAAAGAGTATAATTTTTCATTAAATAGTTTACAGGTTCCTGTACCTGCTAGCCAATATAAACAAAATCTGCCTTCTACGTATACTGTTTTACGAGAATTGGAAAATGCGGGTTATACTTTAAGCAAGATAAAAGATATAAGAGTGGGTTATAAGTGGCAAAAAAATCAATCATCTAATCTTGTTATTGATATGATACCTACTTACTATGTCTATATAGATGGACGATGGAGTGAGCTTGAGGATCTTTTGTCTACAAATTAACTAGAAAGGAAGTGAGGATATGAACTTCAAAAGAATAGAATTGATCTTCTTTATAGCTTTTATAGCGTTGGATATTTTCTTGTTCATATCCTATTCACAAAAAGATGATGCTGTAATTTCGACAACAAAATCGACAAATGAGAATTCACTTTCCTCGGTGTTAAAGAGTATTAAGGGAGATCAGATTACATATGGTGAACTCTCTAATAAAAAAGGAAAGGGTTACTATATTTCGAGTTCTACCAAAAACAATCTTCAAGAAAGCATTAGTTCACTGCAAAATCAAACAGTATCTTATCAGAATCACAAAATCGTAGGAGTATTTGAAGATTCGATAAAAATTAAAAAATCTAGTAGTCCGCAAGACACACTTAATACTGTTGTTAGTGATGAGACAAAAATAGTAGATGGACAAAGCTATAAGTACAATAAAAATCTTTCTACTAAAAACACTGTAGTTTATACACAGATTATTCGTGGAACACCTGTTTATATGCCAAATGGTCAAATCAGATTTACCATAAGAAATGGTTATGTGACAGGATATTCCCAGGGAATACTTGATGATGTAGAGATTTTACAACAGCGACCAATTATCAGTCAGGAAAGGGCAGTTATTTGGTTATACCAATACAATAAATTAATGAATAATAGTTCGGTTGAGTGGGTAAATTTAGGATATACGAAATTACTTACTGTTAATAACAATATTGTATATATTCCAACTTGGGTAATAGGTGTTAAAAGTAACTCGACTGGCAATGTACAATATCGAAGAATAAATGCCTTTTCAGGTGCAATAATGGACGAATCGGATAGTATAAATTAAAATGAAGAGAGAGTTTAAAAGATAGAAGGAATAGGAGTATGGATTTAGTGACCCAAGAAAAAGATGATATGAAAATAAGTGTTTTGGCCAGTGGAAGTAGTGGGAATGTCACTTATATCGAAACTCCAAAACGAAAAATTTTAGTTGATGCTGGATTGAGTGGGAAAAAGATTGCTAATTTAATGGCATCAATTGGGAGAAATATCGCTGATGTTGATAGTTTGCTTGTTACGCATGAGCATACGGATCATTGTAAGGGGGTTGGGATCCTAGCAAGAAAGTATAACTTAAACGTATATGCTAACAAAGGTACATGGGATGCAATGGCTAGTAAAATCGGAAAGATACCTACCGAACAAAAACATTTGTTTGGGATGGGTGAGACAAAATCTTTTGTTGACCTTGATGTAGAGAGTTTTGGTGTGTCTCATGATGCTGCCGAACCACAATTTTATCAATTTCATCATAATGGACATTCATTTGTAATACTGACCGATACAGGATACGTTTCAGAACGTACTGAGGGCATTATCAAGAATGCTGATGGTTATTTAATTGAATGTAATCATGATACGGAGATGCTGCGTATGGGTGCCTATCCATGGTCTTTGAAACAACGAATTTTAAGTGATCGTGGTCATCTATCAAATGATGACGGGGCATCGGCATTGATAGATATACTTGGCAATCGAACTAAACAAATTTATTTGGGACACTTGAGTAAGGATAATAATGTAAAAGAACTAGCGCATCTGACTGTAGAAACCGCGATGAAACAACAGGACTTGGGTGTAAATGAAGATTTTGGAATTTATGATACAGATCCAGAAAAAGCAACAAAATTGGTAATAATTTAACTTTAAAATAAGTGATTTTAAACAAATATAGTATTTATTTCATGCTTTTTTCAAAATTTATCGATAGAATATAAAAAGATACTGGTATTCTACATTGAGAAGGGAGGAATGTGCTGTTTGTTGTGAAGCGGCACAATGCTCATATGAATAATAATGAAGAGAGAGAAACGAATGATAACAAGGTAATCAAAGATGATGCTTCTCGACAAAAGAAATCATCTATGCCGCCTCGTGTTGGGAAAATTTTTTTAGTTGCATTAGTTGGTGGTCTTTTGGGAGGCGGGCTAGCATTCGGGGGTTATGCTGCGTATCAGGCTTATGAAAATACAACAGTAACTGCTGAAAATTCAAAAGGAACTGCAAAGGTTAGTAATATTAAAGTAAATGTAAGTACGCAGTCTACGAAAGCCTTTAATAAAATAAAAAATGCAGTTGTCTCTGTCGAGGCATACACAACAAGCAATTCATCTAGTTCGCTGAATGATTTGTTTAGTGACAGCTCATCAGGGGAGACCACTTCTGAGAGTGAAGGCTCAGGTGTAATTTACAAGAAGACGGGAAATACAGCTTTTATTGTAACTAATAACCATGTTATTTCGGGTGCTGATAAAGTTAAAGTTCTGTTAAATAGTGGAAAAAAATTGGCAGCCACAGTAGTCGGACATGATTCTGTTACTGATTTGGCAGTTTTGAAAATAAATGCGGCAGATGTTACTCAGGTTGCAACGTTTGGTAATTCAAATAATATTAGTGTGGGACAAACAGCATTGGCAATTGGCTCACCGCTAGGTTCAACTTATGCAACATCACTTACACAAGGAATTATTTCTGCCAAGAAGCGAACTATTGAGACAACAGACAGCAACGGAACAAGTACGGGTCAAACAACTGTAATTCAGACAGATGCTGCTATTAATCCTGGTAACTCAGGTGGACCATTAATCAACTTAGCAGGTCAAGTTGTGGGAATAAATTCGATGAAACTGACAAGTACAGGTACCAGTACAAGCTCCTCAAGTTCTTCAACCTCAGTGGAAGGAATGGGCTTTGCAATTCCAAGTAATGAAGTTGTGAAGATAATTAATTTGCTTGTTAAGGACGGAAAGATCAAACGACCAGCTCTTGGGATATCGTTGATTAATTTGAGCTATGTCTCTGATAGTGAACAACAATCTACCCTTAAATTACCAAGCAGTGTAACTAGCGGTGTGGTTGTCATTAAGGTTTCCAGCAGTTCACCTGCTAAAGCAGCGGGAATTCAAAAGTACGATGTTATTACTTCACTTGGTGGTAAAAAAGTTAAGGGTCTATCTAGCTTAAGGACTGCATTATATTCCCACAAGTTAGGTGATACGGTACAGATTCAGTACTACCATAATGGGACTTTAAAGACTGCAAATATTAAGCTGACACTTGAAGCAAATGATTCCAATACAACAACATCTTCTGATTCTGGAAATTAATAAATATAATTCATAATTTACTCAAAAAAGTGCTTATCCTTGAAATACGGAGAATAAGTACTTTTTTTGTGTAAAAAATAAGTGTTATTTATAGAATGTGGATAAAATTGTGCGGAACTTTAAAAGGGAGTGTTAAAAACTAAAAGAGATTGTATAAAATAAGGGGTATTAACCGTTTGATAGTTATCCACAGGCTGTGTATTAAGCTGTTAATATCTTTTTATAACATATAATGTATCCTTAATAAACGTTGATTTAAAGGTCTTTCTGGCATATAGTTAATAAGAGATAATAAAAAAATCTTGTGGATAATATACTAAAGGTTGACAAATTCGATTTAAATAAATATTGTGACGAAAATACGTTCGGCCCAGTATATTGATTGCGAAATTGTGGATAAGTGGATAACTATGTGGATAAAGTGTGAAAAGGTGGAGAGTTATGAACATAAAAATAGTGGTAGTTGGGAAATTAAAAGAGAAATACTTAAAACAGGGAATTGCAGAATATGCTAAACGCTTAAGTAAGTTTTGTAAATTTGAAATTATTGAAGTTAATGATGAAAAAGCCCCAGAAAAACTAAGTGTTGCTGAAATGGAACAGGTAAAGACACTTGAAGGTGAACGGATATTAGATAAAATTAAGGATAAGGAATACGTTTTTGTTCTAGCAATTGAAGGTAAGGAAAGAAGTTCGGAGGAGTTTTCAGCAGAACTAAGTAATTTGACTACTTACGGTAGAAGTGACATTACTTTTGTGATAGGTGGGTCTTTAGGGGTGAGCAAAGCTGTTATGAGCAGATCGAATGCGCAAATTTCTTTTGGTCGTTTTACATTGCCTCATCAGTTGATGAGATTAGTTTTGACGGAACAAATTTATCGTGCATTTATGATAAATATTGGGAGCCCGTATCATAAATAAAAAATAAAAGAGAAGAAGTTTTTGGGTTTTTAAAATATTTTTATCTGTGATTAACTACAAAATTGAGTCAGGTTAGCTTTTGACCCAGTCTTTTTTGTGTATAAAAAAAACGAAAAAAAGTGTAATATATGTCTAAGGAAAAATAATAAGTTAGTGGGTGATTAGAATAGAGAATAAGACTATAAATGAAGGATTTGTTCCTTTTGGCAATTACCAAACATATTATCGGATAGTAGGGGAGCAAACGAAAAATCCACCCTTAATTTTATTGCATGGTGGGCCAGGATCAACACATAATTATTTTGAAATGCTTGATGATGTTGCAGAATTAAGTCAAAGACAGTTGATAATGTATGATCAATTAGGGTGCGGGCTTTCTTCTATTCCGGATGATGAACCAAATCTTTATAAAGCTGGTACATGGCTTGATGAAATGGAGAATCTTATTGCTTTTTTAAAGTTGGAAGAATTTCATCTCTTAGGTCAATCTTGGGGCGGGATGTTGGCAATAATGTATCTTTGTGACCGAAATGTTAGTGCTGTTAAAAGTGTAGTACTATCTAGTACACTTTCTTCAGCTAAGTTGTGGACAAGTGAACTTCATCGACTCATAAAGTATTTGCCCAATGATGAGCAAAAGGTAATTCAAAAAGCAGAAAGCATGCAAAACTTTAAAGATGATTCATATCTTAAGGCGAATGCGCATTTTATGAAGTTGTACGCTAGTGATGATCCAAAGGAAAGTAAAGTAGAGGTCCTAAGACGCTCTAAAAGAAGTGGCATTGTATCATATGAGACAGCATGGGGGCCAAATGAATACACTCCACAAGGTAATTTGAGTAACTATGAATATACTGCTAAATTAGCGAGAGTAAAAACACCTGCATTAGTGATGAGTGGAATTAATGATTTGAGTACACCCGTAGTTTCAAAAGCAATATTTGATGCTTTGCCAAACTCAGAATGGTCCCTTTTTTCAAATTCTCGTCATATGCCATTTATAGAGGAAAACAAAAAGTATCTGCAGATTCTTACAGAATGGCTTAAAAATAATGATTAAGCAAACTTGATTGGACGGAGAACTCTAGCTGGGTTTCCTACGGCAATTACATTTTTGGGGATATCATGTGTTACGACACTCCCTGCTCCGATAATTGAGTTTTCTCCGATTGTAACACCACCAAGAATAACGGCAGAGCCTCCAATCCAGACACCATCTTCAAGTGTAATGGGGCGAGCAATCATTTGCTTAGCTCTTCTTGCAGCAGGTTCTTCAAGATAATTAGCAGTATAAAATCCAACTTTTGGCGCAATATTAACATTAGAACCGATTGTAATTGGTGCAAAGTCTAACATTGTAACGTCATGGTTTGCGAAAAAATTGTTTCCCAGGGAAATATTAAAACCAAAGGTACACATAAAATTAGGTTCGATGTAGACATCAGCTCCAATACTTCTAAAGAGTTTTTTAAGTATCGAAAAATCATAATTATTTTTTGTAAGAACTAATTGATTAAAGATACAGCATTGTTCAAAAGCATATTTGGAAGCCGATTCAATTTCTGGATTGGATGTAGTAAATATATTTTCGTTATCTATCAGTTTCTTAACTCTTTCAGTTTCCATTTTTCACCTCAGTCAAAACATTTTTTAAAGTAATTATAGCTTATACGGGGAGAATAAACAGTATGAATTTAAATGAGCATAAGGAATTGACAAAAATTGAGATAGCAAATGTCAAGGGAATAACAAATTCAGGGAAATTGTATTACGATTACAATCCTTTAATCTCTAAAGCACGAAATCATGCGTATTTTGAATGTAGAAAATATGATAACAGTCTTAGAAATGGTAGAGAAGATATATATATCTTGAGAAATCTTTTAGCAATTTTAGGGCATCATGCCAACGTAAATATCGGGTTTATTTGTGAATTTGGCTTCAATTTGGTTATTGGAAATTATTTTAGTGCAGGCAGGGATTTTAAAGTCATTGATTGCAACCGAGTGGAAATAGGAAATAACGTTTCGATTGGAGCACAGGTCGGGATTTATACCTCTAATCATGCTGAAAACCCAGAGCTACGAGCAATGCACTGGTGCAGTGAACAACCCGTAATAATTGCAGATAATGTCATTATTGAAGATAATGTAATTGTGACACCAGGTGTAACGATTGGTGAGGGAACAATTATTAAAGCAGGAAGTGTTGTAACCCATAATATACCAGCCAATGTAATTGGAGCGGGGAATCCGTGTGAAGCTTTTATGTCATAATTTCAGGCCTTGGTGCTGGAAATGGGGTGAGGTAATGAGTTGTATAAGTAATGATGCTTGGAATAATCTAATATATAGTGGATGGGATAAAGCAACTATTGGATATATAAATAGAAAATTAAAGTGGCAAATGATATTTAAGGATTCTAACGGAGACGTAGAGACATTATATCGTAATCTACATGCTATTGGTTCCAAACTGTATACTAAAATATTAAAAAAAGCGAAGCTAACAAAACGACAAAAAATCGAATTAGTATTGAATCAATTAGGTGCATATGTTGATCAGACAGGATTTTTGCAATTAAAAGGTGAATTCTATTTGGATCCGCTCATGCCTCCCCATAGTAAATTTTTACGTTATTTCCGCTACCTTGTTCAAAAAGTATTTCCCGGGAAAACTTTGAAGGAATATAGTATGACTGATGATTTAGGAGAACTTGCACATAAGGTGCACCTTTTTCGGAGTTATCTGGATTTTAATAATATCAGATTCATTCGTTCTTTTTTTAAGGGAAAAACAGATTATGAAAGATTACTTAAATATGAAAGAAGTTTTGTTTTTGTTCAATTGGACTATAAATCAGCAGCTAACTTTCATAATAGGTTTAGGAGTAATGATTACTTTAAATATCCAAAAAATATGAAGATACAAGTTACTAGTAGGACACGAATGTCCGAATTTATAATTAATTTGGAATCAGGAAACTTTGTTAGTGAGTGGATAGGATATGGACTTTTGCCAGAGAAAACTAGGAGATATGAGACTGACTTTAAGGAGTTTAATATTGTCAATACAGAATCATTTAACTATGGAGTACCATTAGGTGGTAGGAAAATATTATTTTTTATTAATAGAGATGGGCATAGCAATTTAGATGTTAATCATCCACAGGATTCGTTAGTTCGCAGAAAATTAATAAATCAAAATAGTTCATATTATTGGAAATTTGAAGAATCTTACTACAAGAAAGATAGTAATGCTCATTACAATGGAAATTATGCAGATATTGTAAAAAAAGGATTCAAGGATTATAAAGCGTGGAATTTAATAAAAGAAAAGGAAGAAGCTTATCAGGAATTTATTACTTATTGCCGTAGTATTTATCCTAAAAAAAATCCTGGATTCTACTATTTCCTTAAAAAAAGTAGGAAATATTTCTCAAAATTATAAGACTGTAATTGATAAATATTATTTTTTCAGTATAAAGTCAATTCTTTATTTTTTCTAAAAAACCTAGTATGATATTAACTAGTCGCTTTTTGAAAATAGAATAAAGTTAATAAGGAAAGGGTGGATAAATCATTTTGATTACACTATCGGGTATTATTGGGTCAGGAAAGTCAAGCATGACTGAAATATTGGCAAACGAACTTGGAACGAAGGCGTTCTTTGAACCGGTTGAGGATAATCCTGTCTTGCCATTATTCTATAAGGGAAATGAGATTGCAGCTCGGAAGAGAGCAGCAGGGGATAATGAAGCAACTAACCCGTACGCATACCTTTTACAAACATATTTTCTTAATAAAAGATTTAAAATGATTAAAGAAGCTATGCAAGATGATAACAACATTTTAGATCGTTCAATCTATGAAGACGAATTATTTATGAAGATGAACACTGAGATGGGTAATGCAACGAAAGTAGAATATCAAATATATCAAAGTTTACTTGCTAACATGATGCAGGAATTGCCATTTGCTGCAAAAAAGAAATCACCAGATTTAATGATTACAATTCATGTTTCATATGAAACAATGATAAAAAGAATTACTAAGAGAGGGCGTGACTATGAACTAGTAGAGAATGATCCTTCCTTGGTTAGTTATTATAAAAAGCTTTTAAAGTACTATGACGAATGGATTGAGGCATATTCGGTTTCACCATTATTGGTAATAGATGGTGATCAATTTGACTTTGTTGGTAACATCAGTGACAAAATAGCGGTCCTAGAACTAATTGAAAACGAATTGTATAAATTAGGTAAACTTACAGATAACCAGCTGGATAGTTTAAAAAAGGAACATGAGAAGCAACTTTAAGGGCAGCTCATCAATATGGCAAGCTTGGTATTATGATCGCATGGAGTTAGTAAACAATAGAAAGAATAACCAGTAAGATTTTGCAAATTGTGTAAAGAGCTGGGAATATAAGACGAGGTGGATTCTTTGGGGGATAAGAAGAGTAATAGCACAGACAAGATGTTAAAAAAAGATGTAAGTCATACTATTGCCATAACCGCTGTTTATTTTTTGATTTTTCAGCTCTCAGCTTTTCTCTCAGCTCTTTTTCTACTTGCTATAGGAACAAAAAGTGAGGCTGCTAATAATAATTTCCTCAACAACAGTGGTTTGCCATATATGGCTGCAATGGTATTAGGCTTATTTGTAATTTTTGTAGGCATGACGCCTAGAATAAGAAAACGTGTTTTTGTTAGTAGTACAAAAAAGATGACATTGAGCATCTTTTTTTCGTTAGTTGCAGTAATAATGGCTAGTCAAATTTTCTTTAGCATTTATAGTTCTATTTTTGAGTCTCTTGTCAATCTGATAGGCTATAGCTCAACAGAGCAATTAGAAGAAGCTACAAGTACAAGTAAAACAATTTCGATGATGTTGTATACCGGTTTTCTTGGCCCAATTACTGAAGAAATTGTTTTTAGAGGTTTCTTGTTGCGTAGTTTAGAAAAGTACGGTCAAGGGTTTGCTATTATAATTTCAGCATACATGTTTGGTCTGTATCACAGTAATTTCACTCAATCCGGTTTTGCTTTTGTTGTAGGGTTACTTTTAGGATATGTAACGCTAACTTATGGAATTAGATGGTCGATACTACTTCACGTATTTAATAACTTTGTATTGGGAGACTTTTTAGCGTATATCTTACAGCATTTAGATAATAAGCAAGCAAATCTCATTAATAGCTCTCTAATTTGGATAGGTGGAGTTATTGGAATTGTAATTTTATGGTTTTTCAGAAAGAAAATACGCGACTGGTATAGAGAAAATAAGCTACTTAAAGGTCAATTGAAGCTTGCCTTTACAAGGAAAATTTTAATTTTGATTACGATCATAATTTTTATTATTTCCTGTATAGAATTAGATAAACTATAAAGATATTGAATCAATTACAATTTTTATGTGATTACTTGAACTTTATAAATTCAAGGGCTATCATGATACTAAAGATATCTTTCTTCAAAGGCGGGTGGTTGAAATGGTACAAAAATATAAACGAGTTTTGGTAGCAATAGATGGTTCTAAGGGTTCTGAGATAGCGTTAACTAAGGCAATAGAGACAGTGAAGAACAATGAGGGCTCCACTTTAGATGTTTTACGTGTCCTTGATTTGAATTCTTTAGAATATGGTGGAGCTGGAATAGCTTTAGATGGTAGTGAAATCTATCGAATTGAACAAGCTAATGAGGAATATATGTTTAGTTTGAAACAAAAGCTAGTCAAAGATGAAGGACTCAAGGAAGAAGCTGTGCATGTCCATTTACGCTTTGGAAATCCCAAACTTGTTATTGTACATGACTTTCAACCTGAGTATGGTAACGACCTGATTTTAGTTGGCTCAACAGGGAAAAACTTTTTTGAGCGGCTAGTGATCGGATCAGTTGCATCTTATGTTATCAGAAATTCGGCATGTGATGTGTTGATGGCTCGTAATTAATTTTAAAATTCTTCAGTTAGATTTGAATTAAAGTATTCGCCATGTTCATAATTTTGAGTTAGTACTCAAATTTTTACAACTTATGATATAACCTTAAATTAGTTATTAATAAAAAGGAGTTTCACAATTATTCTGTGAAATTCCTTTTTGTTTGAATCAGACTCAATATATTATCATCAGTTATCGAGATAACTTACATTGTGGCAAATTTTTCTTTAATAGTAGCCGCTGATGCTGCTAGTTTTTCTTCCTCTTTAGCTGGAAGAGGAATATCAATGAGTTCTTCGACTCCATTTTTACCAATTATTCCTGGCTGACCTACATATGAATCATATTTGACATTGTAAGATGAACAAGGGCACATCAGCTGTGCATCATCAAGAACTGCACGGCTAAGTTTAATTGCACACGTTGCAATTGCGAAACTAGTATAGCCTTTACCTGAATGGACAGCCCACCCGCCTGATCGTGCGGTATCCTCAAGCGCGTCTAAATCTAGGTTCATTTTTGGAACAAGGGTCTTAATTGGAAGCCCATTGACACCAACTGTTGACCATGCAACAAATTGAGACTCGCCATGTTCGCCATATACAAAGCCAGATACATTTTTAGGATCAACGTTAAATTTCTCTGATACTACACGTTGCATGCGCGCGGTATCTAGGAAAGTACCTGTTCCAAGCACTTGTGAGCCAGGCAATCCAATTTCTTTTTGAAGATATTGGGTAATTGCATCACAGGGATTCATTGTATCAATTAAAACACCGTTAAATCCGCTTGCCTTAATTTTGGGTGCAATATCTTTTACGATTTCACGAGTGTACTCGAATTCTGCCCATCTATTACCACTAGCATTGTCGAGTGCGTGAATATTACCTGCAGTGACAAAGAGAATATCTGTATCTGATAGTTCTGAATAATCTTGAATTTTGATTTTTGGTCTACTGCTTAGTCGAGCTGTTGCATCTTGAAGATCAAGTTGTTCTGCCCTTGCTTTTTTCTCATTTTTATCAATTAGAATCAATTCATCGGCGAATCCTTGGATTACAAGGGAGAATGCAATTGCAGCTCCAACATGTCCTACACCAATGATTGCATATTTTCTACTCATTTTTTTACATCCTTCGTTAATTAGAATTGGTTAAACGATTTCCAAGTGTAATTGATTATCCTTAATGAAACCAGCTTTTTTCATCATTCCATATGCTACAAGTGAAATAAGAATAGGCAAGAAAACGCCTGTAAACATATAAATTGCAAATTGTCCCCATCCTTGTGCAGCATAAGCCAATGGTGCAATAAAGGAATTAAGTCCTAAACCAGCTAATTTATAGGTTGAGCGGAAGCCAAACATAATGGTTGCGATTGGGGCACAGACAACAGCAGAAAGCAATGATGGAACTAATAAATACGGATTAATCAAAAGGTTTGGAAATTGTACTTTGGGTGTCATAACTCCTTGTGCAATATTAGCTCCTAAGTTATTCTGACGGAAAGACATTGCTGTGAATGCGACAAACTGGGATGTTGTTCCAATCAAAGCAGCAGCTGATGAAATTGGATCCAGTGTTAAGGCAATCGCCAAAGCCGCGGATGATGCTGGAGTCATTAAGAAAAGTGCCCAGACCACAGAAATTGAAATTGAACCCACCAGCGGATTTACTTGCATTGTCTCAGCGATAAATGCACTGACGTTTAACAACAATGGAGTAGTGACAGCAGCAAGACCTAAGCCACAAATTCCGCCTACTAAAGTTGCAGCGAAGGGAACGAGCATCATATCTAGAGGTGTTTTACCAGATAAGTACTTACCAATTAAGGCAGCAATTAATCCAGCTAACACTGCACTGACTGGCTGACCTGTTGCAAAAGTTGCACTACCTGCAGCTTGCATCAAAGACGCACCAGTTGCGGTTGTTCCATTAACCGCTGTTGTAGTAAAGTGCACGGCATTTGCACCAATTGTTGAAGAAATCATAGCACTAAAAATGACGAGTGAGGTTGTCTCTAATTGGGATGCAATTGCGACACCGAGAGCGGGAGCTAATAAATCATTAGCGATAACACCGACTTGATATAAAGCATTCCAATGAATAAATGAGGCAATTGTCTGTAGCAACAGTCCAATTCCTAATGTGACTAAGATGGCATTGGAAACGGCGGCTGAGATGCGGTAAACGTATTCCTTAACTGTTGTCGTTGATTTCGTAGTACTACTTGTATTCTCCATTGTTGAACAACTCCTATTCTTTTTTTCCTGATAAGGTTCTAAACTTTTTCAATCCAGCCTTCAGGTGCCTTGACATCACCAAATTGGATGCCTGTTAATTCATCATATAATTTGCGCGTTACAGGGCCGACTTCGGTTTTACTATAAAAGACGTGGAAATGATCTCCATATTGGAAACCACCAATAGGTGAGATTACGGCAGCAGTTCCGCAAGCACCTGCTTCAGCAAAGTGATCAAGTTGATCAATGTAGATATCACCTTGTTCTGTTTCCATACCGAAGTTATGTTCAGCGAGGTATAACAATGAGAATTTAGTTACACTTGGCAAGATGGATGGTGATTTTGGTGTTACAAACTTACCATCTTTAGTGATACCAAAGAAATTAGCTGAACCAACCTCTTCAATTTTTTGGTGGTTAATTGGATCAAGATAGATACAATCTGAGAACCCAGCGTCGTGTGCAAGTTGTCCAGGGAATAGGCTGGCTGCGTAGTTACCTCCGACCTTACTTGCACCAGTTCCTTTGTGAGCGGCACGGTCATATTCAGAAGCAATGAAGTTTGTAGGTGTTAAGCCCCCCTTGAAGTAGTTACCAACTGGCATTGCAAAGATTGAGAAAATATATTCCTCAGCGGGATGGACGCCGATATTTCCACCAACACCGATAAGATATGGGCGAAGGTAGAGGGTGCCACCTGTACCATATGGAGGAATGTATTCTTCATTGGCTTTCACAACTGACTTTAATGCTGAGATAAACATTTCAGTAGGAACTTTTGGCATCATTAGTCTTTCACAACTATTCTGCATTCTTTGCGCATTCTGATCTGGACGAAAGAGATTGATACTTCCATCCTTACAACGATAAGCCTTAAGGCCTTCAAAAACTTCTTGACCATAATGGAGGGAGGTTGAACCTTCATTAATAGTGATTGTTGCATCTTCTGTAAGACCAGCATCACGCCATTCACCATCGCGCCAATAAGCACGATAACGGTAAGGTAAATTCATATAAGTAAAACCGAGATTACTCCAATCTAATTCTGCAGGATTCTTTGCTTTTGGTGCTTTTGAAAGTGACATTTTACTTCCTCCTTAATTTTTGAATTATGAAAGTCATTTGAAGTTAATGAACAAAAAAGCACTCACCGCTAAGAATACACTTCAGCGGTGGGTGCTTAAAAAAGTCCATCGCCTAGTTATCCTAGCGCGATGGACTTAATGTCTGAACAATCTAATCAGCCGAGACATTAAGCAACACATCGCGCGTGCTAATAATGACTAGGCTCACTAGGTACTGGGCAGTATTACTACAAATAGTGATTGAACGTGACATGGTGCTCAACTCCTCTCAATGATTGATCGTTACAACGTGACTTCATAATTGATATTTCTCATTATAACGGTTGATATTAAAAAAGCAACCTCTTTTTTAATAAAAATGTAATTTTATTATTTTTAACCTGATTTATTCACAAAAATACACAAGATACCCATCAAACACATGCTTCACGCGTTTGATGGGCATTTTGCATTTTCACCTTTTAAGTGCACAAAAAGAGCCTCAGCTCTGGTATAGTTAAATTGCTAAACAAAACCACATGAGAGAAGAGGACTCTACATTGAAAACTTTACAGGAAATGGCATTCAATTTCAACAAGAATATTTTAGTATCGCATACGGGTGGTCAATTATCTTCCGATGGCGGGCTAACATTGTGTGTAGAACTGATGGCAAAGTTTCAGTTCACCAACTTGGCCGATAAACTATTGAGGTTCAATGACCAGCGACGATATTGTCAACACAGTAATTCTAGTATCTTAAGACAGTTAACTCTTCAGATTATTGCCGGTTATAGCACAGATTCTGCGGCAACTTTTTTAGAAAAAGAACCGCTTTTTAAATTATTATTGGATAAACCGTCTTTGGCTTCACAAGCAACAATATCACGTTTTTGGCAACGCTTTGATAAAGATAGTGTTAGCACATTACAGACTTTAAATGAGGCTTTGATCGACCGTGTTCGACTATTAACCAACCAGACAGCCACGATTATTGATATCGATTCGACTCACTCAGACACTTATGGCAAACAGGAAGCCACTAACTACAACGCACATTATGGTACTGAAGGATATCATCCATTACTGGCAACTGATCAAGATGGTAACTTATTGAAAGCTGTCTTGCGTCCTGGAAATGCCTACACCAGCAAAGATGTAAAAGCTTTTTTAACACCACTATTAAAGCATTATCAAACTCAGCTGCCCACGACTGACATTCTGGTTCGTGGTGATAGTGGCTTCGCCACGCCAGAAGTTTACGATGTCTGTGAAGCCGACGATGTGTTTTACATTATTCGACTCAAACGCAATCGGAAACTGCAGAATCTAGCTGAAAAGTTCGTCAAGATCAGTGATCAAACCCAGTGGCAAGAGAAAGAGACTCACTACTACTCTGAAATCTATCAATCAGCATCGTGGCCTAAGCCGCGGCAGATCTATGTTAAATCAACTCGAGCAGCCGGTGAACTGATCTTTTCACATGAATTTATCGTTACTAATCTGACTAATTTAACGGCTGAAACAGCCTTTGAACTGTATCACAAACGCGGCCAAATGGAAAATTACATCAAAGAAGCTAAAGCAGGTTTCTTTTTCGATAAGACTGATAGTTCAACGTTTAATGCCAACGCTGCCCGGATGATGGTTAGTGTACTGGCTTACAATATTGTCAACTTTTTAAAGCAGCTAGCACTGACAAAACATGATTCAGGTTTGTGCGTTAGCACATTGCGGATCCGTTTATTCAAATTTGCGGCACGTGTCGTGCATACTGGCCGACGCATTCAGTTGCGACTGAGCTCGTATCATGTTTACCATCGACTGTTCTACCAGGTTCTACAGCGTATCCAGGCTATTGAATAACCGGCAAAATTAAAAAAATCTGTACAACCAAGGGACAAGTGTATCCAAAAATTCAAAGCAATTCTGAGTTAGTTGAAAAATCTCACTAGCTAGAACTTATAAACATAGTATTTCAGCAAAAGATAAAGACATACCCGTCAGTTTTCGAAAAAATACGAAAACTGACGGGCTTTTAATGAACTATGAATAATTCAGGTTTTAATGCCATTATTGTTTAATAAAACATACAAACTTTGCAAAAAAATGAAATTTGAAATCATTTAATTAATCTGAGAAAAAGATTATCTTATTGACTTTTTCAACAATTGAAAGTATATTATAGGCAATCATTCTTATCTTAATTGATGAAGTAGTCAAAGTGCTTTATCCACGTTTTCAAGGCGTGGAGTGGCGCTTTTTTTATTGTCTAAAAGGAGGTAATGGACAGTTGACAGCAGGTATGATCACGGAATATGACACGATTGCAGCAATTTCAACTCCACCTGGTGAAGGTGCGATTTCAATTGTGCGTTTGAGTGGAGACGAAGCGTTACAAATTACACAAAATTTATTTTCAGGGAAAAATTTAACTAAAGTTAAGAGTCACACTATAAATTATGGTCATATTATCAATCCAAGAACTAAACAAGAGGTTGATGAGGTTATGGTTTCGGTAATGAGAGCACCGAAAACATTTACCCGGGAAAATGTTGTAGAAATTAATTGTCATGGGGGAATTGTGGCAACTAATAAAATTTTACAATTGTTATTAAGTAATGGAGCACGATTGGCTGAACCAGGTGAATTTACAAAACGAGCTTTTTTACATGGAAGAATTGATCTTTCACAAGCAGAAGCTGTCATGGATCTTATTAGGGCTAAAACAGATAGATCAATGAAAGTTGCATTGAATCAACTAGATGGGAATCTTTCACAATTAATCAGAAACTTACGTCAAGATATATTGGATGTTTTAGCGCAAGTTGAGGTCAATATTGATTACCCAGAATATGATGATGTTGAAGAGATGACAACAAGGTTCCTAAAGGAAAAGGCACAGGAGACAAAAGCAAGAATAGAACAATTGTTACAGACTGCTAGACAAGGTAAGGTCTTGCGTGAAGGATTGGCGACAGCGATTATTGGAAGACCAAATGTTGGCAAGTCTAGTTTATTAAATCATTTATTGCACGAAGACAAAGCAATTGTGACAGATGTAGCAGGGACAACACGCGATGTAATTGAAGAGTATGTCAATGTCAGAGGTGTCCCACTTAAGTTAATTGATACTGCAGGAATTCGTGAAACTTCAGATAAGGTAGAAAAAATTGGGGTTGAGCGATCTAAAAAAGCAATTGAACAAGCTGATCTAGTAATGCTGGTGTTAAATCAAAGCGAACCGTTAACGATTGAAGACCAACAATTAATAGACTTAACTAAAGATAAGAAGAGAGTTGTTTTATTGAATAAGGGAGATTTGCCTTCAAGAATGGACCTTACGCAACTTACGAAAGAAATCGGTAAAGCTGAGTTGTTAAATGTTTCTGTTTTAAAGAATGAAGGGATCGATAAGTTAGAAGAAAAAATTGCAAAATTATTCTTTGGCGGAATCGAGAATAGTCAAACGACTATCATGGTTACAAATGCAAGGCATATTGGTCTTTTAAACCAAGCGAGAGATTCACTAGATGCTGTTTTAAATGGGATCGAAGCTAATATGCCAGTGGACTTAATTCAAATTGATATGACTAATTGCTGGGATTTGTTAGGTGAGATTACGGGAGATAGTTATCAAGATGAGCTATTAACACAATTATTCAGTCAATTTTGTTTAGGAAAATAATTAGTTAAAGAAAGATAGGGGAACGTAATGGACGTAAAGCAATATGCTGGCAAAGACTATGATGTAATCGTAGTTGGAGCAGGGCATGCAGGTTGTGAGGCTGCCCTAGCTGCAGCTCGGATGGGTAATGAAACACTCTTAGTAACAATAAATCTTGAGATGGTGGCGTTTATGCCATGTAACCCTTCTATAGGGGGGCCTGCTAAAGGAATAGTTGTGCGGGAATTAGATGCACTTGGTGGTGAAATGGGTCGTAATATTGATAAGACATATGTGCAGATGAGAATGTTGAATACGGGGAAGGGTCCGGCTGTGAGAGCATTGAGAGCACAGGCAGATAAACGAGCATATTCAATCGAAATGAAGCATACTATTGAAAAAGAACCTAATTTAACTTTACGCCAAGGAATAGTTGATAACTTGATTGTTGAAGATGGCGTTGTCAAAGGTGTAATTACTAATACAGGTGCACGGTATGGAGCTAAAAGTGTCGTTTTGACAACTGGAACGGCTGCTCGTGGAAAAATTATTATAGGTGAGTTAATGTACTCTTCTGGTCCTAATAATACACAGCCTTCAATGAAGCTGTCAGGTAATTTGGAAAAACTAGGATTTGAATTAAAACGCTTCAAGACAGGGACTCCTCCACGAGTTGATGGAAATACAATTGAATATGATGTGACCGAGGAACAGCCAGGTGATAAGGAACCAAATCATTTTAGTTTTGAGACTTCAGATGAGGATTACTTGGATGTAAAGGATCAGCTATCTTGTTGGTTGACATATACCAATGAGAAAACGCATGAGTTAATTCGAGCAAATCTTGATCGTGCACCAATGTTTTCAGGTGTGATCGAAGGCGTTGGGCCAAGGTATTGTCCATCAATTGAAGATAAGATTGTCAGATTTGCTGATAAACCACGGCATCAATTATTTATTGAACCAGAGGGCCGTAATACCGACGAATTTTATGTTCAAGGTTTGTCTACGTCAATGCCAGAAGAAATCCAACAGCGAATGGTACATTCTATCAAAGGACTTGAACATGCTGAAATGATGAGACCTGGTTATGCAATTGAATATGATATTGTTTCACCTTATCAATTAAGACCTACATTGGAGACCAAGTTAATTAGTGGATTATATACTGCGGGTCAAACAAATGGGACTTCGGGTTATGAAGAGGCTGCTGGTCAAGGAATGTTAGCTGGAATTAATGCAGGGTTACACGCTCTTGACAAAGAAGAAGTTGTGCTCAAGCGTAGTGATGCCTATATTGGTGTGATGGTTGATGATCTAGTAACCAAGGGAACAAACGAGCCATATCGTTTATTAACATCGCGTGCAGAGTACCGTTTGATTTTGCGTCATGATAATGCAGATATGCGTTTGACTGAATTAGGCCATGAGATTGGCTTGATTTCTGACGAACGTTATGCTCAATTTGAGGCTAAGAAGGCGGCAATTGAAGCTGAAAAAGCACGACTTGAGGGCTATCGAATTAAGCCAAATGAGCAGGTCAATGCATTTCTTGCAGAAAAAGGTGCAGCACCATTGAAAGATGGCGTGTTGGCAAGTGATTTCTTGAGACGACCAGAAGTGACCTATGCTGAATTAGCTGAATTTATCCCAGAGCCGACAGAGAAAATTGATAATCGGGTAATTGAACAAGTTGAGATTCAAATTAAATACGAGGGTTACATCAAAAAGGCCAATCAAAAAGTTGAGAAGCTCAAAAAGATGGAAGCCAAAAAAATTCCAGATCGAATTGATTATAGTGCGATTGAGGGAATTGCCACGGAAGCCCGCCAAAAGTTTGAAAAAATTCGTCCCGAAACACTGGCACAAGCTAGTCGAATCAGTGGAGTTAACCCGGCAGATATTTCGATTTTGGCGATTTATATTGAACAGGGCAAGATAGCAAAGGTTTAGATTATAAAGGACACGCCTTTTGCAAAGATTTTGGACGGCAATTACACACCGGCATAATCGGAAATTATTTGTTTATGCCAATCAGATTATCGTTGTTAGTGTTGCTCAAGTTGATACACCTAAAATAAGGGACTGCTTGACGTGCTCAAATATGATAAATAAAGATCACAATTTTTAAGTATCCATAATAAAAATAAAATGTTATTAGAGTTTAAACTATCTTGTTACATGCGAATAAGTTCTCTTAAATATACATTGACTATCACAAAAAATAACCGCCAGCTGACCAGAGCCAAGACGGTTATTTTTTTGGTTATTTCCGCTCGTTTATAATGATATATATTTAGCTTGAACCTAAGTGTGTATGCGTTCAGAAAAAATAATAATATTAATTTTATATTGTATTTATATGTGTAAAGCATTATCACTACATTAATATTTTATTATAATTATTGTTTAGGATTTTTTATTCATTGAAATCTCTATGATTAACTTTAATTAATGAACGATTACTACTTCTCGTACACGATCGATGTGCTCCTAAGTCAATATTTGGCACATGCTTTTCTAGACACTTGTTCTGATTCTTTCAGTGTTGAACTAATTAATATAATTTGAGATTCTGAGAATTAAGTCCTCAAAGCTTGAGAAGTGCGTTTGAAAAACGAATTCTCGTTTTAATAATGAATGAAAAGCTTCTATTTGGCTATTATCGTAAGGATATCCTTGCTTAGAATACGAATGGAGGATTTGATGTCGTCTAAGCAAGTTTTCAACATCACTGCTCGTATATTGTGAACCCATATCTGAATGAAAATATGCTGGTCTTTTATGATGTTCAAGTGCTTGGTTAACTGTATCTACTACTAGTTTGGCATTCATCTGTCGTCCTATCTTATATGCGAGTATCTTATGAACCTTTGGCTCATACACTGAACTAAGATATACCCAAGTTCCAGGTCGTAGCTCAAGATAAGTAATATCAGCTCGCCAAGTTCTAGCTTTTGGCTTGTTTTTGATTAGATTGGGACGTTGTAAATAATCAACATGAGTACTAGGCTTTTTAAAACGCCGATGCATGAGAGAGTGAATCTTCATTTCTTGCATTAGCCGAAAAATCCGTTTGACACCAACTATAATTCCCAGTCTATTTAATGCTAGTTTGATTCTTGGATAACCATAAGCGCGATAGTTTTCTTCCCAAATTTTTCGAATACTTGCTTTTAAGTGACGGTCAACACAATCGTGTTGACTAGTTTGATAGTTCAACCAATGGTAATAGGTGCTACGAGCTAATCTTAAAGTTGAGAGTATTAAGGATAGGCGGTGATAGGGTGATTGAATCTTAATGAAAGCAAGAGTTTTAACTCGCCCTAACGCTTTCCCAGTAACACCGCCGCAGCTTTTAAAATCTCCAATTCCTCCTTGAGACGTTGGTTCTCTTTTTGTAATTTTTTAAATTCTTTAGAAGTAACTTCAGTTCCATCATCAAGTTCAACTGATTTTGCATCTTTAATCCAGTTATGAATTGATGCAGGAGACACTGCATATTCTTCTGAGAGAGAACGAGCTGATCTCTTTTCCTCGGTGTGCATTTTAATAATGCTTGCTTTAAAATCATCAGTATATCGTTTCATATAAAAACTCCTATCCTAGTTATTTTATTATGGCACAACTGTCTAAATATTTGTGTACCAAATACTAGGATAAGAGCAGTTGGCTATAAATTTCAATTAGTTAAAACCCCCGTCTAACCGATATATAGTTAGACGGGGGTTATTTTGTTCTAAATTCTTTTAATACCTTTTGCTTTGTCCTCTGCATTTAACAGGAAAATAACTATACCAAACATTTTCATGTTTATTAGTCTTCTAAATATCTTACCTCGTTTTGAAAGTGAGTTATCAAATTTACTACTTTCAAAACCATCATATGCACCTTCTTTAATAATGTTCTTGATATCATGCACCGCTTGTTTTTTGTTAACGCTTCCTTCTCTTACAAGAGGGGAATAATAACACTCTAACAAAAAAATCACTCCCGTAATTCCAAAGCGAGTTTTTACATCTTTAGCTTGTTTAGAAGATGGAAACAGTGAGGTTATTTCCAAAATATGTTTTCTGAAATTTACTTCGTTTACTACGTTATAGCTATCAAATAAGTGAACTGAGCTAGACGCGTTTTGCTTGTAAAGTAAACTATCTGTTAAAAGTAATGTTGTAGCGTATCGAATACAATCGAAATTAAATATTACATCTTCGCCTTTACGAAGCTGTACATCAAAACGTATTTTGTTGTTCTTTATAAATGAGCTAAGATAAAATTTGCCGTGAATACTGGCATCAATGGACTCTTTCCCAGTGATAGACATTCTGGACAGTATTGAAATTTTAATCTTCTCTCCACTAAGATTAAAATCCTCATTAGAAGTACAATTAAGCCAAATTAAATTTGAATTATTTTTAGCTAGTTCTTGCAAACTACTAATATTACATTTAATAAATTCATCATCACTATCCAAAAAAGTAAGGTACTTGCCGTTACTGTTTTCAATTCCGATATTTCTAACCCCACTAACTCCAACATGTTTACTATGAAAACCTTTTACGGAAAAAGAGGTGAATTCATTTATTATTTTATTAATTTTGGTTACTGTTTGGTCTGTAGAACCATCATCAACAAACAAAATTTCTATCAGATGCTCATTGCCTCTGAAGGTATTAACTATGCTATTGAAAAGTCGATCTAATGTTTTCTCTGAATTATATGTAGGTATTATTACTGAAAATAAGTATTCCATAATTCCTCCTAAGTAAATAAAATTATTCTGTACTATTACAATACCATGTTTCAAGTTGTAGGAGTAGGCTTTCTAGCGATAAATGGTATTATTCAAATTACTGTAATAATGTATGAGAGAAGATAGTAGGAGCGTGAGAATAGCGAATATAAGCCCCCTGCTGACTAGGATAAATTACTGCGTTAAGTAAAAAAAATAAAGAAACACTTCCGGCATCCCTGGGAGTGCTTCTTTAATTTAAACACAAGTGAATATTGTTGAACCGATTTTAACGTGATTCCAGGATCCGTTGGTGGATAGAAAAAACTATAGGGAGTTCTATTAGTTTTTGCTGAAGTGATGTAAAAAGTTAACTTTCTGGAGATAGATTAAGATTATGTGGGTTCTTGTGGCGTGAATTGTCGTATAAATCAAGATTACGTAAATACTCCTTAAGTGTTTGGATGCTAATACCGTACTGTTGAGCCTTTTGGACATGATTCCAGGATCCATTAGTGGCCAGAAAATTAGAGTAGTCCAGGGCTAGTGATGTTAGTTCCTGTTGAGATAACTTTACGCGAGAGGCTAAGTTATCTATTTTTTCCTGTAAAACGGGATCAATGGAGTACTGACGGCTAAGCTGATTGAGCAATGCAAAAAAATTGCTTGTTTCAGCCATATCTGCAATCTGATAGATATAGGTTGAAATTTTGGAATCTGATGAAAAACTTGATGGATCCGTTGGCACGATCTCACCAACACGTAGATGTGCACGTTGGTACTTATACTTGGAAACAAATTCTTAAAGATGTAACATTAAAAATACCGTTTGGGTCGAAGCTTTTGATTAGTGGTTCTTCAGGCAAGGGGAAAACGACTTTCTTGAATTTGATTCAAGGTTTTCTAACACCAACTGTCGGTGACATTGAGATTGCTAAAAAACGAGTTAGTTCTGATGGTTCTAATGCGCTGGCTTATATTCGCCAAGAACCTTATTTTTTCAATGACACGATTCGCTTTAATCTAACCTTAGGCAAGACCTTTACTGACGAAGAATGTTTAGCGATTCTGCAAAGAGTTGGCTTGGTTGCCGAACTAGGTCCTGATTTGTTAGATCAAACCTATGGTGAGAATGGTAATTCGATTTCCGGTGGTCAACGTCAACGGATTGAGATTGCCCGAGCATTACTCTTCAATAAAAAGATTATCTTACTTGATGAAGCAACCTCTAGTTTAGATGAAAACTTAACCCATCAGATTAGAAAAATTATTTGGAGCTTACCTTGTACAGTAATTGAGGTTGCTCATCAATATGATCAACAGGAATTGCAAGATAATCAGGTGCTGCATTATCAATTAGATGGTGGAACAATGAAGGTGATCTAATATGAGCGTTGAGAATTATAATAACTATTACTATCCAAAAATGAACTTTATCAGCATTTATTTGATATTTCTCCATGGAATAGCGAATATGCAAAGTTTATTAAAATTGATCATTCATCTTTTTTACTATCGGTGTCTGGATTTTTTTCCAGATGCTTTTTTCTTACCAAAATTGCAGTGAAAATTGATTCGAGATTCAAGTAAATAAAATCAATGATTATTAAGATTCCATAAATGAGATGACTGCCCTGCGAGAGCCCCCAAAGATTTAGAAGTAGAATAGGGATGAAAAAAAGACTCGTGATGGCAACTAATAAAGCAGCATTTTTCCAGAGCCACAACATATGAACTATCATCTCCTTTTGATTAATTAAATTAATGATAAAGCAATTTTGAGTGAAGAGATAGAGTTAAAAAGGATAAATGAAAAAAAACATGTGTGTGAAATCACAACCACAAATTTTAAAATGATATTTTGATGAAAATCAGAGTAGCAAATTTGTTGTAGAAACGGTTATTGTAGATCATAATAAGTTCATGCAATCACAATGTTTAAATATTTTACAAAAGGCGTTAAAATGATTATGAAAGCGGTTTACAAAAGGAAATATAACTCGGTGGAAAGAAACAAGTTGTATTGCGAATTGCATTGTGAATGCGGCTTATTATAATGTTTTGCTTGATAATGACGAGGAGGTCTAGAGATGTCAAAAAAAATAATCGATTTTGAACAATTAAAAAAGTTTGACGATGAATTCAAACCGGTACAGCTCTTATCGACAGAGGGTAAATTGTTGGAACCTGATTGGGAGCCAGATCTGAGTGATGACGAACTGGTTGAACTCTTTAAACAAATGGTTTGGTCAAGAACACTTGATGAGCGTTCGACAAAATTGAATCGTCAAGGACGCCTAGGATTCTATGCACCTACTGCAGGTGAGGAAGCAAGTCAGATTGCATCGAATTTTGTAATGGAAAAAGAAGATTTTGTTTTACCAGCATATCGTGATGTACCACAACTTGTGCAACATGGCTTGCCATTATATCAGGCATTTTTGTGGTCACGGGGACATGTTGATGGAAATAAGTATCCTGCTGAATTACGGGCATTACCACCACAAATCATTATTGGAGCACAATATGTTCAAGCTGCAGGGGTAGCACTTGGCTTCAAGTTAAAAGGCCAAAAGAATGTGGCCTACACTTACACTGGCGATGGTGGAACATCACAAGGTGATTTTTATGAAGGAATCAATTTTGCAGGTGCATTTCAAGCTCCCGCAATCTTTGTTATTCAAAATAATGGTTTTGCAATTTCAGTACCGCGTAGCAAGCAAACAGCTGCCGGAACTTTGGCCCAGAAAGCAGTGGCTGCCGGAATTCCTGGAATTCAAGTAGATGGAATGGATGCATTAGCTGTTTATGAGGTAACCAAGGAAGCTCGCGATTATGCGTTAGCGGGTAATGGTCCAGTGCTGATTGAGACACTGACTTATCGTTATGGACCGCATACACTTTCTGGAGATGATCCAAAGCGTTATCGTACAAAGGAAACAGATGAACTTTGGGTCAAAAGAGATCCATTGGTAAGGATGAGACTCTATCTGGAGAGCAAAGGACTCTGGAAACAAGAAGATGAAGAAACTTATGTTGAACAAGTCCGTACAGAAATTAATGAAGCAATTAATAAGGTTGAAAATATGCCAAAACAAAAAATTAGTGAATATTTAAAGAACACCTTTAAAGAAACACCAGTTGGAATTCAAAGAGAAATTGAGAAATTTGAAGAGAAGGAGGCAAAATAATTATGGCGAACAAGACAATGATTAAGGCAATAACTGACGCACTAGATCAGGAACTGGCAAGAGATGAGAAAGTTCTTGTTTTTGGCGAAGATGTTGGAAAAAACGGTGGAGTTTTCCGTGCTACGGAAGATCTTCAAGCAAAGCATGGTGAAGAACGTGTTTTTGATACACCTCTTGCTGAGTCCGGAATTCTTGGACTTTCAACTGGACTAGCTTTGGAAGGCTTTCGTCCAGTACCCGAAATTCAATTTTTTGGTTTTGTTTTTGAAGCAATGGACCAAATAGCAGGACAGATTGCGCGAATTCATTTCCGACTAGGCGGAACCCGTGAGATGCCAATTACAATTCGTGCTCCTTTTGGTGGTGGTGTGCATACACCGGAGCTACATGCTGATAGTTTAGAAGGGTTAGTATCACAAATTCCGGGATTACGCGTTGTTATCCCAAGTAATCCATACGATGCTAAAGGTCTCTTAATCTCAGCGATTCGTTCTGATGATCCAGTAGTATTCTTAGAACATATGAAATTGTACCGTTCAATCAAGGCTGAGGTTCCTGATGAGGAATATACTATACCTTTGGATCAAGCTAACATCGTAAAAGAGGGTACGGATTTAACTATTATTGCTTATGGTGCAATGGTCCAAGAAGCAATCAAAGCAAGTGATGAATTGGCAAAACAAAATATCAGTGCAGAAGTAGTAGATTTACGAACTGTGTCGCCGATTGATGAAGAAACTATTTTGGAGTCAGTTAAGAAAACCGGTCGTGCAGTAGTTGTGCAGGAAGCCCAAAAACAAGCAGGAGTGGGTTCGCAAGTAGCTGCACTTATTGCTGAGAAAGGTATCTTATATTTAAAAGCACCAATTGGACGCGTTGCAGCACCGAATACACCTTACCCATTTAGTGAAGCTGAAAGTGACTGGCTACCTAACAAGCAGGATGTAGTAGAAAAAGCACAAGAAATTTTGGAATATTAGGAGGCGAGCAAATGGGTGCGTATCAATTTAAATTACCAGATATTGGTGAAGGAATTTCAGAAGGAACAGTTGCACAATGGTATGTAAAAGTTGGTGATGTTCTAAAAGAAGATGACGATTTATTAGAGATTGAAAATGATAAGTCAGTTGAAGAAATTCCTTCCCCAGTGGCAGGAACAGTCAAGAATATTCTTGTGGATGAAGGAGAAACTGCTGAAGTTGGACAAGTTTTAATTGAGTTTGAGGTCGAAGGAGCAGGAAATGTTACCAACGGTGCAGAAACAGCAGCACCACAAACATCTGTTGAACAGACACCAGCTTCTCCAGCTGTAGAGGCAGTGACAGAAACTAGTGTACCTGAGATTGAGAAAAAAGAAACTAATGTTACCAAAATGGCTGAAGTAGACAGAACGTTGCCAGTCTTAGCGATGCCAGCAGTTCGCGTATATGCTAGGGAAAAAGGCGTGGATATCATAAATGTGAATGGTACAGGGTCCCATGGACATGTCACGAAAGAGGATGTTGATGCATTCTTGCAAGGTGGAAATAAACCTGAGGCAGCAGAAACAAAAGAGACAGAAAGTGTAGTCACAACAAGTTCTGCAAGTAATAGTTCGCAAGCAACAAGTCAGAAATGGCCAGAAACTAGAGAAAAAATGTCAGGAATTCGTAAGGCTACAGCTAAAGCAATGGTGAATAGTGTTGGTGAAATTCCACACGTTACAGTTTTTGACGATGTTATAGTTGATAAATTATGGAACCATCGTAAACAATACAAGACGATGGCAGCCGAACGAGAAGTCAGACTTACTTTCTTGCCATATGTAGTTAAAGCATTAGCAGTTGTAATGAAGGAATCCCCAATCTTTAACTCATATGTAGATATGGAAAAACAAGAAATTGTATATCGTAACTATATCAATGTTGGAGTTGCAACGGATACCGATAGAGGTTTATTTGTGCCGAACATCAAAAATGCTGATCAAAAGAGCTTGTTTGGTCTAGCAAAACAAATTACGGAAAATACGGAAAAAGTAAAAAATGGTAAACTCGCCAGTGATGATATGAAGCATACAGGGATGTCGATTACGAATATTGGTTCAATTGGTGGAGGTTTCTTTACACCAATTATTAATTGGCCAGAAGTTGCAATTTTAGGTTTGGGCAAAATTACAAAAGAGGCAGTTGTGGTGGATGATGAAATTAAAGTGGCCTATGTACTGAAACTTTCACTTTCGTTTGACCATCGTATTATTGATGGTGCAACAGCTCAAAGAGCGCTTAATCGCCTAGATGAACTGTTGAGTGAACCAGAACTGTTATTGATGGAGGGGTGAGCAGATGGTAGTCGGAGATTTTGCAATTGAACTCGATACAGTTGTGATTGGTGCTGGACCTGGTGGGTATGTCGCAGCAATCAGAGCTGCTGAAAAAGGTCAAAAAGTTACGGTTATTGAAAAAGAATATATAGGTGGCGTATGTTTAAATGTTGGCTGTATTCCTTCAAAAGCATTGATAGAGGCAGCTCATCGTTACCAAAGAGCAATGAATTCATCTGAAATGGGTTTACGTGTTACGGCAGCAACCCTTGATTTTAAACAAACACAGAAATGGAAACAAGAAAGTGTAGTTGATAAATTAACAGGTGGTGTGGCAGGATTATTTAAAAAACATCATATTGATGTAATTTGGGGCAGTGCATTTTTGAAAGATGACCATAGTTTGCGTGTAATGACAGATGATTCTGCTCAGACGTACAGTTTTAATAATTTAATTATTGCTACTGGTAGTCATCCAATCGAGATTCCTAACTTTAAATTCAAAGGAAGGGTCCTAGATTCAACAGGAGCTTTGGCACTTCAAGAAGTTCCTAAGAAGTTGATAGTAGTTGGTGGAGGTTATATCGGATGTGAACTGGCTTCTGCATATGCTAACTTGGGGGCACATGTTTCTATCCTTGAAGGGGCAGACCGAATTCTAGCTAATTATGAAAAAGATTTGGTATCTGTTGTTGAACATCATTTTAGCGGCCAACACGTTGATATTTATACTAATGCAATTGCGAAGATGTCAGAGCAGACAGATAAAGGTGTTAAAATTAAATTTGACGTTAATGGCGAAGAAAAAGAATTGGAAGCTGATTACTGCATTGTTTGTGTAGGACGCAAACCAAATACTGCGGATATGGGTTTGGAACATATCGGTGTGAAGATTGGGGATCGTGGACTGATTGAAGTTGATGCACAGTGCAGGACGAGCGTTGACAATATTTATGCAATTGGTGATGTGATTCCTGGTGCTGCACTGGCACATAAAGCCAGTTATGAAGGGAAAATAGCGGCAGAAGCTATTTCTGGTTCCAAAGGAATTGTAGATTATCGTGCTATGCCGGCCGTTTGTTATACAGATAGTGAAATCGCAACGACAGGCTTAACTGTGGCAGAGGCTAAGGAACAAGGACTTGATGTTAAGAAGGCACAATTTCCGTTTGCAGCTAATGGGCGAGCAATCTCAATGAGCAGTACCAATGGTTTTGTACGTCTTGTATTTGAAAAAGATAGCCAAGCAATTGTTGGAGCACAAATTGTTGGGCCAAATGCCAGTGATTTAATTACAGAGTTAACACTAGCAATTGAAACAGGTGCAACTGTTGAAGATGTTTCATTAACTATTCATCCACATCCAAGTATTAGTGAAGCTGTTATGGATGCTACTGACATTGCCCTAGGATTACCAATTAATATTTAGGGAGTGATTTTGAATATGCAATATGTAGCGATGAAGACATTCGATATTCGAAGGAACCTAGCAACTGAGCAGTACTTAATGAACAGTGATAAATTAGAATTACCAGTTGTGTTATTTTATATTGAGGATCGTTGTGTGATTGTTGGACGCAATCAAAATACTATTGAAGAAGTTGATCAGAATTATTGCAGAGAAAACGGAGTGACAGTTACCAGAAGGCTCTCTGGTGGAGGTGCCATGTATCAAGATCTGGGGAATTTATGCTTTAGTTTTATCGTTGATGCTAAGAACCAAGAGTTTGGTGATTTTAAAAAAATGGTTTCCCCAATAGTTAAGGCCCTACACGAAATGGGTGTGACAGGAGCAGAAGTAACTGGACGTAATGATATTGTTGTTGATGGAAAGAAATTCTCGGGAAATGCAATGTATACTAGAGGCGGAAAAACATTTTCACATGGAACGCTGATGCTAGATGTAGATACTTCAGAGGTTGCCAAGACATTGACAGTACCTTTAGACAAAATTCAATCTAAAGGAATAAAATCTGTACGTAGTCGAGTTACAAATTTACGTCCCTATCTTTTGCCAGAATACCAAAATATTACGACTGAAGAATTTCGTGATTTGTTGATCACTAAAGTTTTAGGAGTAGATAGTATTGAGCAGGCAAAGGAAAATGAATATCTCTTAACAGCTGAAGATGAAAGCAAAGTTGATGAAATAGAGGCACAATATTACAGTAACTGGGACTGGGTATATGGTAAATCACCTAAGTTTACTGTAAAGAAACGTAAACACTTTACAAGTGGGACAATTGACGCACGTATTCTTGTCGAAAAAGGAAAAATTGAAAACATAAAATTCTATGGTGACTTTTTCGGAACAAATAATGTGAGTGAGCTCGAAACAAAGCTTACAGGTAGTGTTTTTGATAGACCACAATTAGAAGCAAAACTTCATGATAGTAACTTAAGTCAATATTTTCAAGGTATTCCTGAAAAAGAAATAATTGATTTATTGGCTGGTTAATCTAGCTAATAGAGATTGCGCAGCATTATAAAAGAAGGACTGTATTTTGTGACAGTCCTCTTTTTGTATCTCATACTGGAGATGATATTGTATGAAGTTGAATGTAAGAAGGGGAGAACGAAATGAAGTGGCAGACTGCTTGGGTACATGAATGCGGTGATTTTTCAGCTTTACCTTTTAAAATGACTGAACTAACAGAAATAATTCAAATGACATTGAACGTTAGCGGAAATGCTGTCAGATTTGAGTTATCAAATCTATATGGTGAGGAAGATCTTGTGTTCAATGAAGTGAGTTTTAGTGCGGATAAAAAGTTCCACGTGAAACATAGAATATATTATGATAGTAAGACGACGATTATCATACAAAAGGGCACAACTATAATGACTGATGCGTTAGATGTTAAGATTCTTCCAGGACAAAAAGTTTTTCTAAGGTTAATTAGCAGTCGAACACAGAAATATATGGACTTTGCTAGTACCTATGATACATCAATGACAAATGCTGCAATTGTTAGAAGAGCTGGAGTAAATCCATCTTTACGGCAAACATTTGGCGCAAGGCGAGGCTGGTTTTGTTTAAGCAAAGCAGAAGTGTTTAGTAATTACCAACCAAAAATTGTTTCACTAATTGGAGACTCATTAATTGAAATGGGATATGTCAGCGATAGTCTCATGGCATTGCTATATCAGAAATTTCCAAACAAAGTAGTTGTTTTAAACCATGGAGTTTCTGGACAAAGATTACTCAACGACGCACCTCAAGGTGAACCACTTTTTGCAACCTTTGGGATGAAAACAAGGAAAATTCTACCAAAAGTTTTGCAGAATAGTCCGAACATAGTATTAATGTTTGCTGGACTAAATGATTTAATATTACCTGTTTTCAGTCAAGAAGCAAAAAATCAATTAGCTCAAGCTCAAGTTCTTTTTAAGGAAGTTGAATATATTTATAAACAAATAACAAGCAACAAGAGTGAGTTTATGTTAAGTACAATAACACCATTTGAGATTGGGCACACAAAAGAGATTCATACTTCAGTGATGGAGCAAAATCTTCTCACCAGAATAAACTTAAATAAACTTTTCCAAAAAAAATATCAAACTGAATTAATTAATAGTGCAGCATTAGTTGAGGATAAGACTTGCCATTTGCTTAGAGAATATGATTTGGGAGATCATATTCATATTAATAAGGCAGCCGGTGAAATTATTGCACAGAATATATGTGATAAAGTTATAGCAAAAACTGGATTAGTATAATATTGTCTTGGTGATGTGTATGGAAGAGTAGTATACTGTGCATAGAAAATTACTACGAGGTTATATGATGATTGACTTACACGAAATACTAGATAAAATGAATCCAAACCAAAAAATTAATTACGATAAGATCCTTCAGAAAATGGTAGTTACTTGGCAAAAAGATAAAGTTAGGCCATCAATTTTGTTGCATAGTTGTTGTGCACCATGTAGTACCTATACTTTAGAGTACTTGACACAGTATGCCGATGTAACTGTCTATTATGCAAATTCAAATATTCATCCAAGAGCAGAGTACCAACGAAGAGAGTATGTCCAACGAAAGTTTATTAGCGATTTTAATCAAAAAACGGGGAATGATGTGCAGTTTATTGCAGCACCATATGAACCGCAAGAATATTTTTTGGCAGTTAGAGGTCTTGAAAAAGAGCCTGAGGGTGGACAAAGATGTCGTGCATGTTTTAGCTACAGACTTGATTTGGTTGCCGCAAAGGCGGTGGAATTAGGGTTTGATTATTTTGGAAGTGCATTAACAATTAGTCCACATAAGAATTCACAGGTGGTCAATAGTGTTGGGATAGAAGTCCAAAACTTTTATAGTACGATGTATTTGCCAAGTGATTTTAAAAAGAACAATGGATATCGACGATCTGTAGAAATGTGTCAAGAATACGATGTTTATCGGCAATGTTATTGCGGTTGTATTTTTGCTGCGAAGGCACAGGGAATTGATTTAGCAAAGACGAGAAGAGAAGCTTTGGCATATTTGAAGGATAAAGATGTAGCTGAAGATTTTATGAATATCAAGTTTGTATACCATGAGGAAGAAAATAACCCTTTAAGATGAACGGCTTTTTTAAGGGAAAAATCGTTTTCTAAACTTTAGAATCTGTCAAAAAAAGTGACAGATTCTTTTTTTTATATATCTTTTTCTTAAAATGTATATTTTGCCTTTGTAATGTATAGATGTGATGATAGAATGCTTTTAAGGTGTATATTTTACAAAAATAGGGGGTATTCAAATGAAAGTGATGCTTTCCGACTTTAAAGAATTAATGCAGAAAGATAATATGGTTGAAATAAAATTATTAAAAAAAGACCATCCAGACTGGACAATTGTGACACAACCCTATGACGAGAAAGAACCATCGGCTTTTTTCGCTGAGCTTAAGGATGTCGATGCATTGATTACAGCTTTTTTACCGATTAATAAGATGATACTTGATGCAGCGCCAAGATTAAAATTAATATCGATTAGTGCAGTTGGCTATGAAAAAGTTGATTTGAAAATGGCGCAAAAAAGAGGTGTCAGAGTCTGTGCAATCGGAGAGTACTGTACTCAAGATGTAGCTGAATTTACAATCTCATTAATGTTTGCACTAGTAAAGAGATTGAAACAATATGATAGACTTGTGGTTGAAAAACATCGGTGGGAGTATGATGCATTTATGGCTCAACCCAGACTTTCACGGATGACATTAGGTATTTTTGGTTACGGCCGAATTGGTGCGGCAGTTGCCAAGATGGCAGTTGCGCTAGGTATGCGTGTAATAGCATATAGTCACCATATCACTGCTGGAACAATAAAAGATAATGTAGAATTTGTAAGTGAAGAAGAATTATTAGCGAAATCGGATATTATATCTAATCATATGAGGGCAACAACTGAGAACTACCATTTTTTTAATGCAGATATTTTTAAAAAAATGAGACAAAAAAAGCCTTACTTCATTAACGTTTCAAGAGGTGAAACTGTTGATGAAACAGAGCTTTTGTCAGCCATTGATAATGGGATGGTTCGAGGAGCGGCGCTCGATGTTTTAGAAAGTGAGCCTCCTGCTTTAGTCAATAATCCTTTGTTGCAGCGAGATAACATCATAATTTCTCCACATGCAGCCTTTTATTCTCAAGATTCGATGGCGATGTTGCAGCGAATTTCATGTCAGAATGTAACTTCTTTTTTTGAGGGACGAGATGAAAAAGTTTTTAACTTTGTTGATCAGTATTGATTTTATAATTTTTCAAATAAGTTCTAACTAAAAAGGCCATCAAAAGCAACAAAATTACAGTGAACCAGATTGATAATCGTGTTCCAAGCGTGAATGAATAGGGAATATCGGCAATTACAATCATTATTGTTGTTGATACAGAAGCAGCAATTTGGCGGAAAGTATTGTTTAAGGCAGATGCATGGCTAATATCTGGTGGATTGATATCTTTGAATGCTTCTGACATTGCTGGTGCAAAAACCAATGAGTTTCCGATCATTCTTGTAAGGTAAGCAGTAGCTATTAACCAAGACGGTGTTGTTTTTGTTAATAAAACTAGTGGAATAGTCGCAAGTAGCATTAGAAAAATACCCATATATAATAAGTGTTTGGGACCATGGCTGTCATAATAGCGACCTGCTAGCGCTGCAAAAAGTGCATTTAAAATAGCACCTGGTAGCAGAATGAGCCCTGCTTGCATGCTGTTTAAGCCTTGGACGTTTTCCACAAAGATTGGAATAATTTGCTCTGTGCCGATTAGAACCATGAAAGCAATCATGCCAATTAGAGTTAAGAGACTGAATGATCGGACTCTAAGAATTTGAACTCTAAGAACTGGTTGAGGAAGGTGCAACTGTCGTTTGTAAAAAGTACTTAATAAAAAAATACCAATGATAAGTGCAAGCCCAGCTAATAGATAACTTTGCTTATATAAAGTTAGGCTTGCTAGTGACAGGGTTGCTCCGGTAAGAGAAAGAATTACGGATAAGATGTCAATTTTGACGTCTTTTTTTTGTGAGTAATTAGGAAAATAAAAGAAGGCAATTAACCAGACAATAATAATGAGAGGTAATACAAGGATAAAAAGGAAGCGCCAAGTTAAAAAGTGTAAAATAACACCTGAAATTGTTGGCCCAATTGCTGGACCTGAAGCAATTACTAGGCCGGATAATCCTAAAACAGTTCCTCTTTTTTCAGGAGGATAAATTGTAACCATGGTTGTCATCTGGAAAGACATCAGTATTCCACCAGCACAAGCTTGAAGAATACGGGCAGTCAACAAGACGAGGAAAGTAGTTGCTAAAGAGCCTAAAATAGTACCAAAAATAAAAATGCCAGTTGTTACTAGAAATAACTGTCTATTTGAGTATTTGTCATACAAATTAGAAGAAAGAGGTGTGATAATTCCAATAATTAGAATGTAGCCAGTTGTCAGCCACTGAACATTACTTAAAGACACATGCATTGTTGTTTGAATAACAGGTAAAGCAGTAATCATCATTGTTTGGCTGGCTAGTGTAAGGAATGTAACTAGCAAAACAAGAATTGTAACAATTGTTCTTGTTTCTTTTGTAATATTTATATTCATAGATGTTTCCTTTCCATATAGGTAGATATTCATATTAAATCTTTGCACATAAGAAATATATTATAATAGTTGTCTTAACACTCAATGTTATAGTTTATTTTAAGCGATATCAAGAACTTTTTCGGTTGATGAAATAATGATAAATTAAATAATAATATTCGTTTTTAGATTATACTTGTATGCTAAAGCCTGTATCGAGATAGTTTTTGTTAAAATTATTAATTAAAAGACGAATAATACGGATTAGTGGCGTTGCAGAACAATGTATAAAAGGATATACTTGGGAAAATAGATTTAATAAATTGAATGAGGTGCTGAAATGAAAGCAATTCTGACTACAATTGGTAAGGACCAAGTAGGAATTATCGCGGGTGTTAGCCATTTTTTGGCTGAAAAGGAAATTAACATACTTGATGTTTCTCAGACTATCATGGACGGCTATTTTACAATGATGATGATGGTCGAGATAAAGAATGAAGATGCTGATTTTACTGTTCTTTCAGAAGAACTTGAAAAATTAGGAACAAAATTGGGCGTTGAAATTAAAATTAGACGTGAAGAAATTTATCATGCAATGCATCAGTTATAGGAGGATATTTAATTAAAGATGGAAACCGAGAAGATTATTGAGACAATCCACATGATTTCTGACGAGAACCTTGATGTCCGTACTATTACAATGGGAATTTCTTTACTTGATTGTATTGATAGCGACAGCACAAAAGCCTGTGAGCGCATTTATAATAAGATAATGAAAAAGGCTAAAAATTTAGTCAAAGTTGGTAAACAGATTGAAGCAGAGTATGGCATACCAATTATCAATAAGCGAATCTCTGTAACACCAATCTCAATTATTGCAGCAGCAAGTGCTGATAAGAATTATCTGAAGTATGCACAAACGTTAGATCGTGCGGCCAAAGAGTTAGGTGTCAATTTCATAGGTGGATTCTCTGCACTTGTACAAAAGGGCTATCAGACAGGAGATCTTAAATTAATTAAATCATTACCACAAGTTTTAGACGAGACAGACTTAGTATGTGCCTCAGTTAATGTGGGATCTACACGCAGTGGGATTAATATGGATGCTGTCGGAGAAATGGGTAAGATTATAAAAGAAGCATCAGAACGTTCTTTTATGACAAACACAAAAATGGTTGTCTTTTGCAATGCAGTTGAAGATAATCCGTTTATGGCTGGTGCTTTTCACGGTGTTGGTGAGCAAGATACAGTTATTAATGTTGGTGTTAGTGGACCAGGTGTTGTTAAACATGCACTTGAGAATGTTAAAGGTGCGTCAATGGATGTTGTTGCAGAAACTATTAAGCAGACGGCATTTAAAGTTACGCGAATGGGACAACTAGTTGGAACGATTGCGGCAGAACGTTTAGGAGTTTCCTTTGGGATTGTCGACTTGTCTTTAGCACCGACGCCAGCTGTCGGAGATTCTGTTGCACAAATTCTCGAAGAAATCGGGCTTGAAAGTGTGGGAACTCACGGTACAACAGCGGCTTTAGCCTTGTTAAATGATGCGGTTAAAAAAGGTGGAATTATGGCCTGCAGTCATGTGGGAGGATTATCTGGTGCATTTATACCAGTTTCTGAGGATGCAGGGATGATTGCTGCCGTTAATGCGGGTGCTTTGAATATTGAGAAGCTTGAAGCGATGACTGCTGTTTGTTCTGTCGGATTGGACATGATTGCAATTCCAGGTGACACCCCTGCTGATACAATTTCTGCGATGATTGCTGACGAAGCAGCAATTGGTATGATTAATAACAAAACGACTGCTGTTAGAATTTTACCAATTCAAGGTAAAAAAGTTGGTGAAATGGTAGAATTTGGTGGATTGCTTGGATATGCTCCTGTGATGGGTGTTAATAAGGCTTCTTCATCACAAATGATAGCTAGAGGTGGATTAATTCCAGCACCTATCCATAGTTTTAAGAATTAAAATTAATGTAACGATTATTTTGGCAGATAGTACTGATTTCTTTCAGTAATCTGTCTTTTTTAGTACCTAAAATATAGATATTTAGATAATAAGACTTATAATTAGTGAGTGATAAAAGCCTTTTCGTTCAAAAACAATCATAAATGCTTATTTATATGATTGAAAATGAGTTTTTTTGCATTTTTTTGATTGATTTTTCGGGCTAGTGATGGTAATATGCTTTAGGAGGTAATGTAAGTGCTTGCAGAAGAACGGCAACAAGTAATTTTGAGAATGCTTCGTGAGAATGGAATTGTAAAGTTACATGATGTTTGTGAAGAAGTTAAATGTTCAGAATCGTCAGTTCGTAGAGATTTACAAGAATTAGAAGAGAAGGGTATTTTAATTCGTGTGCATGGTGGTGCCAAAATACGTCAATCCTTACAAAAGGAATTAGATATGAGCGGCAAATTCTCTCAGAATACTGAACAAAAAAATCAAATTGCGAAGATGGCAGTAAGTCTTATTCAAGACGAGGATGTTATCTACCTTGATGCAGGCACATCTACATTGGCTATGATTCAGTTTCTGAAACAAAAGAAACAATTAACTGTGGTTACAAATGGAATTATGCATGCAACTGCACTTGCTGACCAAAATATTAGAACTATCTTGGTTGGTGGAGAGCTGAAAAATACGACAAAGGCAATTGTTGGTGTAGAAACAGTTAAGGAATTGCAACGTTATCGGTTCAACAAAGTCTTTTTGGGAATGAATGGGGTTCATATCGAATATGGGTATACAACTCCTGACCCTGATGAAGCAGCTGTCAAGCTTGCAGCAATAAAACAAGCTGCAGAGACATTTGTTTTGGTAGATAGCACAAAATTCGACCAATTCTCTTTTGTTAAAGTGGCAGAGGTATCAGAAGCCAAGATAATTACTAACAAGTTATCCAAGCTGGTTTTTGACCAGTATAATAATCAAACAGAAATTCAGGAGGTTTCGTTATGATTTACACAGTTACAGTTAATCCATCAATTGATTATATTGTGCAACTCAAAGAACTGACTTTAGGTGAAGTTAATCGTATGGATTATGATGCAAAACTTCCCGGGGGAAAAGGAATTAATGTTTCACGTATTCTCCGAGAATTAGGACAAGATAATGTTGCTCTTGGTTTTTTAGGTGGATTCACAGGTAATTTTGTTGAAAAATCGTTGAAGACAAAGGGTTTGAAGACGGAATTTACACATATAGCAGCTGATACACGTATAAATGTGAAAATCAAAGCACAGGCTGAAACAGAAATCAATGGTAAAGGTCCTAAGATTTCTGATGATGAAGTTGCAGCTTTCAAAAAACAATTTGATAAGTTAACAGAAGATGATGTAGTTATTTTATCTGGTAGTTTAGCTCCAAGTTTATCAAAGGATTTTTACTTTGAATTAATCGAATTAATCAGCAATAAAGGTGCAGATTTTGTAATAGATACGACTGGTGAAAGTTTAATGAGAACATTGAAGGAACATCCATTAGTTGTTAAACCAAATCATCATGAATTAGCGGAGTTGTTTGGTGTTGAACTAAAGGGAATTCCTGACATTGTTGAATATGGCAAAAAATTATTAGACTTAGGTGCGAAACATGTATTAATTTCAATGGCAGGCGACGGTGGATTGTTGATCACACCTGATAAGGTTTATTATAGTCAAGCGCCAAAAGGAACTGTAATCAATTCAGTTGGGGCTGGAGATTCAATGATTGGTGGATTTGTGGGGACGTTTGCAGCTACAAAGAACTCACTTGAAAGTTTCCGATATGGGTTGGCATGTGGGAGTGCAACTGCTTTTTCAGAAGATTTAGCAGATCGTGCTAAGATCGATGAGATTCTGCCACAAATAAAAATAGAAGAGTATAAAAATTAAAAAAAGGAAGTGTAGTAATGGATATTCGTGAATTGTTATTAAAAGATGCAATGATTATGAATTTAAAAGCAACAACGAAACAAGAAGCTATTGATGAAATGGTACATCAATACTATGTTACGGGTGTTATCAATGACGAAGAACTTTACAAGAAGGATATTGTAGCTCGTGAAGCCCAATCTACAACAGGAATTGGTGATGGCATTGCTATGCCACATGCAAAGGATAAGGCAGTTCAAAGAGCAACCGTTATGTTCGCTAAGAGTGAAGGCGGAGTTGATTATGCTTCACTTGATGGTAACCCAGTTCACTTGTTCTTTATGATTGCTGCTCCAGAAGGTGCTAATGATACTCATTTGAAAGCACTTGCTACTCTATCAGGTCTCTTGATAAATCCAGATTTGGTTGCAAGTTTGAAAAAAGCACAAACACCTGAGGAGGTACAACAATTATTTGCAGATGCACAAGCTGCTAAGGAAGCTAAGGAAAAAGTAGAAGAAGAAAAAGAAAAGGCTGCCGCTAAGGCACCGGTTTCATCTAACCGTCCTTATATTGTAGCTGTAACAGCTTGCCCAACTGGGATTGCCCACACATATATGGCTGAAGAAGCATTGAAAAAACAAGCTGAAGCAATGGGTGTTGACATTAAAGTTGAAACAAATGGTTCAGAAGGTGTAAAACATCTTTTAACAGCTGATGAGATTTCTCGTGCCGCAGGTGTTATTGTTGCTGCTGATAAGAAAGTTGAGATGGCACGTTTTGATGGTAAACATTTAGTTAATCGTCCTGTTGTTGATGGAATAAAAAAAGCTGAAGAACTTATTAATAAAGCAGTGGAACAAGATGCTCCGATTTTTCATGCAGATGCAGATTCTAGTCAAGAAGATGAAGGTGCAAATGGAACAGTTGGAAGTAAGATATATAAGGATCTAATGAATGGTGTTTCTCACATGCTGCCTTTTGTTGTAGGTGGTGGTATCTTAATGGCGTTGTCATTCGTTATTGAACAATATCTTGGTGGAGCCAAGTCAACTGGTTTTATTTTCTTGAATAATGCAGGAAGTCTTGCCTTTGCATTTATGATTCCAGTGTTAGCAGGATATATCGCTGAATCCATTGGTGATCGACCAGCATTGATGCCTGGTTTCGTTGGTGGATTTATGGCAACTGTTTATAGCGGTTCATTTGGTGGAGTTTATACTGCTAATGTTATGACAAATGCTAAGAGTGCAGGTGGATTCTTAGGTGGAATCGCTGCTGGTTTTATCGCTGGTTACTTAACGATTTTCCTGAAACATTTATTCTCTAAGTTACCTAAGTCACTTGAAGGTATGAAACCAATGCTTCTTTATCCAATTGTTGGTTTGTTCTTAGTTGCTTTCTTGATGTTCTTTATTGTAAACCCAATTTTTGCAGTTATTAATACATGGTTAACCACATTCTTGAACCACATGGGAACAGGCAATGCTGTATTACTTGGTTTGATTTTAGGTGGTATGATGTCCATTGATATGGGTGGCCCATTCAACAAAGCTGCATATGTTTTCGCTGTTGGTGCATTTACAGCAACTAAAAATGGTGATTTGATGGCCGCTGTAATGGCTGGTGGTATGGTTCCTCCATTTGCAACAGCTATTGCAACAGCATTCTGGCCAAAGAAGTTTACGGATGATGAGCGAAAAGCAGGTATCACTAACTGGGTACTTGGTTTCTCCTTTATAACTGAAGGTGCCATTCCATTCGCAACAGCTGATCCATTACATGTGATTGGTTCAAGTGTACTGGGAGCTGCAATTGCTGGTGGTTTAACACAGCTTTGGCACGTAAGTGTTCCAGCTCCTCATGGTGGTTTATGGGTAACACCATTAGCTACTAATGCTTTTGGTTACATTGCAGCCGTTGTAATTGGTGCAATCATTGCAGGTGTTGTATTAGGAATTTGGAAAAAAGAAAAAGTAAATAATTAGGAACAAAAAAGCCAAGCTGAGGAAGAAATTCTTCAGCTTGGCTTTTTTTCTGAGCAAAATTTAAAACGTTGATCTTACCTTTGATCTTTAAAGATACTGTACGATCTTTTTAATAGTTTAAATGTTTTAACATAAGTATGATAAAAGCTAAAAGTAAACTTCTCCAGGATTAAGCTCCAAAGGTCTTGGGAAAACACTTGTTGAAAATACAATTTGAGTCTTTGTTTCACCAAAACGTTGAATATCATTAATAAAATTATCAAGAGCCCTAGTGGACTTAAAGTAACATGTGATGATTTGCGAATAGCTACCTGTTACACAATCACAAGAAATAACGTTTCCTACAGATTTTATATATGGATAAAAATCATCTTTATCTTTAGGTGAAAGCCGTAAGCTAACATATGCTTTGATGGGATACCCAAGAACCTTATAATCAATAGAAGTCTGATAATTTGTAATGATGCCGCGTTCTTCAAGATGTGTTAAGCGAGTTGAGACTGCTGGTGCAGAAATAAAGCAAATATCAGCCAGCTTTTTCAAGGAAATACGGGCGTCTTTTTGTAATGTCGATACAATTTTTAAATCAATTTCATCCATTAAAAATCCCTCCAAACGATCCTATGTAGCTTAATATAGCATACTATTTTAATTTAAACACGTATTAAAAAACAAAAGAACGGTAAAAATATACCAAAAAACGAATAAAAAAGGATAATAATTATAGTTCTATGCTATTTTATATAAATGACTAATATAAAAATTAAAGAAGTTCATTTTGTAAAAAGAATTTTCTCAACAGCTTTTTTCATGTCACTTGAAGAGATAACTTTCTTTGCACGCTTATTATGCTTGCTTAGAAGTTGTTCAATAGCACTAGGAAATTCAACATGACTCTTATTTTTAAGAGCTTGTAGTGCAGTAAAACCAGTTTCAAAGGCAGCAGAATCATGGAGACCAATTAAAACTGACTGGGGAAACTTATAAGGACTGGCAGTTGAGACAATGACGGTCGGTATTGTGGAATCAGGATATTTTTCCTTATACAGCCTAGCCACATAAGAGGCAACAGCCGTATGAGGGTCAATGATTGAACCATCAATTTTATAAATGCGAGAAATTTCATTAGCAGTTTGTTCTTCATCAGCAAAAGCTGCAAAAAAATCCGATAATGAATCTTTTATTTCCGAGGAAATACTATATTTTCCGTTATTACTTAATTGCGTCATTAAATCAATAGTTGCTTGAACATCTTCATTATTAATGTAAAAAAGAAGCCGTTCAAGGTTACTGGAGACCAATATATCCATTGAAGGTGAGGATGTTACATAAAATGGTCTGTTTTTATCATAAATACCTTCATTAAAAAACTCTGTCAGAACATTATTTTTATTAGATGCGCAAAGAAGTTTATTAATAGGCAAGCCCATCTTTTGGGCATAGTAACCAGCTAAAATATCACCGAAGTTACCTGTTGGTACACTGAAGTTGATAGCAGAACCTAGAGAGATCTTTTGCTGTTTAACCATTTGTGAATAAGCATAGAAATAATAAACGACTTGAGGAAATAGGCGGCCAATATTGATTGAATTAGCAGAGGAAAATTGATAATTGTCATTTGCCAATTTTTGAGAAAGTTTGTCATTGTTAAGTATTCTTTTTACATTTGTTTGAGCAACATCGAAGTTACCATCAACGGCATAAATAAAAGTATTCTTTCCTTTTTGAGTTAGCATTTGTTGTTCCTGAATGAAACTTACACCATCTTTTGGATAAAAAACAATAATTTTTGTACCTTCAACGTCTGCAAAACCATCCATTGCAGCTTTACCAGTGTCTCCTGAGGTAGCAGTCAAGATAACAATCTCTTTTTGTAATTTATTTTTCTTTGCCGCAGTTGTCATTAGATGTGGTAAAAGTTGTAATGCAATGTCCTTAAAAGCAATTGTCGGTCCGTGGAACAATTCCAGATAGCCATTATTGTCATGAAATGATAATGGTGCAATGAGACTTGTATCAAAATTGTCTCCATAGGCATTTTCTATACATTTTCTTAATTCACTCTCAGAAAAATCAGTGTAAAATAGGCGAAGAACACGAAATGCTAGTTCTTGATATGAAAAGTCAAGTAATTCAGATAAGTCAAAATCGATTTTGGGAATGCTCGTGGGTACATATAGGCCGCCATCGGAACTTAATCCTTTTAGTATTGCTTCGGATGCAGGAATGGTATTTGCTTTTAAATCCCTGGTGCTACGGTATAGTAAGGACATGGATTATTCGCTCCTTTTTACTTGTTAGAAGTTTCTCATTTATATATGAAGAATACCATAAATAGATAACTGATAACAGTATATGTGATGATGTAATTAAAAAAGTAGATAGTATGAAATCATATAAAGAAAACTTATTTTTGATTATTTACTCTAAATATTAGATTTTTATGATAGAATAGTTGCAATAAACAAAGTGGAGGATACAATATGCAAGTCGTTAATATTGGTGTTTTAGGGCTGGGAACAGTCGGAAGTGGTGTTGTCAGATTGTTGAAGGATCATGAACACAAGATATCTAGTATCACTGGTAGAAAACTTGTTGTTAAGACAGTCGTTGTACACAACCTCGAGAAAAAACGTGACGTTGATCTAACTGGCATTAAAGTGACTAATGATATCAAAGAGTTAATTAATGATGATGAAATTAATATTGTTGTTGAAGTTATGGGAACAGTCACAACGGCCAAAGAATACATTGAGTTATTATTAAGGGCTGGTAAGCATATTATTACAGCTAACAAAGATCTAATCGCAACACATGGATCAGAATTAGCAGAACTTGCTGATCAAAATAAATGTGATTTATTTTACGAAGCAAGTGTTGCGGGTGGCATTCCAATTTTGAGAACAATTGTTAATTCCTTTGCTGCTGATAGAATTATAGAAGTAAAAGGAATTGTAAATGGAACTACAAACTATATCTTGACAAAAATGAGCCAAAATAATATGTCCTTTGCAGATGCTCTAAAATCAGCACAAGAATTAGGCTTTGCTGAACCAGACCCTACAAATGATATTGAAGGTATAGATGCTGCATATAAGATGATTATTTTGACTCAATTTGCGTTTGGAATCAATATTGCCTTAGATGATATAGAAGTTAAAGGTATAAATGGAATAGATTTGGAAGATATTAAGCAGGCAAAAAGCTTGGGTTACAATATTAAGTTGTTGGGAATTGCTAAATTAATTAATGATAGAATCAGTGTTGCAGTTGGACCGGTTCTTGTTCCTGAGACACAGCCATTATCAGCTGTACAAAATGAAAATAATGCTGTTTTAGTTACAGGAGCAGCAGTTGGGGAGACAATGTTTTATGGACCTGGAGCAGGGGAAATGCCAACGGCTAATAGTGTACTTAGCGATATAATTGCTGTCACGAAGGACATAGTTTTAGAAACAACAGGAAATCGGTTTAATGATTTTTCACGTGAAGGGAAGCAGGCTTTGCCAGATGAGATTAAATATCCCTATTATATCTCACTAAAAGTTAAGGATCGTCCAGGTCAAATGTTAAAAATTACTGAAGTTATGACAGAACTTAATGCAAGTTTTCATTTGATTATTCAAAGCGAATACGATGATGTCAATGCCCGTGTTGTTATGACAACGCATAAGATGTCTGAACAGCAGATTAAAGAAATCATCAAAGAAATTGATAATCTGGAAGAAATTGAAGTGATTGCTTCATATAGAATTCTGTCAGAATAATCTTAAGTAAAGGTTGGAAAGATAAATGCAATTTGAATTTAGAGTGCCAGCAACAAGTGCAAATCTGGGACCAGGATTTGATTCAATCGGAGTGGCGGTTAATCTTTACCTCACAGTAAAAGTTTTAGGAGAAAGTAATAGCTGGGTTGTAGAGCACAATATGGGAAAAGTTTACCATGATGAACGCAATTTAATCATTAGCACTGCATTAAAAGTTGTTCCAACTCTTAAACCACATAAGGTAGTTGTGAGCTCCGACATTCCTTTGGCCCGTGGACTTGGTAGTAGTTCCTCCGCAATAGTAGCTGGAATTGAAATTGCTGATAAAATTGCTAACTTAAAGCTGACAAAACAGCAAAAATTAGAAATTGCGACTAAATTTGAGGGCCACCCTGATAATGTTGCTCCAGCAATTTTTGGAAATTTAGTTGTGTCATCATATGATGGGAATAGTGTGACAAGCATAGTTGCTAAGTTGCCTAGGGTGGAATTTGTTGCATATGTACCAAATAAAAGTTTACTGACAAAAGAAAGCAGAGGGGTACTTCCAGAGTTACTTCCTTTTAAAACAGCAATAGAGGGAAGTGCTGTTGCAAATACATTGGTTGCAGCTTTAATGATGGGAGACCTTGATAAAGCAGGCAAAATGATTGAATCTGACAGATTTCATGAGCATTATCGCGAGAAATTAGTTCCTTATTTAAAGGATATCAGAGAGGCAGCCCATTTATTGGGTGTGTATGGTACATATTTAAGTGGAGCTGGCCCAACGGTTATGATGATTGTGCAAGAAAAATTTGCTGCAAGAGTAGCAAAACAGTTATCAACTAGATTTACTGATGGGAAATTTCTGGTTATGAAAGTTGATGAAGTTGGCTGCAGGGAAGAATAACTAAAGATATGAATTCTAGAGGCTGGATCAAAAGGTATCTTTTGGTCTGGGCTCTTTATTTTTTTATTTTAAAGCATCTTACATAAAGCTTTTTATGCAATTTTGTAAAAATAGTAGAAACATTTTTATGAAATTGATTATATTCTATGGTAGTATTATACTGTATATTATGTATATTTTACCTTGATATGGTAGAATAAGAATTATATATTGTATTATATACAGAGGAGAAATTAATGACTCGCGAAATAGGGTATAAGGGTCAAAATAAGTCTTATTTATTTATAAAGCGTGTTATAGATATTCTCATTTCGAGTTTAGCGTTGATTGCGATGATACCAATATTTGTGTTGATGGTAATAATCTATAGCTTTGGAAAAAATAAGGGCCCATTGTTTTATAAACAGGAACGTGTAGGAAAAAACAGAAGAAAATTTTACATTTATAAGTTCAGATCAATGGTTGTAGGTGCGGCAGATGTATTGAAAAATGATGCAGAATTGTATAAATTATATGTCGCTAATAGTTATAAGTTACCTCCAGACAAGGATCCAAGAATAACAAAATTAGGTCATTTCTTAAGGAAAACATCAATTGATGAATTACCGCAATTTATTAATATATTCAAAGGAGAAATGAGCTTAATTGGTCCGCGACCGATTATTGAAGAGGAATTAAAAGAGTATGGCGATCGGGTGGACAAGTTTTTATCTGTTACTCCAGGAGCGATGGGGTACTGGCAAGCTTCTGGAAGAAGTAACATTGAATATCCTGAGAGATGTGAGTATGAGCTCTACTATGTAGATCATGCTTGCCTTTTATTTGACTTGAAAATATTGTTGCAAAATATTGTTGCAATTTTTAAAGCCGATGGAGCATTTTAGAGCAGTAAGAAAGTAGGACCCAATGAAAACTGAGATTTACGTGGTTAGCCACAAAAATATGAAGATGCCAAACGAAAGTATATATGTGCCTGTTCAAGTTGGTACAAATAAAGAGAATTTTAAGGGATTTGAAAGAGATAATACAGGCTTTAATATTTCTAAGAAAAATCCTAATTATTGTGAACTAACTGTTCAATATTGGGCATGGAAGAATAGGGCAGCTGACGCAAAAGGAATTGTACATTACCGTAGATATTTCTCTAATGGAGGAATGTTTTTTTTCAAGACACCTGATGAGAAGTTTAACGAGATTCTTAAGAGTGATAAAGTTGCGAGTCTATTAGAAAAAAATGAAGCAATTTTACCACGCAAGAGAAACTACTATATTGAAACATCATGGTCTCATTATGAGCATGCACATCATATTGAAGGGCTTGAAATTGCAAAAGAAGTTATTAGTGAACGTTATCCTGATTATATTGATGCTTTTGAGGAAGTGGTTAATAGAAAAGCTGTTCATATGTTTAATATGTTAATTGCAAAGAGCGAGGTATTTGACAGCTACACAGAGTGGTTATTTAATATCTTACCAGAAGTAGAAAAAAGAGTTGATATCTCTGAGTATTCCACATATGAAAAAAGAATTTTTGGATTTATTAGTGAAATCTTATTAGATGTTTGGTTTGAAAAAAATCAGATAAAATATACGGAATTGCCTGTACTCTTTATGGGTAAGCAAAATTGGTTCCGAAAAATTGGTTTATTCTTTTTAAGAAAAATGGGACTGAGTAAAAAAGCAGTATAATTTATTTAGGTTAGTTATATTTTTGAGCAATTTATAGATTGATTTCGGAGGGAAAAACAGATGACCAAGTATTTGATTGTTGGAGCAGGATTATTCGGAGCAACTTTTGCATATGAAGCTGCCAAAAAGGGGCACGAAGTTAAGGTAATTGAAAGACGTAACCACATTGCAGGTAATATCTTCACCAAAGAAGTGGATGGTATTCAAGTTCACCAATACGGAGCACATATTTTCCATACATCAAACAAAAAAGTGTGGGACTATGTAAATCAATTTGCAGACTTCAATCGCTACACAAACAGTCCGGTTGCAAATTATCATGGTGAAATTTATAACCTACCATTTAATATGAATACATTCAATAAATTATGGGGCGTTGTAACACCTGAAGAGGCGCAGGCAAAAATTGATGAACAAAAATCAGTTTTGAATGGTAAACGTCCTGAAAATTTGGAAGAACAAGCAATTTCTTTGGTTGGTACGGATATTTACGAAAAGTTAATTAAAGGTTATACAGAGAAGCAATGGGGGCATTCAACGAAAGACTTACCAGCTTTTATTATTCGTAGATTACCAGTTAGATTAACTTATGATAATAATTACTTCAATGATGATTATCAAGGAATTCCAGTCGGCGGATACACCCAGATAGTTGAAAAGATGCTTGATAGTGATTTGATTACTGTTGAGACAGGTGTTGATTTCTTTGAAAAGAAAGCTGAATATTTGAAGGAATTTGATAAAGTTATATTTACTGGGATGATTGATGAATATTTTGACTATTCATTAGGAGAATTAGAATATCGAAGTTTGAAATTTGAAACAGAGGAACTTGATGTTAATAATTATCAAGGAAATGCAGTTGTAAATTATACTGATGCTGAGACACCTTTTACAAGGATTATTGAGCACAAACATTTTGAATTTGGTAAAGGCGATAAAAATAAGACAATCGTTACACGTGAATATCCAAAGACTTGGAAACGTGGAGATGAGCCATATTATCCAGTCAATAATACAAAAAATAATACGTTGTATAAGCAGTATAAAGAGTTAGCAGATAAGGAAGCTAAGAATGTTTTATTTGGTGGTCGTTTGGGACAATATCGCTATTACGACATGGACCAGGTTATAAGTGCGGCACTGAATGTTGTAAAAGCAGAGGTCGAGGACTGAGATTAGTTTTCAACTACTAAAAATTTGAATATTGAAAAAAACTTCAATAATGGGGTTAGTTTGGAAATGATAAATAATATAAAAAAAGAATCTTTAATAGCTCCATTGAACAACAGAGTAGTAAAGTTACCGGAATTAATTTATTTATCAATGTTTGCTATATATATTATAGCGAATACATTTAGCGGGACAATGTTTGTTTTGAGTAGCCTTGTCAGCAGCAGTACATATTTAATAAGTGAATTATCGGTAATTGGGATTCTTATAAAGATTTTGTTATTTGATAAATGGGATTTAAAAAGTATAAGTATAATATTGTTGTCAGGATTAATTCTGTGGCAAATATGTACAACTTCGAGTGAATATCTATTTTTTTATTACTATGTGTATATAGTTGGTGCAAAAGATGTAGATTTTAGAAAAATAATAAAAGTATTTCTAGGTGCAGTCATTTCGGTATCTGTTATTGCAGCTATTGCATCTTTATCGGGAGTCATTATAAATGTGACAATTGGTAGATTGCTTGAGTCGACGGTTAGATATTCTGTTGGAGCGGTCTATCCAACTGATTTAGCCGCAAGATGTTTTTATATCTTGTTAGCTTACACGGCTTTGAAAAAATTTAAGTTTATGCTTCCTGAGTATATAGCTGCAATTTCTTTTTCAATCATGATTTATGCGCTCACAGATACACGCCTAGATTTTTTGTTGATGATTATGGTTATTTTAATTACAATTTTCAAAAATTTTATTTGTCATATTATTGAGAAAATAAAGATAAATATTGCGACGGGCACTATTTTTATAGTAATTTTATTAAACATAGTATTGGCCTATCTTTTTAAGCCTTCGGTTCATCTTTTCCAGATAGTGAATAAGGTTTTGTCTGGGAGACTGACATATGGGCATGAAGCTTTTAAAAACTACAATGTTACTTTTTTAGGACAGTTTATTTATCAAAATGGAAATGGTGGAGTGCATAATCAACCATTTGATTACTTTTATATTGATGTTTCGTTTATTCGTGTATTGATGATGGAAGGAATTCTTGCATTTTTTGTCTTATTAGCTGTAATTTACCTTTCATATCGTAAGTTTTATAATGAAAAGAGTTTTGTTTTGATAGTCTGGTTATTGCTGGCAATACTTAGTTCATTAATTGATCAGCATTTATATGAATTGTCTTTTAACATCATCTTTTTGGGATTGTTTGCAGATTTAAGTTATTGGCGAGAGAAAAGCATCGAGTGAAGTAAAAAACATGATATCAGTTATTCGATTGAAAATAAACATTAAATCGTTTACGATATTGTGTTTTTTTAGTGCAATGTATTAAAATGTGCTTGAGCAATGGCACAAAAAAGTAATACATGTAGTTTCAATAAATAAAATTAAGGACTTGGCTGAATGTAAGAACGAGATATGGAGAAAATCTAACTTTTTTGGGTAGTTATCTTTACCGGGAGTGAATGTTTAATGATAAGGGAGCATAAAGAAACGCTTGATATGACCCGAACTCTACAAAATTTAAGTTGTGAGCAAGAAGAAGTTAAGAGTTCGGTTTTGAATTTCGCAGAATGTAAGCTGATGGAGAAACAAAAGGGAGTATTTGTGATTGAAGGTCAAGCTGGAACAGGCAAAAGTGTTTTAGTTACATCGATATTTAACGAGATTCAAAGGGCTCACAATGACAAAAGTTCAGTTTTTAGTGGAACCAATAATTATGTTCTAGTTAATCATCCTGAAATGTTGAAATTTTATAAAAGAATTGCAGGAGAATCTTCAGTTTTATTAAAAAAGAACTTTGATAGACCAACCTCTTTTATCAATAAAATGTTAAAGAATACAGAACAAGCCGATATTGTGATTATTGATGAAGCACATTTATTATTAACTAAAAAAGATGTATATAATCATTTTTTCCAGGAAAATCAACTGCAAGAAATTATAAAGCATGCAAAGGTAGTTATAGTAATATTTGATGATAATCAAGTATTAAAAGCAAAGAGTTATTGGTCAAAACAAAAATTAATAGCAATTTTAGGTGAAAAAAGCATCGAAATTAAGCACTTACAAAAACAGTTTAGAGTAGAAGCGGACGCTGATGTACAAGATTGGATCGCTGAGTTTTGCAGTAAAAAAATTCAGCAAGTACCAAAAAAACAAAAATTCGATTTTCGAATAATGAATGACGCTAAAGAGATGTACGAACTTGTAAAAGAACATGAAAAAGCTGTAGGTCTTAGTAGGCTATTAGCAACATATGATTTTCCCTACCGTTTAGATGGAAATGATTATTTTGTAAAAGCAGGAAATTTGAATTTACGTTGGGATAGAAGTAATCCAAAAGAATCTCTGGCATGGGCGGAAAGATCAGATACAATTAATGAAGTAGGCTCGGTTTATACAATTCAAGGATTTGATTTAAATTATGCGGGTATAATTTTGGGACCTAGCTTAGGTTATGATGAGAAATCGAATAAGTTAATTGTTCGTCCAGAGTTTTATGAAGATCAAGCGGCTTTTAATGGGATAAAGCAACTAGGATCAAATATTGAAGCAACTAAGGAAAGATTAATGCTGAATGCTTTGCGTGTTTTGTTGACTCGAGCAAGGAAAGGTTTATATATCTATGCCGTAGATATAAATTTGCAAAAAAAATTACTAGAATGCTAATCGATGCTCATCATACAATGTAAGTTTATTTTAGTTCAAATAAGGAAGTGTAATATTAATGCAGACAGACATATCTCAAAAGACCCATTACATATCATGGCCTGTATTGGCTTTAATGAGTTTTGTTACCGTTATTGGATTCGACGATTTAATATACAACTTTAAAAATCAAGGAATAGGTGTAATAACATCTTGGATTTTGATGCTAACCCTATATGTTATTCCATATTCATTGATGGTTGGACAATTAGGTTCTGTTTTTAGCAAAGAAGGTGGTGGGCTTAGTTCATGGATTAGGGGTACAAATGGTGAATTTTTGGGATATTTTACAGCGTGGACTTATTGGGCTGCTTCAATTCCATATGTTGTTGATACTGCAAATTCAGTAGTAGTTGGATTAGGTTGGGCAATTACTGGTAGTGGAAAATTTCAAGCTACCATGACTAATGGACAATTTGCTTTTTGGACGCTGATAATTTTTGTGGTATTTATTTTAGTACAGTCTAGATTTAAGAAATCACTAGAGTTGTTGAGTTCTATAGGTGGGCTTGCAATGTTTGGCATGACAGTATTATTTGTAATCATGGCAATTGCTTCTTTGGGAATGGGGGGACATATTGAAACACAGCCTATGAATCTGGGAGCAATTATTCCTAAATTTGATTTAAAGTATTTAACGACAATTGGATTATTGATCTATGCAGTAAATGGATGTGAATTAATTGCACCATTTGTGACGAAGATGAAGAAACCTGCAAGTGAGTTTCCAAAGTCAATGCTTTTGTTAGTAGCGATGACAGCATTTTTAACTATATTTGGATCATTTTCATTAGGAATATTTTTTGATGCACATCATTTACCAAAAGATTTGAAAATGAATGGGTCGTATTATGCTTTTCAAGCACTAGGAGAACAGTATCACGTAGGCAATTTATTTATGTACCTTTTTGCATGGACTGAGGTTATCTATCTTGCAGCCCTATTGGCAGTTCTTTTAGATGCTATGACAAGAATGCTGATTTCGGATACAGGAGTTAGATTTATGCCCAAAATATTACGAAAAACAAACAAGAATGGGCTTCCAATCAATGGATATATTTTAACCTGTGTGTTATCAGGATTTATTTTATTGCTTGGAATATTTTTACCTGATATGAATGACATTTTTAACTGGTTATTGAATTTAAATGGTATTATTTCACCAGGCGTAACTTGCTGGATCTTCTATGCCTTTATGCAAGTACGGAAAAATCGTGCAAAGTATCCATCAACCTACGTGTTTATAAAAAACGATAAAATTGCGTGGTTTGTTGGACTTTGGGCTCTGATTATCACTGCAGTTGCGACAGTATTTGGTATATTCCCACAAGATGTTGCTTTTATGGGAGATACATGGTGGTATGAGTTAACAATAAATCTTGTTGCGATAGTGGTGTTGATAGGATTAGGTGCAATTTTACCGCTAGTAACAAGATATGAAAAAAGAAAGTAGATATTTAACAAAACATCCATAAAAAAACAGTCTGATAATAATTGTATAGATTAGAACACAGAGAAAAAGTTCAGTGTTAAGTTGATTAATAATAACTAACACAGAATCACAACAAAATTGTACATTGGGCGTTCAGCCTAGTATTTAGTGATATAAGAATTATGAAAGCTCTGCCTTTCTTAAAAGAGGAATGTTTATCTAAGCAAATGTAATTTTTAATCCAAAGAAAAATAAATAATTGACTTTTTATTTGTAAGATGTTTTAATGTTGTATAAATAAAACGAAAGAAGGATTTAACAAATGCATACCCGTACAGAACTTACAAATTCATATTATTATGGCTTTGCCTACGTTAAGTAGCATTCGTGTTTGAGGACACGGATGAAACGTCCGTGTCTGGGGTGTGCAAGGTTATTTTTTGCCAGCTAGACATGTTGTAGTCTAGCTGTGATAATAACTGATTCTTCGTTGAATATTCGGTTAAACCAGCTAGATGAAAAATTCTAGCTGGCTTTTTTTATTTTATTCATAAAGAATAAGGAGGAAAGAACATGAGTATGGAATCAGATAAACGTAAAAGACTGGCATTCGGGTTGTACTTGAACTATTTTGTTCATGGAATTGGTCTGATAATTTTAGCTCAGAATATGCAAGAACTTGGGAAGTTATGGGGACAACCTCTAGCAGTTGTTTCTTATGTTATTTCAGGGGTTGGGATTGGTCGCTTAGCTGCATATTTATTACTTGGCAGCTTGGCAGATCGATATGGAAGAAAGAGTTTTGTTTATATTGGAATTGGTAGCTATTTTGTATTTTTTATTGGGATGTTGCTTGTCAGAGATGTTACAGCTGCTTATGTATTAGCGATTCTAGCAGGTATTGCAAATTCAGCACTTGATTCAGGGACATATCCTGTTTTTCTTGAGATGGGAAAAAACAATGGAGCTTCAAATATTTTAATCAAGGCGTTCATGTCAGCGGGAGAATTTATTTTGCCTTTGGGTGTCTCTTTCATAGAAGTCAACAATCAATGGTTTGGTTGGTCATTTATAATTGCGGCGATGATCCTAGTTTTAAATGCAATAATTTTACTTCCAGTGAAATTTCCAGAAAAGAATCTTGCACAAGAGGCTGAACAGCAGTTATTTGCCCATATACTAGCTTGGCGAAGAAAATCACTTGCAGTTTTACTCTCTTTTTACGGATACAGTTCAATGGCTTTGATGATTTTGTATACACAATGGATTAGTCTATACGCTGAACAACAGCTGCATTTTAGCAACTTACAGGCTCATTTATTGCTTTCACTATATAGTGTAGGGTCAATTACAGGTGTTATTATTGTATTCTTGCTACTTCGGAAGAAAGTCGCCGAAACAACACTTTTAATATCATTGAACGCACTAAGTTTAATAAGTTTACTAGTAATTAATCTTACTAGCAGCAGTTTGTTAGTTAGCATTGCATCACTTATATTTGGAATGAGTGCGGCAGGAGGTATTATGCAAACTGGGTTGAATCTATTTTTGAAATTATTTTCAAAACACAAGGGATTAGTTACCGGAGTTTTCTTCACTTTTGGAAGTTTAGCATCTTTTTCAATTCCGTTGATCACAGGCTGGCTTTCAAAAGTTAGCATCAGAACAGTAGTGGAATTTGATATAGTGATTGCACTGATGGGTCTCTTGTTTTCGATAGGCATACGGATAGTTCTTGGATCTGAAATGAATCTTGCACAGGCTCGAAAAAGAATTAAATTAATTGATTATTTGGTAGTACATTTACTTGAATATCGTTTTAAACAAGTTAAAACTGTTGGTAGAATAAAGTTTTTGAATCAACAAATGATTTTAGATGAAAAGCAAGAACAAGTAGTACTCAACAGGATTTCAGTGCAGAGTTCAAATAAGGAGCTGACACCATATCTGCAGGATGTTTATCGGCATATTATGAAAAATTCACGAACATACGAGGCAGAGGACGTTAAAAAGAAAAAGTTAACAAAATAAGGGAGGGCTTTTAATTGAATTATATAACAGCAGGTGAATCACATGGACCGCAATTAACGGGAATACTAGAAGGATTTCCGGCAGGGGTATTACTTGATATAGACGAGATTAACCGGCAATTATCTGCTAGACAAGGTGGTTATGGGAGAGGAAATCGACAAAAGATTGAGCATGATACTATTCAAATAGTTGGTGGCGTACGTCATAAAAAAACATTAGGTTCACCAATTGCATTAGTGATTAACAATATTGATCATGCTCATTGGGCTAACATTATGGATCCAGTTGCTACCGAGACAGAAAGAAATACTTTAAGAAAAGTTACACGACCACGTCCAGGCCACGCTGATTTAATTGGTGGGATGAAGTACGGTCATCGGGACTTACGCAATGTTTTGGAACGGTCTTCTGCACGTGAAACGGCAATGAGAGTTGCACTCGGTGCAATTTGTAAACAACTTTTGAAGCAATTGGACATTAGTATTGTTGGGTATGTGGAACAGATTGGAACGGTCAAGGCATTAGGCAATCGAACAACCGATACAAAAGAAATCGTAAGCGAAATATCACAAAATGATTTACGGATTATTGATAATCAGAAAGTGGCTGAAATTCATGAGTTAATAGATGAAGCAAAGAAAAATGGAGATACTCTTGGAGGTATTATTCGGGTAGTTGTAAATAACTTACCAGCAGGATTGGGAAGTTATACTGGATGGAATACTAAATTGGATGCAAAACTCGCAGCAGCTGTTGTGGGAGTGAATGCAATGAAAGGTGTCTCTATTGGAGATGGTTTTGAGACTGCTGGTCAATTTGGCAGTCAGGTCATGGATCCAATTGATTGGCATAAAGAGACAGGTTGGACACGAACAAGTGATAATTTAGGTGGTTTTGAAGGTGGAATGACCAATGGAATGCCAGTGGTAGTCTTTGCTGCGATGAAGCCAATACCAACCTTATACAAGGCTTTGCAAACTGTTAATGTAGAGACACATCTACAACAAAAAGCCAATGTTGAACGTTCTGATACAACGGCAATTGTTCCTGCTTCAATCGTTATAGAGAGTGTGATTGCAATTGAACTTGCTAAAGAAATTCTGAATACCTTTGAGGGAAGTAATCTCGAACGTTTAAAAAAACAAATTGCTGATTATCGTCAAGAGGTTCGGGATTTCTAATGATTGAGAGCGAGGAGGGAAGTAATTTAAAAGTAATCAAGTAACACTAAGGATGATATATCGAATTATTAAGGAGTAGTTGCAAGAATGAAAAAAATTAAGTTAGATACTCTTCCCCCAAAGGGATTACACGGAACTGTTGATATTCCTGGGGATAAAAGTATCTCCCATCGAGCTTTAATGGTAGGTGCAATAAGCGAAGGGCAAACGACCATTAATCATTTTTTATGGTCGCAAGATTGTCAAAATACTTTAGAAGCACTTCGACAATTAGGAATTAAGATTGAAGCAAATAAAGAACAGGTAATTGTACACGGCAAAGGAGTAAGGGGGTTAGAGGCCTCTGCCCAACCACTTGAGATGGGAAACTCAGGAACTACAACTAGATTGTTAATGGGTTTGCTTGCAGGAACGGATTTTACTAGTAGGCTGCAAGGAGATAGTTCTTTATCAAAAAGGCCAATGAAAAGAGTTGCCGAGCCGCTTTCTAAAATGGGTGCTCAAATTGAAACAACCAAACTTGGGACTCTTCCCGTAATTGTCAAAGGTAGTAAAATTCATGGAACAAAACTTCAGTTACAAGTTGCGAGCGCGCAGGTTAAAAGTGCTGTTATTTTTGCGGCATTACAGGCAGATACTCCAATGACTGTAATTGAAAAGTTACCAACAAGAAATCATACAGAACTAATGCTACGTAAATTTGGAGCTGATATTTCAACTGAAAAAGACCAAAAGACAATTAATATAAAGCCAGCTAATAGATTAAGGGGGCAGGTTGTTAATGTTCCTGGTGATATATCATCGGCAGCATTTTTCTTAGTTGCCGCAACTATTGTGCCCAACTCAAGAATAACCTTGAAAAATGTTAGTTTGAATCCAACGAGAACTGGAATTTTAAATGTTTTAAAACGAATGGGTGCAAATTTTAAGATTTTATACAGAGAAAACAATGATGAAAGCTATGGAGACATTGAGATTAGCGCAAGTAATTTAAAACCAGTTAGGATAACGGGAGTTGAGATTCCTGCGTTGATTGATGAGCTTCCACTTGTGGCCTTGTTAGCGGCATGTGCTGATGGAAAAAGTGAAATAAGAGGTGCAGCTGAATTACGGGTTAAAGAGACCGACCGAATTTCAACAGTTACTCAGGAATTGAGCAAGTTGGGAGTGTCAGTCACTGAATTACCAGATGGGATGATAATTCATGGAAGGAAGAATTGGAAAACTAATACAGTAGAATTAGATAGTCATGGAGATCATCGTATTGGAATGATGCTGGCGGTTGCCGCTTTGCGTACAGATCAAGAGCTGTATCTCAATGATCCAGCAGCTATTGCAGTTTCATATCCATCTTTTTTTGAGGATTTAAAGTCCTTATTGAATGTTCGAAAATAGGAGTTAACATAATGGAAACGAAAGAAGTTTTTATCAATGGGCTTGGTTTAATTGGCAGTTCGCTTGCACGAGCAATTAAAAAAAGAAATCCAGAAATAATAATAACTGCAGCAGATACTAATAAAAATACCTTGAAGTATGCAATTTCAAATAAAATAATTGATAAGGTTGTAGAAAATCTTGAAAATATCAAAACAGCCGATATTATTATTTTAGCAACTCCTGTGGACCAAATTATTAAAATGTTGCATGAATTAAGTAAATTACAGTTAAAAAGCGGTGCGATTATCACAGATGTGGGAAGCACAAAACAAGCAATTCTAAAAGCAGCAGAGGAGTTAGTGCAACCAAGCGTAACTTTTATTGGTGGGCATCCAATGGCAGGGTCTCATGAATCTGGTATAGCAGCAGGAAGGGCCGATTTATTTGCGAATGCGTTCTATTTTTTGGTGCCTTTAAAAACAAAAAATAAACAAATAAAAGAATTACAGTCACTTTTACAGGAAACAAATGTTAAATGGTTTGAAATAGAGGCAGACACACATGATAAATTAGTCGGACAAATCAGCCATTTACCACATATTATTGCAGCAACACTAGTAAATAGAACAGAGAATGAGTTTGCTGATTCGAAGTTAGGGATGGAGCTGGCAGCAGGTGGTTTTAAATCAACTACTAGAATAGCATCCTCTGATCCGGCTATGTGGAGCGCAATTTTAAAAACAAATACTACAATACTCATCGATCAACTGGCAAAATATCAACAGCAACTATCTGAAGTACAAGAAGCTTTAAGTAATGGTGATCAAGAACAGCTCTATAATTTATTTTTTCAGGCTAAAAATAGTCGTGATAAATTAAATTGATCAACCTACAAGGTTTAGAAATGCAAGCAGAAAATAAGGGAATATTACAACTCATATTTTCGAAAAAAGAGTGTTGTGAAAGAGCACAAAAATTACTTATTAAACAAGGATATCGAGTCATCAAGGAGGAATAGAATATGGATGTTATCCTAATAGGATTTATGGGAAGTGGAAAGACAACGATTGGGAAATTATTAGCTGAAATGTTATTAGTGCCACATACGGATTTAGACCAAGAAATTGTTGAAAGTGCAGGGCAAACAATTAAAGACTTTTTTTCAAAATATGGTGAAGTAAAGTTTCGTGAATTGGAACACAAAATTTTATTAAATCAGCTTAAAAAAAATGGAGTCCTCTCAACAGGGGGAGGAACTCCAATTAATATACAAAATTTAGAAATCTTACAGGCAACAAAAACACCAGTGATATTGCTGGAGGCTTCAACGAACACGATTTTAGAGCGTGTGGGTAAAAGTGAAGAAAGACCACTCGTGAATCAGATGTCAACACGACAATTAACGAGCCTACGGGCTGAAAGAATGCCATTTTATCAAGAATGTGCAGACTTGCGAATAAACACAGACAATCGTTCGCCGGTAGAGATTACAGAACAAATTTATAGATACTTATTGGACACCAATCAATATAGCATTAATTCAAAAGTTAAATTTTAATCTAGTTCTTCTATATTATTAAAAACAAAGGTGTTTCATAAGTCAAAGTTCTCCATAAGATTAATAGTCTTCAACCGAATTTTTGAGAAAAGGGACTTTTTCGCGGATAAAAGGAATAATGAAACGATCTAATCCAAGCTTACCAGCGTTGTAACCAGCGACGATAACTATAAATTCTAAGACGATATACTTTGGATTAACAGAAATGCTGCCAGATAAAAGATAGCTGAAATTCATCATGAGTGCAAAGAAAGTAGCTGTTGTAGTAAATGCACCAAATATTAATCCTAGGCCAATGAATATTTCACCCCAAACAACTAGAAAATTAAAAATACCAATATTTGGAGCAACGAAATTTTCTAAAATAGAAGTATACCAACCATATGCAGAATGTCCTGTTGGCTCTAATACAGGCGATTTAATGGCAGCGGATATGAACTTTTCAGCGGTAAAACCACTAACTTTTTCAATACCAGCCATTAACCACAAGACACCCAAATAAATCCTAATAATTGCTAATAAAACACTACTTACATTTGAACTGCGTAACCATTTTACCATTGTCATCCCTCCATGTAACTAATGAATTCGCTTTCATATTGTAAGTATATCTGAAAGTGCTGTATTTGTAAAGAAAAGTGAAAAATTGCACAAATTAATTGCAAGGTCAAGACGAACTGTATCAAACGTGAAAACTGGAGTTATGAAACATATTTATCTAGAGTAAACAAAAAAGGCTGGTCAAAAGTTAAATTCTGACCATGCCCTTTTTAGTTATTAAGAATAAAAATACTCTGTTCTATCATTTTAAAGATCTTCTTTTTCTGATAAGGTGATTACACCGATAGCATTTAACCCTGTATGGGTCATAATAATTGGACTTGTTAATTTTGTTAGAGAAGGAACATGGCTTTCTTCTCCTAATATCGTTTTCTTTAATCTTTCTATAAATTCGGGTTCAGGGTCAACATGAGAAAGAGCTAGGTCAACAATTGGATTATCAACGTGTCGTTTTGCAAGATCTTCGCAGAATTTAACAAAAGTTTTTTTACTTCTTCCTTTTACCACAGGATCAAGGCTTTTGTCGCCTAATTCAACGATAACTTTAAGATTGATTAATTTTGTTAGAGTACCAGCAAGGCGACTTACACGGCCACCTTTTACTAAACAATCTAGATTATCAATCAGAACATTAACTCTAGTACGTTTATGGACTTCTAAACAATGTTTTTTGATTTCTGCAATACTTTTTCCAGCTTCTAGGTCTTTTGCTGCAGCAATTACCTGGTAGGCTAGTCCGCGGTCTGTAGATTTACTATTAATAACAGTCACTTCAGTGTTTGTCATATCAGCGGCAGTTTGGGCAGTTGCACATGTACCACTTAAGACATCAGAAATCATGATTGCAAGGACTGAACTACCGTCTGCCCCTAGTTCATCATACATTTCCACAAACTTTCCCAAAGCAGGTTGACTAGTTTTAGGGAATCTGCCAGCGCGTAGATGGTCAATAAGTTCTTGACGAGAAATATCTTCACCATCTACAAATGTTTTTCCTTCAATCTCGACGGATAAAGGAATAACATTAATTGAATATTTTTTTAATTCTTCAGGTGTTAGTTGAATTGAAGAGTCAGTCAGGATTTTAATGGATTTAGTCATTCTGTATACTCCTTCGTTTTTTAATCTGTTTTTATTTATTAACATAATCTATTATACGCCAAATAGTTTATGATTCAATATCACGTGAACTTCAAGTCTAGGTAACTACTAAATATACTATGTAAATTATAACAGAAATAAGAGAATCAAGTTATTTATTATGCTTAATTAAGTATAATAAATAAGGGTTTGGGTCAAAAGTTAAATTTTGATCCACCCTCTCTATTTATTCCGGATAAATGTATTTCATAAGTTGAAATACTTCGCCTAACTCTGAATTACTGATAGCAAACTACTCACTATGTTCGTGATTTCGAGTCAACCCTCAAATTTTTTTGCTTTGTATTTCCCAATAAAAAAGACACAATCGTTTTGATTGTGTCAGGTATGATATCTATAAGGGTTCAACACTTGGGGGAGCGCTAAAGTTCTAGATATCATTTGTTGTAGGAGTTATTAGCTCTTACAACAAGGGGAAAAGAAAAAGATATATTACCAGGGTATGTAATAAAGTATAGGGCTTAAATGTGAATTATTTGTGACGATAATTTTTGTTTTTTTTAAAGAATAAAGAATTATAGAAGTGAAATTGTATTTTTAAGCGCTTTTTGATATGCAGGAGTGAGTGAGACACCTATACCTGGTTTAGCAGGAAGTGAAATTTTTCCATTTGTAAGAATAAAATCAGATGTTATGATGTCCTTGGAATAATAACGAGAAGATGCGGAAATATCTCCGGGAAAATCCAATCCAGTTAGGCTTGCAAGCGCAAGATTAGTTGCACGACCGATTCCAGCTTCAAGCATGCCACCACACCATACCAAGAGGTCGTGAGTCCAGCAAAAAGATATTATGGCTAATGCATTTGTTATTCCCCCAACCCGAGAACTTTTCAAATTTATTGCACGTGCACTTTTAAGACTGTATGCAGTTTTTACATCATCTAATGAAAAAATATTTTCATCAAGACAAAGGCGGGTTTTACATTCTAATTGGAGTCTTGAATGCTCAACAAAATCAGTTGTTCGTAAGGGTTGTTCAATCATTACTAGATTAGGAGCGGAAATTTCAGCCAACTTAGGTGCGATACTTAAATTGAAACTTGAGTTTGCATCAATCATAAAAGTTAAGTCTGGAAACTTTTGAATTACCTTTTTTATAAGATTGAGTCCTTCAATTGAGATTACTTTGATTTTGATGCGCTGATATCCTTGACTTATAGCAGAGACAACTGATTTTTCTAGTTCTGCAAAAGAGGATTTGGCACCAATACTGATACCCACAGGAATATTTTGATGATAGGTAGTATTCATTTTTTCTGCAATTAGTGCAGCCAAAGTTTGTCTTTGAGTCTTTGCAAAGAGATCCCATACTGCTGTTTCAACTGCTGCTTTTGCCATCTGATTTCCTGCAATAACACTAAGAATACTTGTTATATCTTCCGGCTGGATAATGTGAGTATTTTTCAACAAAGGACTTATGATATCTCTAATGATTGAGCGTGCTGTTTTTTGAGTTTCTGCTGTGTAATAGGGCGCAGAGAAGGCTTCAAGTTCACCGTAACCCCAAATACCTGCGTCATTTTTTAATCCAATAATTGTAATCTCTCGTTGTGAGACTGTTTCATGATTACTGATGAAGGGCCTCTTTAACTGGAGTTTTATTGGGAGAAGGTGCATTTTTATAATTTTCATAGATATTTCCTCTGAAGTATCGTTGTTAAAATTGCATTAGGATTTTCTAAATGAACATTGTGACCCACACCTGGTATGATGACACGTTTAGAATTAGGAATAAGGAGTTGCATATCACGTGTAATGTTACTGAATTTGGTATCAAGTTCACCGGCAAAGAGAGTAGTTGTAGACTGTAAAAAAGGTAGCTGATTCCAGTAATTAGGCATTTTCCCAGTACCCATACCGCAAAGACTTTTGGCTAATCCAATTCCAGATTGCTGTAGACGTTGATTACGTACAAAGGTTTGTGTTTCGAAAGATAAGTCTTTTTGACTGTGAAATAAAGGAAGATTCTCCCAAAAATCAACAAAATCAGTGAGACTAGTTGCAGTTTGTAAACGTAGCGCTAAATTGTGGTCGTTAGTAATTCTAGCTTGGCGAGCAGCGGGCGATTTAATTCCGGCAGTACTGCTTTCCAAATAGAGATGGTTCACGATTTCAGGGTATCTGAGCGCTAAAGCCAATGCTAGGCGACCGCCCATAGAATATCCCCAAATGTTGACTTTTTGGGTAGTGATTTGTTTAGATAAAGCGACTAGGTCATCTGCTTGTTGCTCAATTGAGAAGTACTTAGTATCGTTATTAACATCAGATTGTCCATGCCCCAACAAATCCGGGATAATAATTGTTCCTGGAAGTTGTGTTGCAACATTAAGAAATTCTTTGTGCGTTCCCATGAAGCCATGAAGAAGTAACCAATAAAGCGGGGCAGTACTATTTTTAATTTTGATATAGTAATATTTTGAAAATTTGGCTTTAAAAAACATTATTAGGACTCCTTCGTAGTTTGAATATGGCTTGCAAATTGATTTATTAATTCCTGACGAAGGGCAACATTATCTTTTCTATCTGTTCTTACTTCAATGATTTCAAGGCTATGTGCAGGAGTACACAAGTATTTTTTTAAGCTAGTTACAGTTTCAGCTAATGAATAGTGGGCATGGTATAGTTGTGCAACCTGTTCAATATCAATGTCTAAGGGTGTGCCAAAAACTTCTTCAAAATTTGAGCTCCCAGCTTGAGGTAGAAACGAGAATATCCCACCTCCGTTATTGTTGATAACAATAATTTTTATTTTTAAACGATACTTCTTAGCCATCATTAAACCATTCATATCATGAAAGAAAGCTAAGTCACCAATTAACAAAAGATTTTCTGCAGATTTTGTACTGACTCCTAAAGCGGTTGATACAATTCCATCAATTCCATTTGCACCACGATTACAGAAAATTCGAAAGGCATTTAAAGGTTGTAAGACACTATCAATGTCACGGATGGGCATAGAGTTGCTAACAAATAAATTGAGCTTTTTGCTCCCGGTTGAAGCGATTGCTCGAACGACTTCTAGTTCGTTTAATGTGTCAGTAGAATTAATTTTGTTGATAGAAGTATAGACTTTTTCAATTACAGACCATTCTTTCAACCACTCAGTTAGGGGATTGACAGGGGGAATTTGATTAAAGAAGTCTTCTGCGGATGTTTCTAGTGAAAATGTTGTTGTTTTTGTATAATCATTGAGAGCATTTTCCTCATCAAGCGAGTAGATTGTAGCCTGACTTTTTTTCAAAAATGAGGCCAATGAGGCTGCAACAAAAGTTTGACCGGTTCGAATGATGATTTCGGGCATTAACGCAATTAATTTATCTGAATTGGTTTTTAGCAAAGAATCATAGCAAGTGATGATATTAGGACTAGAAATTCCACGTAATTGACTTAAAGGATCAGCTAAAATAGGCCACCCACTTTTTTTAGCCCATTCAAGCATTGCTATATTAGAAAGTGCATTTTGATTGGGACCAGCTAAAATTATTCCTCTTTTATTTGACAGGTTAGTGTGTACTTTTTTTATTAAGTTGGACGATAGGGTGGTCTGACTTGAAAATGAAGTATATTTTTGTTGGTTATGATCAAGTTTAATTGGTAAGTCAGGCATCAATGGTTTACGAAAAGGTTGGTTAAGGTGAACTGGACCAGCCGGTTGATTTTGTGCAATTTGAAAACTTTTTTGAACGATATAGTTAGTGTAGTTTTGCGAATCATGATTAGTTTCAGGTAGTGGTAATTCAAAAAAGCTCTTGACCTGATTGCCAAAAAAATGATCTTGATCAAGTGCTTGAGGTGCAGCTACTTTTGTGAGTTCCGGAGGACGATCTGTAGTCATTATTAACAGCGGAACTTGTGATATTTTTGCTTCGCAGATTGCAGGGTAAAAATTTGCTGCAGCGGTTCCGGAAGTACATATTAATAAAACTGGTTTATTAATTTTTTTTGCAATTCCTAAGGCAAAGAAAGCAGCTGAACGTTCATCAACGTCGACGAAGAGTTCAATTCTTTGCTCATGTGCTAACTGTGCTAATGCTAGTGCAAGCGGAGTTGAACGTGAACCTGGTGCAATTACAGCTGTTGTAAGGCCTTGCAGTAGTAAACCGTTCAAAATAAGTGAAATATGGGTTGTTAAAGTTTCATTTTGTTTCATTCTGTATCATCCTTTAAGATATTCAAAATTGGATTGAATTTCATTCTAGTTTCTGCAACTTCTTTTTTTGCTACTGAATCAGCAACAATACCGGCACCTGCAAATAAGAACGATGTGGTCCCATTTATAATACCAGAGCGAATTCCAACTGCCAGTTCACCAGTTCCGTCAAATGAAATATGACCAATAGGTGCTCCAAATAATCCGCGAGTGAAGGGTTCTATGTTATTAATCTGAATCAATGCATCTTGTCGAGGCAATCCACCTAAAGCTGGTGTTGGATGCAGGATATTCAATAAAGAAAATAAGTCATATCTGCCGGTTCCTTTGATAGGAGTAAAAAGATGTTGAACATTTTTATTCTTGAGCAAAGTCGGTATTGCAGGATGATTAACAACTAAGCCAACTTGTTTTAGGCTATTACTAATATCACTAACAACAAATTGTTGTTCGCTCCGATTTTTTTTATCTGCAAGTAATATTTTCCCTAATTGGTTATCCTCTACTGGAGTTATACCACGACGTATTGTACCAGCAACTGCTGCAGTCTCAAAATAAGCAGCACCAAACTTTGCGAAACGTTCAGGTGTTGCACTGAGAAAGATTAGTTTTCTTTTTTTTAGAAGAATATGATAAGTATTAGGCTGTGTAGATTGAAGTCTTTGCCATAATAAGCAAAAATCGGGTTCATGGGTTAATTTAATTTTTAAATTACGAGCAAGGACAACTTTTTTTAAGTTAGTTTCTCTGATAAGTCTTGTTGTTTTTGCGACAGCAGTCTCCCATTCAGCTACATTCAGCTCAACTTTTTTAACAATTGGATTATTAAGGTGTTTCTTTACCGGGTTAACAGTAGAGATTTGTGCAGAAAAAGCCGCTTTTTCTCGGTCAATATCATCTTTACTGAAACTGCTAGTTACAAGTGTATAGTTGTTATTTTTAACAATAATTATAAATTTTGGTAAAAAGAAATAACCAGATGATAGACTGTTCCAAACGGATCTACTAGTTTGTTCAGGTGAGAAGCTAAAGCCACCAACAATTTGTGGAGGGATAGTTGCATTTATTGGAACAAGCAGAGATTGCAGGTCATCTTTCCAGTGTGAAACATGTGTAAATTGGTTTTCATGATCGTTACCTGGAATTATTTTTGAGAGGGAGTCAAAAGCATACAGTTTAAAGCCCTTTGGTGTTTGAAAAATAAAAACATCATCGTATTGCTTTGCTAATGTTAATAGATGGTCTTCATCTGCAGGTTGCAGCTTGCTATTTGTGTAATAGATTTTCTTAGGCATAAAAACAGTCCTTATAATGTTTTGATAATAATAAAAATTCTATATAACAGCTTTAGTCAACTAATTCTATCATATAGTCACCAGACTGTATTTAAAAAGGCTAGAACTGTATTAATATATAACCCAAGCTTATTTAATAAGCAATGTAATCATCTAGTTTTTGTACATTGCGGACAATAATTCTGCGCTTACTATATTCACCACTATTGGTAAATTCAATTACCCCTTCTTCTTTAAGTTTTTTCATCATTCTACTAACACTTGCATAGGTTGCAATTCCACAAAATCCTGCAATATCCTCATTAGTAACATCAAAATCAATTAATATTTTTGGACTGTTTGGTAAGTTACGACCGAATTTTAGTACTAAATCTCTCAAAAAACTAGCTAAGGCACCTAACTTACCATTCATTGTTAAACGTTGTAAACGCGAAAAGTTTTCGGATAGTCGATGACGATAGTATTGTTTTACATAATTTTGAAGCTGTGAATTATTGTTGACATACTTCCAAAATTTTACCCGATTTATTTGATAAAAAGTTGCAGTAGGTGACTCAATGCGTACATTAAAAGGTTGCTCATCATATTGCAGTGCTTCATCGTGCAATAAGGAAATTACATCAGGTTGATTAATATACGAGATGTTGAATTCTCGCCCATCTTGCAAAATTACTGAGGTTTTAATGATACCATCCTTGAGTATGAAGACACTAGCAGCCTTTAATCCATGGAACGTTAAATAAGTATGATAATCTTTGGTGATAGTCGAAATTTGTTTGTCTTTCAGAAAGTTTACGAGATAATCTATATCTTTATTAGGCATTTTATTAGTCATGATTTATCCTCTCATTACTTAATTCTTATTTGTTAATAGATAATACTCTTGATTTTATCATATCATCTTATCAATTGGTAATGCTTTAAGAACATACATTTGAGCAATGTTTTCAAGCAATACTTCTTGACAAGAAAAGAAATAAACAGAGCAGTTACTATTGTTTATGAACAAAAAAGAAAGAAGATGAAGTTTAGATGGTTGAGATAAAGCTTCCTTACGATCGCGAAACGATTACTGCAAAAATAGATGAACAGAATTTTGCAGGATCTTTAGTTTCCGAGGCAGCCACATATCATGCAAAATATTCAGAACAAGAGTTGGTTGAACGATCGTTAGATAATCCAACTGCTTCTCCAAAGTTGGAGGAATTGGCCAAGGGTAAGAAAAATATTGTAATTATTTCTTCTGATCATACACGCCCAGTCCCATCCAAAATAATTACGCCAATTTTGTTGCGTAGAATTCGTTCAGCTGCTCCCGATGCAAGAATCAGAATCTTGGTTGCAACAGGATTTCACAGACCTTCAACAACGGAAGAATTAATCAACAAGTATGGCAAAGAGATTGTTGATAATGAAGAAATTGTAATGCATTATTCTGAACGTGATGAAGATATGGTCAAAGTGGGTAAATTACCTTCAGGCGGCGATCTCATCGTTAATAAAGTCGCAACTGAAGCAGATTTGTTAATTTCAGAAGGATTCATTGAATCACATTTCTTTGCTGGTTTCTCTGGCGGAAGAAAGTCTGTTTTGCCTGGTATCTCCTCATACAAAACAATCATGGCAAACCATTCAGGTGAATTTATAAGTGACAAGCATTCTCGTACAGGTAACTTGAATCATAATTTAATCCATGAAGATATGGTTTACGCTGCAAAGACGGTTAAATTAGCATTCATTTTAAACGTTGTACTTGATGAAGACAAGAAAATCATTGGTTCGTTTGCGGGTGATTTAGAGAAGGCTCACAAAAAAGGAACTGAATTTGTCGAATCATTATCAGAAGTTGATGCGATTGAATCTGATATTACGATTTCAACAAATGGTGGTTATCCACTAGATCAAAATATTTATCAAGCAGTTAAGGGAATGACGGCTGCTGAGGCAACAAATAAAGTCGGTGGCACCATTATTATGGTCGCTGGTTGTCGAGATGGGCATGGTGGTGAGGGATTCTATCATAACATCGCAGATGTTGCTGATCCAAAGGAATTTCTTGATAAGGCTGTGAATACACCTAGACTTGAAACCGTTCCAGATCAATGGACATCACAGATTCTGGCACGTATTTTAGTCAATCATCATGTTATTTTTGTATCAGACCTTGTTGATCCAGAGCTGATTACGAAGATGCATATGGAACTTGCAACCTCATTGGATGAAGCAATGGAAAAAGCATATGAGCGTGAAGGTGCAAAGGCCAAGGTAGTAGTTATTCCAGATGGACTCGGAGTCATTGTAAAAGGTAAGGAATAGTATGGAAGCTGAGAAGGTAAGACAAATATTTCAACTTGTTTCTGAAAAACAAATAAGTGTGGAAGATGCAACTGAGATCATTAATAATTCAGGATTTACTGATCTGGGATTTGCTAAGATTGATACGGAAAGAAATAAAAGGACTGGTGTTCCTGAAATTATCTACGGTGAAGGTAAAACAGCTGAGCAGGTAATAGGAATTGTTGAGGCAATGCTAGGGAAAAAAAATAATATCTTAGTGACCAGGGTTGATCCATCAAAGGCAAAGAACATCAGAGAAAGTTTACCCCAATTAAAGTATGACGAAGTTTCTGAAATGTTGTCATGGGAGCAAAATCCGATAGATAAAACAATTGGAAAAATTGCAGTTGTGACAGCAGGAACATCTGATTTAAAGATTGCTGAGGAAGCTGCAGTTACTGCGGAAGCTTTTGGTAATAGCGTTGACAGAATTTATGATGTTGGAGTTGCTGGAATCCATAGGTTATTTGCGCGCATAGACGAGATTAGAGCAGCACAAGTAGTTATTGTAATTGCTGGAATGGAAGGAGCGTTAGCTTCTGTTGTCGGTGGACTTGTAAGTTCTCCTGTAATTGCAGTTCCAACGAGTGTTGGCTATGGAACCGCGTTTAATGGAATGGCGGCATTGTTAACGATGTTAAATAGCTGTGCTACAGGTATCACAGTTGTAAATATTGACAATGGTTTCGGAGCTGGTTATTCAGCAAGTAAAATAAATCATTTGGCGGAGGCGGCAAAATGAAAAGTTTATATCTTGATCCTTTTTCAGGAGTAAGTGGGAACATGTTGCTGGGGACGTTATTTGATCTAGGGCTTAACTTCGCAGACTTCAAGCAGGAATTAGCAAAATTAGAGATAACTGGATACGAATTAACGCTGACAGAGACTACAAGTTCGGCAATTAAGGGACATTTATTTGAAGTAACATTGAGTGACGAATTCAAAGGGCATCATGCAGATGAAGGTGTTGGAAAAATCCATCATCACGGAAGAAATCTATCTACCATTGAAAATATTATTAATAATTCTAGTCTAAGTGAGAATATAAAAAAGTCTGCTTGTACCGTTTTTGAAGAAATTGCTAAAGCGGAAGCACACGTACATGGTAAGAAGATTGATGAGATTCATTTTCATGAAGTTGGGGCAATCGATTCAATTGTTGATGTGGTAGGTTTCTTTATTGGTTTGAAATTGTTGAAAATTGAGAAGGTTATTTGCGGAACGCTTGTGGATGGAAGTGGCACAATCAAGGTTGCGCATGGAGTGATGCCTGTACCAGTACCTGCAGTAATGCAGATGAGGATGAATAGTGAAGTACCTTTCAGACAAAGAGCGGATGTACTGACAGAGTTAGTAACACCCACGGGTTTTGGAATTATAAAGTGTATCACAGATGTATTTGGTGGGATACCAGGGAACTTAGTGGTCGAACAAGTAGGATATGGTTTTGGAACACGAGAAACAGGTAGTTTGAATGCATTAAGAGGTTGTCTTTGTAATTCATTATTGAGCAATCAAAGGGTTACACAGGAACAAGATCAAGTAGTATTGATGGAAACTAACTTAGATAATATTACTGGTGAGCAGTTGTCTGATGCAACACAAGTTCTGCTTGAAAAAGGAGCCAAAGATGTCTGGACGGAGCCAATTATTATGAAAAAAGGTCGTCCGGCATACAAGTTATGTTTACTAGCAGCGCCAACCAAAAGTGAGGAATTGGTGAAGATATTATTTGCGAAAACTCCCTCAATTGGTGTTAGACAACAGCTGATGGATAGAAAAATAATGCAGCGAAGTGTTAAAGCTGTAGAGACAAAGTTTGGTAATATCCATGTTAAATATTTATCTTATGATGGTTTTTCAAAGATTTCATTGGAACATGATGAACTACTAGATTTAGCAAGAAAAAATAAAATGGCAGTAAGTGAATTGACAAATAGAATCATGGAGTTTGTACAAAACAATTAAAGTAGAAGGAGTGTTTTAAAATGAGTACATTAACAAAAAAAGAAAAGAAACTGCAGTCCATTTTGGCAAGTTACAAACGAGTTGTGATTGGATTTTCAGGTGGCATTGATTCAACTCTTGTATTGAAGGAAGCAATCAACTCACTTGGCAAAGAAAATGTTTTAGCAGTAGTAGCTAATTCTGAACTTTTCTCAGATGATGAATATGATAAGGCAATTAAGTTGGCAGATGAATTAGGTGCACAAGTAAAAGGTGTAGAACTAGACTACTTAGCCGATGAACATGTAAAGAATAATAAACCAAATTCATGGTATTACATGAAGCAAATGTTTTATGCTAAGTTGATGGAAATTGCTAAGGACTTTAATACCGATGTAGTGCTAGATGGTATGATTATGGACGATGCATCTGACTTTCGTCCAGGTCTTCGTGCAAGAGATGAAGCTGGAGCCGTTTCTGTTTTGCAACAAGCCGACATCTATAAAGATGAGGTTAGACAACTTTCACAAAAACTTGGTTTGAAGAATTGGAACAAAATCCCTTCATGTTCTGTTTCATCACGTTTTCCATACAATACAGAATTAACGAGTGCAAAATTAAATCAAGTTTTAACTGCTGAAAAGTATTTGAGAGAACAAGGATTTATGACTGTTAGAGTTAGAGTTCATGAAGATATGGCAAGAATTGAAGTTCCTGAAAAAGAAATTGTCAACTTGATTGCTAAGAAGACAGCTATAACTGAAGAACTTAACAAAATCGGCTACAAATACGTTACTGTTGATTTACAAGGCTTTGTTAGTGGTCGTATGAACCAAGAACTTTCAGAAGAAGAAAAATTAAATATTTTAGTGGGGTAGAATTTAATGCATTACTCTTTATTGGTACGTTGTATAGCAGAATTTTTGGGAACAGCTATCATGGTTGCTTTAGGTAACGGATCGGTAGCTAACGTTGAATTAAAAGGTACAAAAGGTTTTCATGGTGGTTGGGTTTTAATTGGTTTTGGATATGGAATTGGTGTTATGATTCCTGCGTTAATGTTTGCCACTGTTTCAGGGGCACAAATTAATCCAGCAATGACAATTGGGTTAGCTGTTACAGGGAGTTTTCCTTGGAAAGAAGTTGTCCCATATGTTGTTTCACAATTGTTAGGAGCAATTTTTGGACAATTAATGATTATTTTGGCTTATAGTCCTTATTACAATGAAACAGAAAATCCAGAAGCAATTTTGGGAACATTCTCAACAATTGATGCCGCAAATAGTAGGCTTAATGGATTCATTAACGAGTTCATCGGTACATTCATGTTGGTATTTGGTGCGTTATGCATTACGGCAGATAAAGTAGATTCCCGTGCAGACTTCATTGGTTTAGGTTTCTTAGTAATGTGTCTTGTTGTTTCATTTGGTGGACCAACGGGGCCAGCTTTAAATCCCGCAAGAGATATAGGACCAAGGTTGTTACATGCTATATGGCCATTTAAATATAAGGGGAGTTCACAATTTTATTATAGTTGGGTTCCTATAGTGGCACCAATTTGTGGTGCGATTGTAGCTACAACTTTATATAAAGCTATTTTTAGCTAGAAAAACAGTTTACTTTATAATAATCGAATAATCGTTCCCCAAAAGTTAGGTTAAAAAAACAACTTTTGGGGAACGTTTTTTATTTTTTTTTCTTATTAAAATGAGGTCTAAGTTCAGGCATGAAAATAATAATGATAAGAAAATTTAGTGACAAAGATAAGGCAGTGAAGATGAAGACACCATTATAGTCAAAAAAGTTAGGAATAATCCCACCAAAAAGAGATCCAAACATACTGCCAAGCGCTTGAAATGACTGATTCCAACTAAAGACAGTTCCAGTTAGCTGTGCAGGGGATTCTTTTGATAAAATAGTTTGAATTGTTGGAAAAAGTGCTCCATCTGAGATTCCAATCATGAAACGTAAGATTCCAAGTAACCAAACACTAGTTACTAGGCCTTGAGGGAAGTACATGATGATTGCAAATAAAAAACCAAAGATAAGAATCCTACCATTGCCTGTGCGATCTCCCAATTCACCAAGACGAGGGGCAGAAATCAGTGTTGACAGTCCCGGTAAAGCTGCGATTATCCCAGCTACAACAGTAATTGGACCAATGCCATGCATAAGTTCTTTGACATAGAGACTGATGATTGGTGTAATTGAATTATTTCCCATTTGGATAATCATCGTCGAAAGAAGAAGAACAATAATTATTTTAGGCCTCTGTAGTTGCGACAATGGTGAGACACGTTTTGTCTTTTCTTCAGCTTTTGGAGCTAAAGTAGAAGTAAAGTTTTCGTGTACAAAAAACAAACTTAAAAAGAAGACAATTAATAAAAGAATCCCGGTTAGGACAAAAGTGATTCTAATTGAAAATACTTGTGCGAGGAATCCCCCTAAGACAGGTCCAATCAAGTTCCCAGAAACATAACTGGTAGCTAAAATACCTAAGACAGAACCGCTTTTTTCCTTTGGTGATTCAGTTGCAATTAGCGCAGATGCATTAGGAATATAACCAGCACATAGTCCTTGAAGGAAACGTAAAAATAGTAATGACCAAATACTGTGGACAAAACCGCAAGCGGCAATGATTATTGACATCCCTAACGATGAACGAAGCAACATTAGTTTACGTCCACGACGGTCAGCAAGGCGTCCCCAGATGGGTGAAACGATAGCAACGACCAAAAAAGTGATTGCATAGGTTAAACCACTATAGATAGTCAATTGTCCTTTATTGAAGTTGCCAAGTTCACTGACGTACAGAGAAAGGAAGGGTGAAATTTCACTGAAACCAATGCCTGCAATAAAACAGCCGATCCATAAGACAATTAGATTTCGTTGCCATTTCTCCAGTTTTGCAAGCATATATGTCATCTCCATTTTTAAAAGGTAAATTCATTATAATCTTATTTTCGTCAAGTTAGCAAAAAAATAAAGTACAAAACATAGAAGCGTTAGAATTTAGGGGAAAATAACCTAATTTAATCTTGTTTCTCAAGTAGTTATGTAGTTGAATTGAAGTAAATCAACAAGGAGGAAAGCAAGGACAGATGGGTTTTTTAAAGATTGCCGCAACACAAAAAATAATCGCTCGTTTGAGAGAGAGCAATAGTGAAATAGTGACATTGAGTTTTGAAACAAATATGGCAGAAATAGCAGAGATTGTGAAGCTAAAAGAAGAATCTCTTCCAGAGAAAATAGTTGAGAAATTGGAACAAAGTGGATTAAAAGTACCAATATTTGAAATGGATGTCAAAAATGAGGACCTCAACAAGCAATTGAAGGAAATTGAGCAGATTGCTGAAGAATATGAACAAAAAAAAATTCCTAATTTTATTGAAGACTTAGTGAATTACGCTAAAGAAAAGCCAATTAGTTTTACTACACCGGGTCATCATGGTGGTAGATTCTACACAAAGCATCCAGCAGGAATGATTTTCAAAAAATTTATGGGTGATAACTTTTTTCAAGCAGATGTAAGTGATACTGTGACCGAATTGGGTGATACACTGACTCATATGGGGACTCCACTTGAGGCTCAAAAGCGAGCGGCTAGGGCATATAATGCTGATAAGGTCTATTTTGTAACAAACGGAACGACAACTGCGAATACAATCTGCTCTTTGGCGGCGCTAACTGCGGGTGATCTAGTTTTATTTGACAGGAATAATCATAAATCACTTTATAATAGTGCACTAATTATGACAGGTGCAGTTCCTGTATATATACCAACGGATCGCAATGCATTGGGAGCAATTGGGCCGCTAGACGAAGAATATTTAGAAGAAAAAAGATTAAGAGCAGAAATCAACAAAGTTGCTCCAGACAAAGCAAGAAAAAAAAGGCCATTCAGGATGGCGGTTATCCAGTTGGAAACGTATGACGGGATTATATATGATGCTCAGCGAATCATAAAAAAAATAGGTCATTTATGTGATTACATTTTATTTGATTGTGCATGGGGGGGTTACGAACAATTTGTTCCCCTAATGGAGTCACTTTCTGCCTTTACGGACCATCTTGGTCAAGAAGATCCTGGTATTTTGGTGACCCAATCAATTCATAAACAACAGGCCGGGATTGCACAATCATCACAGATATTGAAGAAAGACAGTCATATAAAAGGACAGGAACGATATATTGACCACAAGCATTTTAATCATACGTATTTGAAATATGTGACGACGAGTTATTCGTATCCAGTTTATGCATCACTTGCTGTTAATGCATATATGGCAGAACGAAATTTTGCTACAAATGAATGGAGAAAGACATTAGTACGAGGGATTGAATGGCGTAAGCAATTGTTGAACCATTCAAAGTTATTTACTCCATTTGTTCCAAGAACAGTTGTAAATAAGAATTGGGAAGATGTTACAACTGAGGAGCTTGCTACTGATAAAAATGTTTGGTTACTTAATTCTAAAGATTTGTGGCATGGTTTTATGCAGGTCAAAGATGGTCAAGTAATGCAGGATCCATTTAAGTTGATAATTAAAACACCTGGAATTGATGTTGAACATGGTGTTTATGAAAAAACGGGGATACCCGCAGCAATTGTCAATGCATTTCTGACAGAACAACGGATCATGTCAGCTAAGGCCGATCTAAACTCATTATTGTTCCTATTGACACCAGGGGATGGGGAATCTGAGTTGGAACAACTATTAAAGAAACTTCTTGAATTTGAGAAAATGTATGAAGAAGATGCATTATTAGCAGATGTGTTACCTAAAATTGTTGAAAGCAGTCATGGAAGATATGATGGCTACACACTGAAACAGTTATGTGAAGAGATGCATGAATATTATAGAAGACATCAAACTTTTACTTTACAAAAGAAATTATTTGCTAAGCATTCTTTTCAATTATATGAAGAACTGCCAAGTGTTGCGGATTTAGAATTTGTACGTAATAAAGGTAAGCTGGTTGAATTATCGAAAATTAAAGACAAAATTGCACTTGAAGGTGCATTACCTTATCCACCAGGCGTTTTTGTCGTTGCTCCTGGGGAAAAATGGGAGCAAGTTGATATCGATTATTTCCAGACGTTGTTGGGGGCGATGACTAAGTTTCCAGGTTTTGATCCGGAGATACAGGGTGTTTACTTAAAACAAGTTGATGGTGAATATGTCGCTTATGGATATGTGAAGTCCTAATTAACTTAATAAAGCTATTAGTTCACGGTTTCTAGAAATAAACATGTTTACATTAACAAAGAGGGGGCTGAGTCAAAAGTTAAATTTTGATTCAGTTCCTCTATTTATTCCGTATAAACGTGTTTCATAAGTCAAAATTCTCCGTCTAACTTCGAATTACTCATAGCAAAGTACTCGCTATGTTCGTAATTTCAAGTTAGTACTCAAATTTTCCCGACTTTGTACTGCCTTAAAAAAGTTGGACATGTTTGTTTTAATTATTAGTTAGATACTGTTTACGATATTCGACTGGAGTTAATCCGTGACGCTTAAGTGAAATTCGCTGGTTATTATACCAAGCAACATAATGTTCCACTAATGTACTTAGTTCACTGAGCGAAGTAACCTTAATGCGCCTTAAACATTCACGTTTAAGCATACTGAAAAAGCTCTCAACTGGAGCATTGTCTAAACAATTTCCCTTACGGGACATGCTTTGAATGAAATGATGATGTCTTAGTTTAGCTTGATAATTGGTCATTTGATATTGCCATCCTTGATCAGAGTGTAGAATTGGTTTAGTTGTTGCGGGAATCTTTTTAATGACTGTCTCAAGGGTTTGATCGATTAAAACACGATTGGGTGTTGAACTAACTTTAGCGGCTAAAACTTCATTACTAGCCTCATCAATAACTGTCGAAATATAACCCCATTTTCCACACGTAAGTTTAAACTGACTGACGTCAGTATGCAAAACAGTATATGGTTTATGGGCCTTGAATTGTTGCTTGAGCAAGTTAGGTACCACCTGTCCAACATGACCATGATATGAGTTGTACCGACCAGAATGTTTTGAAAAAAGAGTAACTTTCAGACCCATAGAAAACATAATTTTACGAACAGTTTCTAGACAAAGTTTAACATGATGCTGTTTTAAAACAAATCTCATGCGACGATAACCATAAGTTTGATGAGAGCGGGCAAATTCTTGCCGAATAATTTGTTTAACCTGACGATATTTATCAGGCCGGTTTAGACAAGCTAAATGATAGTAATACGTCGAACGCGCAAGTCCCGCAACTTTTAAGAGCGTAATAAAGGGATAATCACGCCGCAATTCGTTAATTGTTTTAACTTTTAGTGCTGTTTTTTGTTTCGAATTACGGCATCCAATTTTTTTAGATAAACATTCTCAATTTTAGTATAGGAAAGTTCCTGTTCTAAATGTCTGATTTGTTTTTGTTGTCTCTCTATTAACTGTTGTTCGGTCTTTTTCTTGGATGTTTCTTTCTTTTTCTTAACCATCTTGGGTCGTCCTATCTTAGATGAAATTACGGCTTTAATTCCAAATTGCCGCATTAATTTAAGCCAATTATAAACGACTGTGTGGCTGATATCAAAGTGGATGGCTGTTTTTTGAATACTGGTAGAATGGTTCAAGTAATAGGTAATAACCGCTACCTTGAAATCATTAGAATAGTGTCGGCGTTTAAGCTGTTTAAGACCGGTAGGGCCAAAAGCTTTATAACGCGACACCCAAATTACTAACGGAGTATCACTCGGCATCTTATATTTCAGACACAGTGTGTGGAGTGAATTTTCACCATTTAAATATTCTTTAACTACTTTCAACTTAAAGCTGTAGGTATAATTACGTGTCAAAAAAGCACCTCCAAAACTTGATTTACATGTCCAAGTTTTGTAAGGCACTTCACTTATGGCACACTCCCCTCTATTTATTTCGTATAAGCGTGTTCCACAAGTCAAAATTTTTCGTTTAACTTTGGATTACTCATAACAAAATACTCAAATTTTTCAACTTATGCAATATTTCCTCTTTGCTTGGTTAAATTAAGGTGATGAATATTTCTAGAACAAAGCTCCACCCAGATTGTTTAAATCAGGTTTTTCAACTGAAACAATTAGTTTATCGTTTACAAATGCGTTTAATCCTAAGCTGCTCATTTCGCGACCATACCCAGAACGCTTGATTCCACCAAATGGAATTTCAGGTAGCGTATATAAGAATGTATTAACGAAAACCATACCTGTATCAATTTGTTGTGCAACTTCTTCACCATGTTTACTGTCACCAGCGAATACAATTCCCCCTAGACCATAATGTGAGTCATTAGCAATGTTGATTGCTTCTTGTTCACTAGATGCACGGTAAACCTGGGCGATTGGGCCAAACATCTCTTCATAGTATGCGGGATTATCAGGAGTAACATCTGTAATAATTGAAGGTTGGAAGAATTGTCCTGGAAGGTCAATCGGTGTATTTCCAAAATACAATTTTGCGCCAGCAGCAAGAGCATCATCTAATTGTTTTTGCAATGTTTGTTTTGCTTTTGCAGATGATAAAGGAGCAAGGGTTGTTTTCTCATCCAGTGGATCTCCAGGTACAAAATGTTTGTAGCTTTCAGCTAAACGTTCAACAAATTCATCGTATAATTTGTCAGCAACAATGAAACGTTTTGATGATGTACATACTTGACCAGCGTTGTAGGTACGTGCACGACTTGCAACTGAGATAACTTCATCAATATTAGCATCTTCGAGAACGATAAAGGCATCATTGCCACCGAGTTCCATTGAAGACTTCTTCAAATATTTACCAGCTGTTTGAGCAACTGAGCTACCGCCACGTTCAGAACCTGTTAAGGCCACACCTTGAATACGGTCGTCAGCAATAACCTTGTCAACCTGATCATGAGTTAAGAAAAGGTTAATCAAGCTGCCTTTAGGGGCACCGGCTTTCTCAATCATTTCTTGGAAGATTGCTCCTGCCCAAGGTGTATTTGAAGAATGTTTCAGAATCATAGGATTACCAACCATATAATTAGGTGCATAGACACGCATAATTTGATAGTATGGGAAGTTCCAAGGTTCAACCATCAATAAAACACCAACAGACTCTTTTTCAATACGAGCGTTGCCAGCGGTTGTTTTCAATGGAATAGGAGACAACATCTCTGCACTATTGTCAGCAAAATAATCAGCAATCATAGCACATAATTCAACTTCACCACGAGCTTCACCAATTAATTTACCCATTTCTATAACTAATATTTTTGCAAGTTCTTCAGAATTATCACGGAGTGTTTGTGCAACATCGTGCAACTTTTGTGCACGGTCAGCAACTTTCTCTTTTTTCCATGCACGGTAGAGACTGTGCGCTGTTGAAAGAGCTTCCTCGATTTGAGTATCTGTTGCGTTTGGGAATTCTTTGACCAATTCATTTGTATAAGGGTTAACGGTTTTGTAAGCCAATGTTGTTTCCTCCTTTAGATTTATCGGTACAAGTAAAATATAGATGGGGTTTTCAAAAAAGTTGAAAAGTGACCATAGAAATTATCATAACTCAACGTTTATAAATAACTTACAAATAGGGAGTAATCCAAAAAAAGGTTGAGGTCAATGATTCTGTACGAAGATACTAAAAAAATAATTGGACAGTACCAATTTCTGTAGAATTTTAAAAGACTAATTATTTCTGTCCCAGTGCTGCGTCTACAGAAACATAAGCAACGTTTTTACTGTAAGCTTGTGATATTTTTCTTAAACTTTCTAAGAGAAGACCTAAAATGCTTAGATTTCCTTTTGTGGGTGGTGCATAGATGGTATTATAGCAAAAGAACTATAACCTATCCCAGAGTAAACCGAGAAAGTAAAGGTTAATCATTATGGTAATAAATAAAAAATATCGTGCACTTGGAACCATTATAGATTTGACAGTCTACAATCCAATGGATGAAAAACTGTTAGATGGGGCATATGAATTAATAAAAGAGTATGAGGATAAACTAACAGTGAATAGAACTTCTTCGGAAATAATGGATATCAATAATGCTTCTGGGAAAGAAGCGGTTTCCGTTTCCGAAATAAGTTACAAAATTGTCAAAAAGGCAATTGAGATTAGTCAAAAAGAGTTGGGATTCAATGCCTTAATTGGACCAATTGTTAAGTTGTGGCATATAGGTTTTGCGGATGCGCAAGTCCCTCAAAACGTAGAAATTATCCGAAAATTAGCATTAACTGATTCATTCAGTGTGATTTTGAATGATGAAAAAAGGACAGTCTTCTTGCAAAAAAAAGGAATGGAGCTGGATTTAGGCGGAATTGCAAAGGGATATATTGCTGATGCTATAAAAGACTATTGGACTAACCAGCATGTAGAAAGCGGAATTATTAACTTAGGTGGGAATGTTTTATTGGTAGGAACTCCTGCGAGAGAAGATCACTTATGGAATGTTGGTATCCAGTCTCCTTTCAGTGAACGTAATGATCCTTTAGGCATTCTAAAAACAGAAGATTACTCTGTTGTTACTTCTGGCATCTATGAACGATTTTTAAAAATAGCTGGAAAAGAGTACCATCATATTTTTGACCCTAAAACAGGGTACCCTGTGGCTAATGACCTAGCAAGTGTGACCGTTGTCACAAAAAAATCAATTGATGGTGAAATCTGGGCTAGTTTAGGATTTTATAAAGGTATCAGAGAAACTCTAAAAATGCTTTATGGGCAAAAAAACGTTGGCCTAATCTTTACTACAAAGGACGGGAAAGTCTATATTACAGAAAATATCGCAGAAAAGTTTAAATTAACTAATCAAAACTTTTTTTTGGAAGAAGATTCAGTTTTGCATTAATAAAGTTAGTTGTTCTATTAATTATAAAGTAGATTAGTAGTTGTTTTTATTTAAAAAGCATTATTTTACGTAGCAAATAAGATACTAAAATTAAGGGAGGAACTACAATGAATTTTTCAAAAAAGACGAGACAAAAAGAAATTGATTTGTTAAAACAGGGGACAGAAAATGATTTATTAGTTATAGGTGGAGGTATCACTGGTGCTGGTGTCGCTTTACAGGCAGCTGCTTCAGGAATAAAAACAGTTTTAGTTGACATGCAAGATTTTGGTGGTGGAACATCATCAAGATCTACCAGATTAGTTCATGGTGGTATTAGGTATTTAAAAACTTTTGATGTACAAGTTGTTTCTGATACAGCTAAGGAAAGAGCAGTTATACAACATATTGCCCCGCATTTAGTGTATCCTGATCCAATGCTTTTGCCAATCTACGATGAACCAGGAACAACATTTACGATGTTTTCTGTCAAAGTTGCAATGGATTTATATGATCATCTAGCAGAAATTAATAAGTCTAAGCAACTCAGAAAGTATGCAAACTATACGTTGACTAAAGATGAAGTTCTTGAGCGAGAGCCACAATTAAATCCAGATAAATTAGTTGGTGCTGGAGTATATTTGGATTATCAAAATAATGATTCACGCCTAGTAATTGAAGCAGTGAAAAAAGCACATGATGAGGGCGGAATTATGTTGAGTCGTGTGAAAGCAGTTAAAATAATACATAATGCAAATAATCAGGTTGTGGGCTGTAGGGTTAAGGACATGTTGACAGGTGAAGAATTTGAAATTAAGGCAAAAATCGTTATTAATGCAAGCGGACCATGGTCAGATTTAGTAAAATCGATTGACAATGCAAATACAGATAGGCCACAAATGAGGCCTACAAAAGGAATTCATCTAGTTGTAGACAGTTCAAAACTGCAAGTCCCTCAGCCAACTTATTTTGGCTCAGGAACAGATGACGGACGAATGATCTTTACAATTCCACGTGAGGGTAAAACATACTTTGGTACTACTGATACTGATTATCATGGCGACCTTGAAGATCCAAGGGTAGAGCTGGAAGATGTTTCTTATCTACTCAAAATAATTAACAAAAAATATCCGACAGCCAACTTAACAATTCATGACGTTGAAGCAAGTTGGGCTGGATTACGACCATTAATTACAACAGAAGATAATACAACTGATGTGGTTTCAGGAGCTAGTCAGTCTGTAAACAACTCTAAGTCTCCTTCGACAGTTTCGAGAGGAAGTTCTTTAGCAGCAGGTGAGGATGGATTGATTACTCTAGCTGGAGGAAAATTAACAGATTACCGCTTAATGGCACAAGCCGCTCTTGAAATGATTGCAAAAAAATTAGAAAATGATTTCAACAAATCAGTAATATTAGCTGACTCTAAGAAACTTATCGTTTCAGGTGGTGATTTTGATTCAGAGAATGTGGAGGAAAGTTTAAATAAATTTGCAGAAATAGGCGAAAGTAAGGGACTGAAATATGAAGAAGCCCTTTCAATCGTCAGAGTTTTTGGATCCAATGCAACTAAAATATTCGATTTATTAAATCAATTTGATAATGTTGAAGGCTTTTCGTGTGCTGAGGCGGCAATGCTTAGATACTCTCTTGATGAAGAAATGGTTCTTGATCCAGTCGACTACTTATTACGTAGAACGTATCATATGTTGTTTAAGGCAGATATGGTCGAGGAAGTGAAGAAAGCAGTACTTAAAAATATGGCTAGTTATTTAGAATGGGATGCTGAAGAACTTACTGTAAGGACTGAAGAATTGAACAAGGCAATCGAAGAATCTGAATTAGCATATCTAAAGTAGTAAGAGAAGAAAACGGTTATGTATGGGAGAACTTTAGGGTATTTGAGTTGAATGTTAGGCATATATAACTAAGCTTTTTGATATAGATGATTTTGAATAAATAAAGAAGTTGGGTCAAAAGGTAACTTTTGGCCCAATTTCTATTCTTATCTACATAAGACAGTGTAGAAAATGTTTCACGTGAAATGAAAGAAAAAAACGAAGTGTAATACCATTTGAGGTACATTTTTCTTTTGTACAAAACAAAGTCTAATTATAAATCTTCGACCACAACATATGTCATATCAAGTGGACCATGAACTCCAACAACAAGAACCATTTCAATATCACCAGAGTTTGAAGGACCAGTGATAAAATTAATATTTGAAGTTTTTAATTTACCTGAGGCAAGTTCAGCCTCATATTTATGCATAGCTTGTCTGCTGCGAGAAAGAATACGACTTTTAGGAATAATGCTAAGGTAATGAGTAGGCAAAAAATGAAATCCCCTTCCTTGCCCAGGAGTAGTAGCGACCGTGATTGTACCGGATTCCGCTAATAAATAGTCGGCAAAGCCAATAGCACCATCTGCAGCATTTGCTTTAGCCAAATTCTCCTTACGAGAACTTTCAGGTGTCCAAAATTCTACAGAATCAACAAGTTGATGTTTCCAATCGGATAAGTTAAAAGTATCCCATTTATTGCAAGTGGGTAATATTAAGTGTTTAATTTTTTTTGAAGCCAGATAGTTATTCAGCAACACTGGAAGTGAGCTACGGCTACTTTTTTTGAAAGTAACGTGGACTGCTTCACTATTTTTTTGCGTAAGTTCAAGCAGCTCATCTTGTGACTTACCAGAAAGGGTTGTTTCTGGTAAGTCGTTAATGGGTACAAAAGGATGGTTTTTTAGTTGATGGCGACGGCGTCCCGCTTTGGTTGCAATCCTATCAAGAAATATTTCACGGTTAGGGTTAGTCATGACGCACACCTTCTCGCTGTTCTTTTTTATGTTTCTTATACCAACTTCTGAAATTTTCAGAAGGCTTTGGTGGTCTTGGGAGATCACGAACATCAGTCCAGCCAGAAGCAAGGGAAGGTGCTTTTTCAATGTGCCCATAGTTGAACATATTATCAACTGAGGTCGCTGTATTCTTGGATAGAGGTGCTGATCCAACGTGGTCACCCTCTAATGCTATTTTGAAGAGGATGGGAGAACTTGTCGCAACTCCGGCTCCCTTCATTAAAACATTATTGAAGCTATGATCCATCTTTAATTCATCCATCATAACTTCGCGATGTTTGATAAGTAATTGATGTAAGGGAATCTTAACAGGACAAGTCTCAGTACAAGCAGCGCAAAGACTTGAGGCAAATGGTAAATCGCCAAATTTTTCATAACCATCTAATACTGGTGATAAGACAGCGCCAATTGGTCCAGGATAAATTGGACCGTACCCATGTCCGCCAATATGACGATAAATGGGGCAAACATTTAAACAAGCACCACAACGAATACATTGTAAGACAGGCTCGAAAGCTGTTCCGAGGGCGTTTGAACGGCCATTATCTAAAATAACAACGTAAAAATCAGTTGGTCCATCACTTTCACCGTCAATTTGTGCACCACTGAATGAACAGTAGCTGGTTAATTTTTGACCAACAGCACTTCTAGAAAGCATGTTATCTAGGACTTCTGCTTCTTTAAGACTGGGTACAATGCGTTCCATACCCATAACTACAATCTGTGTTTTTGGAATAGCCATTGTTAAGTCAGCATTGCCTTCATTTGTTACGAGGTTGATAAGCCCACTGTCAGCAATGGCGAAATTACAACCAGTAATTCCCAAATCTGCTTCCATAAAATATTCACGAAGATACTTACGTGCGAACTTGGCCATTTCTTCTGGATCATTACTACCCGAATAGCCAAGTTTACTAAAGATTTTTTTAATTTGATCACGGTTTTTATGCAACGTAGGAAAAACAATATGTGTTGGTTCATCCCAGTTGTCTTCTTGCAAAATAAACTCTGCAAGATCAGTTTCCATTAAAGAAGTTTCGGGAAGAGACATCAATGCTTTATCAAGATCAATCTCAGTTGTAACCATTGATTTAGATTTTACAATTTTTCGTGCCTTTTTTTCTTTTGCGATTTTCTTAATATAATTTACAGCTTGTTCATCAGTTTGGGCGAAGAAAACATGTCCGCCTCTTTTGTCAACATTATCGCTAAATTCTTCTAAGTAATCTGGCAGGTACTTAATGACATGTTGGCGGATTTGTTCACCTAAATCACGCCATTGTTCCTAATTACCAAGTTCTTTGCGTGCAGCTGTGCGCTTATCCCATTGTGCATCCTGAGCTTTTGCAACCGATTGTTGCATAAAATGATCATTTTCAGATTCTTTAACTCGGGTTAAAAAAGGTTTGTTACTAGTTGATATTGTCATAATGGCCTCCTTCTAAACAGTAGTCGGCTGATTTTTGTAGCGAATTCGACTAACATCTACATTGTTATTAAGTACTTCAGCGATATGCATAATTTTGATGTTTTCATCTCGTCGACTGAAACGACCGCCAATATTCATCAGACAAGATGCATCGGCACTAATTAAAACTTGTGCACCTGTACTGATAATTGAGTCCACTTTTTCATCTACCATCTGTTTTGAGATTTCAGGTTCTTTGACGGAGAACGTTCCCCCAAAGCCGCAACAATTTTGAAGATGAGGAAGTGGAACCATCTTTAGATCCTTGACATTGTCCAATAAAGCAAAAGGAGCAGTTTTTTCACCAAGCAAGCGAGTCATATGACAAGACCGGTGATAAGTTGCAACTGCATCAAGCTGTGCTCCAGTATCAACAAAACCTAAAACATTGTACAAAAATTGCGAGAATTCATAACTTTTATTAGCCAGCTCTTGTGCTTTTTGTGCGTATTTGGGGTCGTCTTTCAAAATGTGAGAATATTCACGTAACATTGCAACACAAGATCCTGCTGGACCAACTATATAATCAGCATCGGTCGACAGTAATGAATCAATTTCATTGTAAAGAACTTTTTTACTCTCTTTGTGGTAACCGCTGTTGTATGTAGGCTGACCACAACAAACTTGGTTGGTAGGTAGAGAAGTTTCACAACCAAGTCTTTCTAACACTTCAACCATTGCTTGTCCAACATTCGGAAAGAGCAAGTCGACGACACATGTCGAAAAAATCGTGACTTTCATAAGACACCTCCAAAAGTTAATATGAACAGTATTGAGAATTATAACCGAGAAAGGGGTTGAAAAAGACAGTACCATTTATTCAAGGTCATTATAGCTCAAACCAAATTAAATTAGAATAATTATAAAGCAAAAAAAATAAAAAAGTAGCGCAATAAAGCATTCCCTTACGGAATAGGGATAAAATACTTTAATAGGCCACTTTGTTATTTTCAGTTATGCTTAATCAGTAGGACTTTCATCCAAGTACGCACTAATCATCCAAATTATTTTTTCAGTATCACTTTTAAATCCATTCAAAATATCTTGAGTAGGGAAATCTTTTTCTTCATCAGTGACTTCTATTCCAATTTGATACTGATCACGTAAATATTTAAACTCAGTCAATAATCTATTCATCAATTCAGGTAAAGTGAATTGACCAAATTCAATTTTTTCATCTGGCAAACCAGTGTTGGAAATGAACTCCTTAACAGTAGCATAAGGGCTTCCTCCCAATGCAATAAGCCTTTCAGCCAGTACATCAAGTTGTTCGCCCAACTGATCTTTATAATCATCCATCAGAGGATGTAGATGGAAGAAGTTTCTACCTCGCATATACCAGTGGGTTTGTTGAATATTATTTTGTAATTGTGTCAAATCAGCTAGTAGCTGGTTTAATTGCAAGTTTGTTCTGGAAGAATCAATCGTTTTTGTCATTCCTGATTACCACCCTTCATTATTTGTGATACACCCTAATTTTATATTGAAACTTATTCACAATCAAGGAAAGAGCATTACTACACTGAACTTAGGTTTATAGCTCCTTTAGAATTAATAAAGTGGGTTATTGAGAATGAATTAAGACATTTAAAAATAACAAATTTAGAAAAGCAAATAAAAAACTGGCAGTCAGTAATGAGCGACCCACCAGATCTATATCTGCTTGCTTGAATACATAAGATTAATTGAAAAATTTTAAGACAGACGATTAATGAAATCAGCAAAGATAACCATCGCGCTGCCAAGAAACTTGATAGTTCCTTCATTGGTAATTTTCAAATCATCATCAAGTAGTTCTGTGACATTACCAATATATAGTTCAGGTTGTTGGATAGTAGGCATGTTGAGAAATACTAATGATTGACGAAGGTGATGGTTAGCACCAAAGCCACTAATTGCACCTGATGAGACGCTCAGAATAATTGCTGGCTTTTTGTCCCAGACACTTGTTCCGTAAGGACGTGAACCAACATCGAGTGCATTTTTTAATGCTCCAGGGACAGAACGGTTAAATTCAGGTGTTGCAAAAATCACTGCATCGACGGTTTTCATTGCCTCACGGAATTCAGTCCAGCTTGCAGGAACCCTATCTTCATCATCTAAGTCCTGATTGTATAAATCAAGCTTACTAATATCAATGTTTTTAACTTCAAATCCCTCAGGCAATTGTGCAGCCATTTGTTTGGCAACAGCTCTAGTAAAAGAACCTTTTCTTAAACTACCAACGATTAGACCAACTGTTTTAGTCATTAAAAATCACTCCTTATTTTTTATGTTCTTGACACAGTAACTATAGAAACATGTGATAAAAAAAGCAACAAATTTTACTTTAATTACCAATAACTATTTTATTGTATTTAAATTTTATTTAATTTGGTTTCTCATGAGATGTATCTATTGGGTAAAAAGGATATATGACGATTCAATATTATTGAAATCAATTAACTGGTGAATGAATTAAGCTTTTGAGTTTTTGTAATTAATTTTTTCAACAGTCGGCAGCTATTTATTACACAAAAAACTCCGTGGTCTTGGGGTTAACCACGGAGAAAGGGAGTAGAGAAAAAACGAATTTTAGTAGTCTATAGCATCTCCGTTTTGGGGGAGCGGGATGTTTTGTATCAAGACTATGGTTATAGTATAGGTTCGAAGTTTGAAAAAACTATGAATAATAGTTAATGAATAATGGTGCTTTTTGTTAAGCTAACGTTAAGATGAAGAAGTTTTTGAGGTACCAGATACATTTCTTGACACTCAAAGTAAGAAATATTAACATTTAAATATACTTACAAAAAATAAGAGAAAAATTTAAAAGGTGGTAATTAAGATGATACACCCAGAAAAAATAATATTTGGTCTGGATTCTTTTGGAGATATTCCACGGGATAGTGAAGGAAAGCTTTTTACACAAGCAGAAGCTATTAGGCAAGTAATCAAGGAAGCCAAAATGGCCGATGAATTAGGGATTGATGTTATAGCATTAGGAGAACATCATCGAGCTGATTATGCTATCTCAAGTCCGGATACGGTTTTGGCTGCAATTGCAGCTATTACGAAAAAAATTACATTGGCCACGGGTGTTACGGTGTTGAGTTCGGATGATCCTGTAAGAGTATATGAACGCTTTGCAACACTTGAAGCAATTTCAAGTGGACGAGCTGAAGCTGTATTAGGTAGGGGATCATTTACAGAATCTTTTCCACTCTTCGGATATGACTTACAAGACTATGATCTTCTTTTTGAGGAAAAACTTAATTTATATTCTAAGTTACTAGATGAAAAACCAGTAACTTGGGAAGGATCAACACGAGCACCACTAAAAAATGCTGATGTTTTTCCAAAAACGGAAAAAGGTAAGATAGCAACAAGAATTGCAGTAGGAGGTTCACCTGAATCTGTTGTAAGAACCGCAAAGTATGGATTTCCATTGACTTTATTATCGGAGGTGCTCCTGCGAGATTCAAAGCATATATTGAGTTATATAAAAAGGCTGCAGCAAAGTTTGGACAACAAACTTATCCAGTTGCAGTTCATTCGCACGGAGTGATTGCAGATACAGATGAAGAGGCTATTGAATTAGGATGGGATCATATCAGGGAAAGTTTCGTGAGGATTGGACAAGATCGTGGTTGGACACCGATGTCTCGAGAACAGTATGAAAGTGAGGTCCGAAATGGTTCATTCTATGTCGGAGCGCCTGACACTGTGGCACGGAGAATTGCTAGAATGCTTAAGACTTTGGATGCAGGAAGGTTTGAACTAGTGTATGGTGCTGGCGAACTTTCTGCAAGTGCTCGGGAACGAACAATAGAGTTGTATGCTACCAAGGTAATTCCAAGAGTGCGCGAGTTGTTAAGTGAGGAATAAAAATGGTGAAAAAAATTGGAATCTTAGGAGCTGGAAAGTTAGGAACAGTATTAGGACAACTTGCCCTAAAGGCCGGATATCAAGTATACATTGCTGGTTCAGGTAGTCCTGAGAAGATTGCATTAACAGTAGAAGTATTATTGCCAGGGGCTGAGGCACTTACTGCAAAAGAAGTTACAGAAAAAACAGATATAATAGCACTAGCTCTTCCATTAGGTAAATACCAAACTCTTTCAGTTGAGCAGTTGGCTGGAAAGTTAGTGATAGATGCAATGAACTATTGGTGGGAGGTAGATGGGCAGCGTGCAGATCTAACTGATGTTAGTAGTTCATCGAGTGAACTAGTTCAAAACTATTTAAAGAAGAGTATTGTGGTAAAAGCTTTTAATCATATGGGGTATCATGACTTATACGATGAAGCAAAGCCTAAAAATCAGGCTGGGCGCAAGGCAATTGCAATAGTTGGCGATAGACAAGAGGCAATACAAAAAGTTGCTACAGTAGTGGATGACTTTGGTTTTGATCCCTTGAACGAAGGAGCTCTTTCACAGGGAATTCGAATGGAGCCTGGAAGTCCGGTTTTTGGTGCAAATTTAAGATATGACGAATTAAAGAAACAGTTAGATATCTTTGAAACAACTAAGAGAGGTAAGGCCGCAAAAAAAGCGGGTAATCATGCTTTAAAATAAAAAAATGTGACATAAGTGAAGTGCTCTATAATAGTTAGACAAAAATCTAATTATTATAGAGCACTTTTTTACCTTTTCAAAGTATAATTTTTTATTTTAGGAGCACAAGATTTTTTAATATTCTCACAAATTGACCAAGATAGGTATTTTAAATTTATCTTTAGTGTAAATTCTCCTGTTTTGAGTGAAAATGTGATATGACCAAGTTGCTGGTGATAGAGAAAAGGTGTGGTAGATATTGAAACTGCTTGAATTTTGTTTAAGGGACAGAGATATTCAGTAAGTGTGAAGAAATGGACAATTTTGATGACTAATAATTCCTGTTTATATTGTGTGATTGCCTGACTTTTGGTTTTCCAAAGAGCGTGGACAACTGATAACAAGGTAAAGAGTAGGATCGCTATACCGAGGAAGAAATTCCAGTTGCTATTCCAAAAAAATAGTGGGATTAATAATGAAAGACTTAAAAAGCAAAAACGACTAAACAAAAAATAGTGTGGTGAACACGGAAATCTCAAGGGTTCTGTCTGAGCAATTATTTCAGCAAATTCGGGTAAAATCTGTGCAAGTTTCTTGGATAACAAGCGACTGTTTATTATTGGAAAGAGGAAAAAAGTAGTATCACTTGTATCTTCTTTGTTTTCACTTTTTTTACCCGATGCTAATAGAAGTTCAACTGTTTTGATGTTCAGAAGTACTTGTAATAAAGAACCTTTTGTGCGAACAGCCTGAATTCGTTCAATTGGAATACTTAAGGTTGTGCGCGTAAAAAAACCACGCTCGATGACGATATGATTGCTCTCGCGATATACTTTAAATTTATAATATTTGAAAATATTTTTTATAATAGATCCTAAGATAGCAAATACGGCAACTATGATTATGAGCGAAGTGATAATTAGTAACCCTCTAGCAATGACTTTATTCAAAAATGGATCTAAGTATTTATTAATAAAACCAGTAAAGTGATAAGAAATTGCAATTAATCCTAAGATCCAAGAAATAATATCAAAGTCTACAAGTGAAAAGACAATGATATCGTTTAAGGAAACAGAATATTGCGACTTAGAATTAGAATGTTGATCAAGTGATTTAATATCCAAATTGAGAGAATCCTTTTCCCCTAGACGAAATCGTTCAAGTAAATCATATGTTGATTGAGGTACGACCTCTAAGATAACACTTTCAACTTTATTACCTGAGCTAGCCGTTTCAACAGTCAGTTTGACAACTTTAAATGGGCGGAACAGAAACCATGTTTCTTGATGAAATGATTGAATTCTCGAAAAAGGAATAATTTGTTCACGTTTAAGGAAGATACCTGATTTAACTGATAAGGTTGTGGAATTGATAGTGTACTTAAACGTAAGCCAACGATATGTATTAAAGATAACTGCTATGGTGATTAAAATACCAAAAATTGAAATACTAAGAAGCCAGTTAGATTTATCATTTGGATTGCGCAGAATATCTAAAATTAAAATAAGTGAGAGAGATAGCGACCAAGAAATACTTTTTTTAATATTACAAGAGGATGGAGACGGTAATAATTAGACATCTTCACGGATCACCTCAACTAACTCCAATATTTGATTACGTAGATCAGCTGCTGTAGCAATGTCTAATCCACTCAAGGAGTGTGTGCTGGCGGCAGTATGAATTGATAGTTCTGTTAAATTTACAAGGCGAAGAATCGGGCCTTGAGAGGTTTCAATGTGTTGGATGCGCACTAGCGGTATATATGTTGTTTTACGGAAGAAAAATCCAGTTTGAATTGCAACCTCTGTTTCATTAATTTCATATCGATGAAATGTATACCTATAAGGAACTAAGAGTAAAGAAGCCAAGGTTACTAATATTACGATAATTGTGAGGACTATTGTAGCTTTATTTATCCAGGTACTGTGCAAAAATATCTTAATAAAAAATTGAGCAACTTGGATAATAATAATTGATATAAGAAAGCTTATTAAATTTTTTATAATCCACACTTTTTTGATGGATGAAGGCATTTTGTTTTTTAGTAAACTATATGTATGCATTAAATGTACCAACTTTCAATGTAGTATCTATAATACTAACAAATTACAATGAAGATCGCAAAATACAAGAAATTATAAACTTTTAAAAAGTAAGTGTTGACAAATAGTTAAGAAGTCACTACAATTATAGTTGTTATAGAAAAGATAACAAATAAAACTATGTCAGGAGAGTTTTCGATGGAACAAAAACTTATTGAATTATTAAAAAATAGACGCTCAATTTATGCTTTAGGAAAAAATGTTAAGGACTCAAAAGAAGAAATTACTAATTTAGTTAAGAAGGCAATTAAGGAATCACCTACTGCTTTTAATAACCAATCAACACGTGCAATTGTCCTTTTTGGAAATGCATCAGACAAGGCTTGGGATTTAGTAGCAGACAGATTAAAGTCTGAAGTACCAACAGAAGAAGCATACGCTAAAACAAAAGAAAAAATTGATTCATTTAAAGCAGGCTTTGGAACAGTATTGTTCTTTACAGATCAAACAACAGTTGATGATAATAAAGCACAATTTGCTTTATATGCTGATAACTTCCAAGATTGGTCAGAACAAGGCCTTGGTGGAGCTCAGCAAAGTGTCTGGGTTGCTTTAGCAGAAAACAAACTGGGAGCAAGCCTACAACATTATAACCCACTTATAGATGATGCTTTCAAAGAAGCATTTAATGTTCCTGAAGGATGGGTTTTACGCGCAGAAATGCCATTTGGTTCGATTGAAGCAACACGTGAGGAAAAAGTATACATGGATGATGAAGAACGTGTCCGTGTAATCGAAAACTAATTTTTCCAAAAATAAGCTAGATTACAGGAAATGTGATATAAGTCGAAAAAAATTGACTTATTAAACAATATTTATACGAAATAAATAGAGTGGGTGGGTCAAAATTTAATTTTTTGTCCCCAAATAAAGCCAAAAAAGAAACCAGATCAAAAATTAATTTTGACCTGGCTTCTTTTTTAGATTGTACGTAAATTACGCTCTATAAATCAGTCGAAATCTGCAACACTAAATAACATAATTCTTTTGAAAATCTGCAACGTAGTCTTTTGGAAGATTAAGTCCATCAAGGAGATAGTCGTCAAAACCTCCAAAGCGTTGGCTTATTAAATCAAATGCATGTTCTAAATAATCGCTTTTAACATTCAATGATACTTCTAGTCCTGCTAGTTTTTTAGGAGTTAGTCGATTTGCGAAAGCATTCAAAATTGTTTTATTGGCTTCTTTGCGATCTTCATTTGTTTGTAGATAATCCCTATAGATTTCATCAGATGTAGCACCTGCTATTTTTAGAATCAGGGCAGCAGCAAAACCAGTACGATCTTTTCCAGCGAAACAATGAAAAATTATTGGCTGAGGATTTTTAACTAATTCCATGAGAAAAGTATGATAACCTGTTTGAGCAGAGTGGCCTAATACAAGTTCAGTGTATGCATCAAACATGTGCGATTCTATGTTATCAGAGATTGTCATATTTTTAAGGCTGGGGTTAGCCTGACCAGCTGTCGACATCAAATTGATGTTTTCGTATGCAATTTTTTCAAATACAGAGTCTGGTCGATTTGCAATTTCCTCTGGTCGTCTGAAGTCGTATATTTTTTTAAGATGTAGTTTATCTTCAAGAAAAGAGCTATCATACGGAGAAATATTGCATAATTCGCCACTTCTAAAAAATGTTTTCTCTTTTAATTGACCATGTGTAACAGGAATACCACCAATATCTCTAATATTTACAATGGTGGTTTTTTTTGTGTAGTCAACAGTCAAATGAATCACTCCCGTGTTATATTAGCTTTAAAGTACAATATTGATTGTACACTAAGGTTGGAGAAAAATGTAAAAAGACGGACAATTATAATAAAAAATGTTTACATTTCGTAAGCTTTGTGAAAAAATATCTATCAACAATAATATATTATTCAAAAAAGTTTTAGGGGTAATGATTTATGAATAAAGAGAGAGAAATGTATGAAAAAATTATACATCTGATAGAAAAGAAGGGGACAAAGTTTACCACAGATGAACTTGCCAGCGAACTTAAGATTAGTAAAAGAACTTTGTATACACTTTTTCCAAATAAAGTAGCAATTATTAATGAAACAATTGACTTTGTATTTTACGAATTCAGAGATAGTTGGGAGGCGGAAGCACTGGAAGGAAAGACATCCCTTTCAGATTTGCTGAAGTGTCAATGGGACAACTTTCCTGATAATTACGATGTGGATAAGTTGATTAAGTTTGCAGTAAAAATCAGAAATGATTATCCAGAACAATGGGCTAAATTAGAAGAAAATATTGACGAGACCAGTGAACTAATATATAAGGTTTTGATTGAAAATGAAGATATCAGAGTATTAACTAGTACAGAGAAAAAAGTATTGCAGATGCTAGTACGGCAGACATTTAGATGTTTGCTTGGAGAAAACTATCTTGAAGAAAATGGACTGAATTTCAAGGAAACAGTAATGTCACTTCTCAGAATGATTTTATTTGGAATACAGTACTAGTTTAATTTTGCAATGCAGCTTTGAGAATATCGTTCACATGAATTGAAACAGTATCATATACAGTCATATCAATATCTTTTTGGCTTAGGATTAATGGAAGTTCGGTACAACCTAGAATTATGCCTTCTAGGTTGTTTTTCGTGTCCATTTCTTTGATTATTTCAAGTAATGTTTGTTTACTTTGGGTAGTCACAATACCAACTTCTAATTCTTCTGATATTATTTGATGAATAATGGCAATTTGTTTTTCAGAAGGGCACACAAGGTTTATGCCAGCGGATTGCATCTTTTTTTGGTAAAATCCGAGTTCCATAGTCATTTTTGTACCAAGCAGTCCAATTCTTTGCTGTCTGTTTTTCTTAATTGCGATTAGAGTTGAATCAACAATACTTATTAAAGGTAGTGGCGAAACTTTGGCCAATTCGTCAAAAATCATATGAGGTGTATTCGCAGTTAGAGCTGCGAAATCCGCACCTGCTTTTTTCAAGTTTTTTAGACTAGCTAAAAGAACCTGTAAGAGTTGTTGCTTATCTTCTAGTTCCTCCAATGTTAGAAGTTCAAAAACATCCAGACTGTCAATTACAATTGGCGGGCAAGAATGCGGCCTCTTTTGCTGAAATTTAATTACTATTTGTTGATAATAATCAATTGTTGAGACTGGACCCATCCCACCAATCAAACCTATTTTTTTCATACACATACTCTCCTTGGAAATTAATCAATTAGTAGTATTATACAACTAATTTTCTAGAATAAAATGTAAAATTGGTATACAAAAAAAGATTGTGAAATTAATAATAAGGTGTTTTACACGATATGTTTGTGATGAAGTGAGCAGCTGGAATACAAACTGTTGCTTAAAGAAAGAAAGCTCAATCTCTTGCAATTTCACATAAATGGTATATCCTGAAATTATAGAAAGCGCTACCAAAAAATGGAGGTTGGATAAGATGGCAGAGAACTACATTTTGACGATTGATGAAGGTACAACAAGCACAAGAGCATTGATTATTGATCATGCTGGTAAAATCGTAGCGGATGCACAGCGTGAATTTCCGCAATACTTCCCGAATCCAGGTTGGGTGGAACATAATGCTAATGAGATATGGAATGCAGTTCTATCAACAATTGCAAATGCATTTATTAACTCAGGGATACAACCAAAACAAATTAAAGCTGTTGGTATTACGAACCAACGTGAAACAACTGTAGTCTGGGACAAAGAGACAGGATTACCGATTTATAATGCAATTGTCTGGCAGTCCAGACAGACAAATGATATTGCGCAAGAACTGAAAAATAAAAAATATGCAAAGATGATACATGAGAAAACAGGACTGGTAATTGATCCATATTTTTCTGCTACAAAAGTACGCTGGATTCTTGATCATGTTAAAGGGGCACAAGAGCGGGCAGAAAAGGGCGAATTACTTTTTGGAACAATTGACACTTGGATTGCATGGAAGTTATCAGGCGGAGAAATTCATGTTACAGATTATAGTAATGCTAGTCGTACTATGTTATTTAATATTCACGATCTCAAATGGGATAAAGATATTTTGCAATTATTGAATATTCCTGAAGTAATGCTCCCAGAAGTGAAAAGTAACTCGGAAGTATATGGAACAACGGCTAATTACCATTTCTACGGCAGTGCAGTTCCAATTGCAGGAATGGCTGGTGACCAACAGAGTGCATTGTTTGGACAACTAGCTTTAGAATCAGGGATGGTTAAAAATACTTATGGAACTGGATCGTTTATTGTGATGAATACTGGAACAGAACCTGTAATGTCAGCAAATAATTTGTTAACGACGATTGCATATGGGATTGATGGCAAAGTTAATTATGCGCTAGAAGGCTCAGTCTTTGTATCCGGTTCAGCTATTCAATGGCTAAGAGATTCGATGCAACTAGTTGATAGTGCTCCAGATTCGGAAAAAGCTGCATTGGAGTCGAAAAGTCAGGATGAAGTCTATGTTGTTCCTGCGTTTACTGGATTAGGTGCTCCGTATTGGGATTCTGATGCTCGTGGAGCCGTTTTTGGAATTACTCGAGGAACTACACGAAAAGATTTTATCAAGGCTGTTTTACAGTCATTAGCGTATCAGTCTAAAGATGTAGTTGACACAATGTATGAGGATACAAAAATCAAAATCCCGGTTTTAAGAGTAGATGGTGGAGCATCAAATAATAATTATTTAATGCAATTCCAATCTGATATTTTGAATGTACCAATTGAAAGGGCAGCTAATGTTGAAACGACAGCAATGGGAGCAGCTTTCTTGGCGGGATTAGCAGTTGGTTTCTGGGATAGTGTTGATGACTTGAAGAAGATTTTCTCAGTTGGAAAGAAATTTGAGCCAGACATGGATGAGGAACGACGTAATGACTTGTACACTGGCTGGAAACATGCAGTTAACGCGACAATGGAATTCAAGTATAACAAACACCAATAATTAGGAGGGATCTTGATGACAGTTTTTAACATGCAGACGAGAGAAAAAAATTTGCAGAAAATGCAAAATGAAGAACTTGACGTACTGGTAATTGGCGGAGGGATAACAGGTGTTGGAATTGCCTTAGATGCTGAGACTAGGGGTTTAAAAACTGGCTTAATTGAAATGAGAGACTTTGCTTCTGGGACTTCCAGTAGATCAACTAAGTTGGTTCACGGTGGGCTACGTTATCTTAAACAACTGGCAGTTCATGAAGTTGCAGAGGTTGGTTCGGAACGTGCAATTGTTTATGAGAATGCTCCACATGTGACGACACCCGTGAAGATGATGCTGCCTTTTTATGCTGGTGGAACCTTTGGCAAATTCACAACAGCAATTGCACTGGATGTCTATGATTACTTAGCGAAGGTCAAAAAAAGTGAGCGGAAATTTATGCTCGATCCTAGTGATTCACTTAAACGTGAGCCATACCTAAAAGCAGATGGGTTAAAAGGGACTGGAGTGTACGTTGAATATCGAACTGATGATGCTCGTCTTGTCTTAGAAGTGGCTAAGGAAGCAAATGAACAAGGTGTCTTATTGGCAAATTATACAAAGGTTACAGATCTAACATATAATGGCCAAGGGCATGTAAACGGAGCAAGGTATATAGACCAGGTATCTGGCGAAACAGGAACAATTTATGCGAAGCGTGTTGTTAATGCTGCGGGTCCGTGGGTAGATAACATCAGACAGATGGATGGCTCTGATATTGGAAAGCACTTGCATCTTACTAAGGGTGTTCATTTGGTTGTTGATAATGCGAAGTTTCCAGTAAAAAATGCAATCTTTTTTGATACTCCATTCAATGATAAGAGAATGATGTTCGTTATCCCACGTGAAGGTAAAACTTATTTTGGGACAACTGATACTAGCTGGGATAAAGATGCAAAGGAACCATCGATTACAAGTAAGGATGTGCATTACATTTTAAGTGCTGTTAACCAGATGTTTGCAATCGAGCCACTGACCTTCGCGGATGTTGAATCAGCTTGGTCAGGTGTTAGACCGCTGATTCAAGAAGAAGGGAAAAGTCCATCTGAAATATCACGTAAAGATGAGATTTTCCACTCTGATTCAGGTTTATATTCAATTGCTGGTGGTAAGCTAACTGGATATCGCAAAATGGCCGAAAAAATTGTTAATAAATTGGCTAAAGATTTTGCACAAGAATATGGGGACTATCATTATGTGGATACACAAACGGAAAAATTACCATTATCAGGGGCTGACAACAGAGGGAGTCAAGGATTTAAAGAGTTTTTGCCAGAGGCAGTAAAGCGTGGAATTGACGCAGGATTGGAAGAGGAACAGGCAGAAGCTTTGGTCCATCGTTATGGTCTGAATGTCGATGAGGTTTACAAATTCTTAGAAGAATCCAAGGAAGCAGATACAGAATTGGAACCAATTGATTATGCACAACTACATTATGGTTTGGAAGATGAAATGGTAATTCACCCGATTGATTACCTTCTACGTAGAAGTAGTCAAATGTTATTTGGATTTAACCACATGAAGTCGGTTTACAAAGAAATAGTTGATGAAATGGCTAATTATTATAATTGGTCAAATGAAACAAGTGAAAAGATGTTGGTTGAAGTTGAAAAACAAATTGAAATTAGACAGGCTTTCAAGGAAGAAGAAGTTACCAGTTAAAGATACAGGTAATATAAGATTAGACTGAGTATTTTGATCTATAAAACACATTTATACTAAACGAAGGGGCTGGGTCAAAAGTTAAATTTTGATTCAGTTTCTTTATTTATTCCGCATAAACGTGTTTCATAAGTCAAAATTCTCCGTCTAACTTCGAATTGCTCATAGCAAAGTACTCGCTATGTTCGTAATTTCAAGTTAGTACTCAAATTTTCCCGACTTTGTACTGCCTTAAAAAAGTTGGACATGTTTGTTTTAATTATTAGTTAGATACTGTTTACGATATTCGACTGGAGTTAATCCGTGACGCTTAAGTGAAATTCGCTGGTTATTATACCAAGCAACATAATGTTCCACTAATGTACTTAGTTCACTGAGCGAAGTAACCTTAATGCGCCTTAAACATTCACGTTTAAGCATACTGAAAAAGCTCTCAACTGGAGCATTGTCTAAACAATTTCCCTTACGGGACATGCTTTGAATGAAATGATGATGTCTTAGTTTAGCTTGATAATTGGTCATTTGATATTGCCATCCTTGATCAGAGTGTAGAATTGGTTTAGTTGTTGCGGGAATCTTTTTAATGACTGTCTCAAGGGTTTGATCGATTAAAACACGATTGGGTGTTGAACTAACTTTAGCGGCTAAAACTTCATTACTAGCCTCATCAATAACTGTCGAAATATAACCCCATTTTCCACACGTAAGTTTAAACTGACTGACGTCAGTATGCAAAACAGTATATGGTTTATGGGCCTTGAATTGTTGCTTGAGCAAGTTAGGTACCACCTGTCCAACATGACCATGATATGAGTTGTACCGACCAGAATGTTTTGAAAAAAGAGTAACTTTCAGACCCATAGAAAACATAATTTTACGAACAGTTTCTAGACAAAGTTTAACATGATGCTGTTTTAAAACAAATCTCATGCGACGATAACCATAAGTTTGATGAGAGCGGGCAAATTCTTGCCGAATAATTTGTTTAACCTGACGATATTTATCAGGCCGGTTTAGACAAGCTAAATGATAGTAATACGTCGAACGCGCAAGTCCCGCAACTTTTAAGAGCGTAATAAAGGGATAATCACGCCGCAATTCGTTAATTGTTTTAACTTTTAGTGCTGTTTTTTGTTTCGAATTACGGCATCCAATTTTTTTAGATAAACATTCTCAATTTTAGTATAGGAAAGTTCCTGTTCTAAATGTCTGATTTGTTTTTGTTGTCTCTCTATTAACTGTTGTTCGGTCTTTTTCTTGGATGTTTCTTTCTTTTTCTTAACCATCTTGGGTCGTCCTATCTTAGATGAAATTACGGCTTTAATTCCAAATTGCCGCATTAATTTAAGCCAATTATAAACGACTGTGTGGCTGATATCAAAGTGGATGGCTGTTTTTTGAATACTGGTAGAATGGTTCAAGTAATAGGTAATAACCGCTACCTTGAAATCATTAGAATAGTGTCGGCGTTTAAGCTGTTTAAGACCGGTAGGGCCAAAAGCTTTATAACGCGACACCCAAATTACTAACGGAGTATCACTCGGCATCTTATATTTCAGACACAGTGTGTGGAGTGAATTTTCACCATTTAAATATTCTTTAACTACTTTCAACTTAAAGCTGTAGGTATAATTACGTGTCAAAAAAGCACCTCCAAAACTTGATTTACATGTCCAAGTTTTGTAAGGCACTTCACTTATGGCACACTCCCTCTTTTTGTTAAACATAGAAATTAAGAATGGGGCTGTGCCAAAAGTTGAATTTTGACCCAGCCTCACTAATTATTCTGTATAAACATATTCCCTAAGTGTTAAAGCAGAATCTCGCAAATATCGTCTTTGTATCTTTCCCAAAGTACAATACTTATTTCATCCTTTAAAATTCTGAACCATTATTCTGAATTACTTTCTTATACCAGTAAAATGAATCTTTTGGAATTCGTTTTAGCGTCCCATTTCCTTGATCATCACGATCAATATAGACAAAACCGTATCGTTTTCTCATTTCACCAGTTCCTGCAGATACCAAATCAATACATCCCCACATTGTATATCCTAATAAGTCAACACCATCAAGCTCAATTGCATCTTTCATTGATTTAATATTTGCTTTTAAATATTTAACTCGATAATCATCGTGTATTTTACCATCTTCAAGAACATCAGCCCAACCTATTCCGTTTTCAACAATCCAAAGTGGTTTGTGATACCTATCCCACAAGGTATTCAGCGCTATTCGTAAACATTCTGGGTCAGTAGCCCATCCCCATGCATTAGTTTCCAAATACGGATTTTTTACTCCGTTAGCTCCTAAATTCCCACTATTTTCTGCTTCTTTTTGATGCGTCGTAAATACGGATGACCCATAACATGAAAAACTCAAAAAATCAGCAGGATATTTCGCAAGCATCTCATAATCCTCTGGACTATCTTCTAGAATTATTCCCTCTCGTTCATATTGTTTCCACCGATACTCAGGATACTTCCCACCAGTTTGTACATCCGAGTAAAATAACATTTTTTGGTTAAGTTCCATAATCTTAACTTGATCGACCGGATCACACGTATATGAATATAAGGGTTGAAAAGCCAACATTTGCCCTACCTTGATCTCCTTATCAATTTTATGTGCAAGTTTAACCACTTTTGCACTGGCAACAAATTGATTATGTGCTGCTTGAGCCCGATTTTGTGGTGTCGGGTTTAGCACACCTCCTGCAATATAAGGAGCTAAGTCCAGCGCATTAATCTCGTTAAACGTCAACCAATATTTTACTCGATCATGATAGCGTTCAATCACAACCTTTGAATATCTTTCAAAGTAGTCGATTAATTTGCGGTCAATCCACCCCCCATACTTAATAGACAGATTTAGTGGCGTTTCATAATGAGAGAGAGTCACCAGCGGCTCGATTCCATATTTTTTTAGCTCATCAAATACCTTATCATAAAATTCTAAGCCTAATTCATTTGGCTGCTCATCATCTCCATTTGGGAAAATTCTTGCCCAATTAATTGACAAGCGATATACTTTAAATCCCATTTCGGCCATTAAAGCAATGTCTTCTTTATAATGATGATAAAAATCGGTTGCTGTATGGCTGGGATAATATGCATCGTCAAGTACTGCAGGAGTTACTCCCTCAGGCATTTCAAATTTCTCTCCCCATAATACAGGAGTATACCCTTTCTCATTCGTTTGCTTATCAATCCATGTAACTTTTCGTGCTTCAGTATGTGACCCATTAGTCAGTACATCTGACGTGTTTAATCCCTTGCCATCTTCTAGATATGCTCCTTCATACTGGTTAGCCGCTGTCGCTCCACCCCACAAAAAATTATCTGGAAAACTCATCCTTTAGCCACCTTTCAATGATTAGAATTATATTTATTAACTATATTATTAAGCCATCAGATCTTCTGCTTGTTTTAAAACCTTCGCTCCATTCATCATCCCATAAGCCTGCATATCAATTACATCCATTGGTATATTTTTACCTACTAATTTCTTATTAATATCGTTCTTCATATATCTAATCTGTGGTCCTAATAAAACAACATCAATTTCTTTTTCTACTAACTTTTGATCAACTTCAGAAGCTGAGACTGCAAAAATATCATATTCTTTACCTTGTTCTTTTGCCGCACCTTGCATCTTAGCGACAAGCATGCTGGTACTCATTCCTGCTGCACAACATAACATAATGGTCTTTTCACTCATAGTAACCCCATCCTCTCATTATCAATTAAAATTCTTTATTATATAGTTATTTTACATTATTTAGATAGCGCTTACAACCTTTCTAAGAACTAAAAAGTAGAGAATGTGAATGCTATAAGTAAGGGGTCTTCCAAACTTTGAATACTAACTTGAAGTTGCGAACATAACGTGTGCTTTTTTATGAGTGATTCAAAGTTAGACAAGACATTTTTAACTTATTAAAAACGTTTATTCCTAATAAAAAAAGAACTAGATCAAAATTAACTTTTGACCTAGCCCCATGTACAGTAATATAATTCTCTATTTAAATTGCGTACAATTTCTTACTTTATTTCTTCAAATACACAAATGCCTGTTGTGCTGCTTGTCTCCCAAAAACAACTGTTTCTGCAATTGAGTTGCCCCCGATTCGGTTATTACCATGTAATCCACCAGCCACTTCTCCAGCTGCAAAAATTCCCGGAATTACATAGCCGTTTCCGTCTAACACTCTGGTTCTTTCATCGACATGAATCCCACCCATTGTATAGTGAACAGCTGGTGCAACATGAATTGCATAAAATGGCCCAGCATCTAGTTTGTTATTCATCCCAGTTTTTCTACCAAATTCCGTATCTGATTTAGTTGTAACTGCTTTATTCCACCCTGCCAAAGTCGAAGTTAAATTTTGCTTATCAATTTTTAAAACTTCTGCCAATTCAGCAACAGTAGCAGCACTCTCAACTAATCCGATATGATTATAGAATTCAATTGCTTTAACACGGCTCCTGACCTTTTCATCAAAAATTAAATATGCACTTTTTTCCGGTAAAGAAGTAATCGCACGCGACACGACTTTTCTTGTATTAAGCTCGTCAACAAATCGTTTCCCTTCGTTAGAGACAAGAATTGCTCCTTCACCACGGACTGTTTCACCTATCAAATAAGCATGTGGTGTATCTTGTTGCACAGTTGGATGGATCTGGATCATTTCCATCTGAATTAATTCGGCACCTATCTCCTGCGCCATTAATAATCCATCACCAGTTGCACCACTATGATTGGTTGTTTTATAATTTAGCAGTTCTGGACGGTATTTCTTTATCCACTCGCTGCCAGCCCCAAAACCTCCTGTTGCAATAACAATTGACCTTCCTACAATCGTCTTTTGTACCCCTTCATCGATACTGATAGCTACCTGCGTTCCAGAAGGTTGCTTTTTTAAATGTTCCACTTTTACCTGTGTAAATAAAGGAATGCTGGCTTTTTGGATAATGCGTAACAACCCTTTAATCAAATATGCCCCAACTGGTGCAGTTGAAGCTGGTCGATGGGCTCTTTTTTTGCTCATTCCACCTGTCACCGTTAAGTCGGTTAGCTCTATCTCATGGGAAGAAAGCCATTCAATTGCTAATGCTGTATGTGTGGCAAAGTATTCTAGCATTTCCTGATTATTCAGTTTTCCTCCGCCTTGATAGGTCTCCTTGTAAAAATCAGCAAAGCTATCAACTACTCCGTTAGCTAGCTGAACTTCTGTTTCGGCAGCATTCATTCCTGAAGATGCACGATTAGTATTTCCACCAATCTTATCCATTTTTTCTAAAATGACTGGCTTAAGTCCAAGTTCATATGCTTGGATTGCACAAGTCAGTCCTGTACTCCCAGAACCTATTATTACTACATCGTATTCCTTCTCAAGTTGCTCAATAGGATTAGATGTAAAAACAAACTTTTCAGGCATTATCTTTGCTCCTCTCATATTTTTCTCTATTCATATTTAATATTTTTATTAATCTCACGCACTACTCTGGATTAATCATTGTCATCTTCTTAGTATCTACCCATTGATCAAAATCACTTTCAGAAATTTCACCAGATTCTAAAGCTGCTTCTCTCAATGAAATTCCTTGTCTTTGAGCTTTTTGTGCTATTTCGGCACTCTTATGATATCCCAAATGCGGAGATAGTGCCGTGACCGTCATTAGTGAATTATCTACTAATTCGCCCATTCGCTTCTCATTAACGGTCATTCCAGCAATCATTTTTTTATTAAACCCATTGACGGTAAGTGTCAATAGGCTCACGGATTCTAAAAATGCATCAATAATCAAAGGCTTATAAACATTCATTTCAAAATTACCCTGAGAAGCTGCAACTGAAATCACCGTATCATTACCTATAACACGCACGGCTGCCATGGTTAATGCTTCAGCTTGTGTTGGATTAACTTTTCCTGGCATGATTGATGAGCCAGGTTCATTGGCAGGAATATTTAATTCACCATATCCCGCACGAGGACCACTTGCTAAGAATCTAACATCATTCGCAATTTTAAGTAAGTCAGCAGCTAATGTTTTTAACGTTCCATGCACCGCATTTATTGCTGAATGTGCTGCTAACCCATAAAACTTATTATTTTTCACATTAAAACTACTATGATAATAATTATTAATTTCAGTATTTACTATCTCAGTAAATTTTACTGTCGTGTTCAATCCTGTTCCTACTGCAGTTCCCCCAAGAGGTAACTCGTACAAACTATCCTTTGTGCTATTGATGAATTCTAAGTCATGTTCTAGCATGCTAACCCAACCACTGATTTCTTGACCAAAAGTTAATGGAGTCGCATCTTGTAGATGAGTTCTCCCAATCTTCACGGTCTCCCAATAAAGTCTTTGTTTGTTCTTCAATTCATCTGTTAATTTTTGAACTTCCTCAATTACATGCTTCAAAGCCTGCATTGCTGCAATATTCATTGCAGTAGGAAAAACATCATTAGAACTCTGTCCCATATTAACATCATCATTTGGTAAGATCTCTAGACTGGCGTCAAGCTTCTTTGCCATATGCGCAATAACCTCATTAACATTCATATTGGTTTGCGTTCCAGATCCAGTTTGATATACCCGCAATGGAAAATCTCGTCTTAACTCCGAATTCTCAAGTCGTAACAAAGTATCTACGGCTTTAACAATTAAGTCACTTTTTTCTTTAGTCATTTTTCCTAATTGACAGTTAGCCACTGCAGCTGATCTTTTAATTATCAATAATACTCTAATCACATCTAATGGCATTTTATTCCCTGCCTTGAAATTTTGCCGACTTCTCTGCGTTTGTGCTCCCCACAAAGCGTCTACTGGAATATTTACAGGCCCTATTGTATCGCTCTCAATTCTAAAATCCATTTTACCGCCAGTCCCTCCACTAAAAGATTGTTAATTCTTGCACAATCAATATTACGAGGCTGTGCCAAAAGTTAAATTTTAACCCAACCTCGCTAATTATTCCATATAAACGTGTTCCATAAGTCAAAATTCTCCGTCTAACTTCGAATTACTCATAGCAAAGTACTCGCTATGTTCATAATTTCGGGTTAGTACTCAAATTTTCCCGACTTATGTCACACTCCCACTCATGACAACTATTTTATATTTTCAAGCTCTTTAAATTCTGCATCTGTTAATTCAATTTCAGCCGCTTTTAAATTCTGAACTGCGTGTTCTTTTGACTTAGTTCCGGGAATTGGCATTATTACTGGACTCTTCTTCAGTAACCATGCTAATGCAATCTGTGAAGGACTTGCACCATATTTATCTGCTATCTTTAATAATCTTCCATCTTCACTTAACTTCCCTGTTGCCAGTGGGAACCAAGGAATAAAGGCTAAATGTTTTTCCTCAGCAAACTTCAATACATCCTCGTCAGCACGATCTATCAAATTATATCTATTTTGAACGGATACGATTGGAACAATTTTTTGTGCTGCCTGAATTTCTGAAATTGAAACTTGGCTCAATCCAATGTGCTTTATTTTTCCTTCATTCTGTAATTCCTTTAAAACCCCAAGCTGATCTTCAAGCGGAACGGTTTTATCAATTCTATGAAGTTGCAAAAGGTCAATTTGCTTCAATCCTAACGAAAATAAGTTTAATTCGACTTGTTGCCTTAGATAATCTGGACGTCCATTCGGAGTCCACTGTCCTGGCCCTTGTCTAGTAAAACCAACTTTTGTGGCTACCATTACATTCTTATTAGGACGTTGTTTTAATGCTTCTTTCAAATAAAGATTAGCAAAGAACGGGCCATATGAATCAGCAGTATCAATAAAATCAGCTCCATGATCAATTACAGTTGTGATTACCTCCACAGCGTTATTAACGTCTGTGGCAGGACCCCAAACACCTTTTCCAGGTAATTGCATTGTTCCATACCCCAAACGGTTAACTTTCAATCCATTACCAAAATCAAAGAATTTTTCCATCGATATTCCTCCTTTTTATCTATATACTGATAATACCTCAAATACCTGCAATAATTACTACAGAAGAGTCTCTTTTTTATTTTCTTAAAGTTCAAGATAGATTCTCATTGTTTTTCTTAACTCACAGTGCTATATTTAAGATGATATGAACATATACTCATATTGTCATAGAGAGGGAGTAGTAATTATGGAACAATCTAAAAATACAAACTTAAGATTTTTATCAGTCACGACTCTGAATGTTTTAATTACTTTTTTTGAATTAGTGGGCGGACTGCTTTCTGGAAGTCTATCACTGATTTCTGACGCATTTCATAATTTCAGCGATACCTTCTCGATAGTTCTGAGTTATATTGCTAATCTAATTGGACATAAAAAAGCCACTCCCAAAAACTCTTACGGGTATCGACGAGTAGAAATCTTGACTGCTTTACTTAGTTCAATCATCCTAATCTTAATCTCTTTATTCTTATTATTTGAAGGTATTAATCGTATTCAGCATCCCGAAACTGTTAAAGGAGCAATTATGTTTTGGGTCGCAGTCGTTAGTTTCATTGCTAATCTAGGAGCCGCCCTCTTATTGCACGTTGGGGCAAGTAATAATCTTAATATTAAGGCTACCTACTTACATCTGTTAAGTGATTCTCTTGCCTCAGTTGGAGTAATAATCGGTTCTATTTTTATTTACTTTTTTAATCTTACTTGGATTGATCCTGTTATCACTATCTTAGTATCGCTCTATATTGCGTACGAGTCTCTGCCAATTATCCAGCAGACATTCAGAATTCTCATGGAAGGTTCTCCAGATATTGATGTTGATCATGTTAAAAATGATTTATTAGCTATCCCAGAAATAAAAGATGTTCATCATTTTCACTCTTGGTCAATCAATGAAAATGAGTTAATGGCATCTGTACATGTTAACCTTTCAGATTTGCCACTTAGCGAAACCGAGAAAATATATAGTAGTATTGAAAATATATTAAAAGATAAATACAATATTAGGCACGTAACAATTCAGGCCGAATGTACACGAGGTCTTAAAAAGGCAATGTGCTTATCAAGTGAAGATGAAACTGAAAATCTAAAAAATGATAAATAGTTAATTGTATTTTCAGAGGTAACTGTCATTATTTTTTTGGTATATTCTAAATTTCATCCAGTTTTTTCTATCTCAATAATCAAAAAAAATACTCATAATCTTTATTCACACAAATAAATACACCCTATACCAGAGAAACCCTTCTGATATAAGGTGTATTATTCTTATCTTGTATTTAAAACTACAAGATTTATTTATTTTTGTTCAAAAAGTCTAAAGCTGCCTGATAATTTGGTTCGTTTGATTGTTCAATAATCAATTCACGATATGCTACTTCTCCGTCAGGATTAAGAATCCAGATACTGCGAGCATCAACTCTTCCGTCTTCCACAAAAATCCCGATACTTTTTCCAAGGGAACCCTCTGCGTCAGAAAGTAACTTCATCTTTGTTACACCCTCAGCAGCACACCAATCTTGTTGTTGCTCAATTGTATTAGTCGAAATAGTCAAAAAATTAATATTCGGAAAAGAGTCTACATCCTCGTTAAACTTTTTGGTTGAAAGGCTACATACTCGAGTATTAATGTCTGGAACAACACTGATTAATGTATATTTTCCACTGATATCTGAATTTTTAACTGTTTCACCTTGTGTACCTTTTAATTCAAACTCTGGAAAACTACTTTCAATTTCAGTTGGTTCCCCATTAGTAGTTGTTGGCTGTTCATGTCTCGTTATTCTCACTGCAATCATTCCTTCCATTACCTAATTATTCCAATTGTATGCCAGAAATTCATCAATAAGCAAATATTTATTCTATTCAAAATAATACTCGTGCAAAAAATATTGTCTACTATCTTGTCTTATAAAATCATTATATTTATACTTAAACTTGCACTGATGAGAGGAGATGCTGATCATACAAACAGCTCGCAAATTATTCTATATTACATTAGGTTCTTTATTATATGCAATCTCAATAAATTATTTTCTTATTCCAACACGACTGGGTGAAGGGGGAGTTACTGGTTTAACAACAATTGCCTTTTATACTTTACAAATTCCAACGTACCTAACAAATCTTGTTCTTAACGGAATTTTGTTACTGATTGGATTAAAGTATCTTAAACGAAAAACAATTCTACTGTCACTCTGGGCAATTATTTGGCTCTCTATTTTTTTGAGGTTACCCATTATTTATACTTATCACACACAACAGACTATTATTCCGACTATTGCTGGTGGCGTTTTAACTGGCATTTCAATGGGACTAATTTTGAATGCCGAAGGATCTATTGCAGGCAGCACTATTTTAGGAAAAATCTGTAACCAATATCTTGGAATACCTATCGGGTCAGCTACACTATTTTTTGACCTAGCCGTCGCTATTCCATCCGTTTTTATTATTGGTTTTGAAAATACATTGTTAACAGTTATAGAACTGTATATCTCTGCCAAAATAACTAACCTTGCTCTAGAAAGGTTTGGTTCAAAAAAGGTAATTCAGATAATTTCATCCCACAGCAACAACATCGCGCAAGCAATCTCTGATTCATTAGGTCAAGGTGTTACACTCTTGCAGGCTACTGGTTTTTACAGCAAATCAACAAAACCCATTATCTATTTTATTTGTTCTTCTAAAAACCTAGCAAGAATTATACCTATTATCGCAGTAACTGATCCGGCTGCTTTAATTATTACTGAAAACGTCCGCAGCGTGCGCGCGACCGATATATATCGTTTACTATAGTTGTAATGTTATTGTAACAGTTTATCTTGGCAATTTTAGTTCATATTACAATATACTTTTGCTATACTGTACTTATCCTTATATGTCAATATTGAAATTAAATTTTAAAAAATAATTTATTTAAGGAAGTGAACTTTTTGAAAAAACGTAAAGAACGAATTGCTCGTCAAAAATACTTACAGCAAATCAAACATATTAAAGGTATCAGCCGAACAGCTTCATACGTTGGCACAGGTTTTTTACTTGGTTCAGCTACCTTGCCAATTTTTAAAGCAAAAGCCGATACTACAGCTGCTCAAAATACAGTCACTTCTACTGTTGGATCTACAAATTCTAGCGGAAGTAGCAGCACACTGGCTTCCAGTACAAGTTCAGCCAACTCAACTAGTTCATCTGCTTCATCTGCTTCAACTCCAACTAGTTCTGCTAACTCAACAATAGCAAGCAGCTCTTCAAGTAGCGCTGCTCAAAAATCTTCCGTTGTAGCTTCAAGTAGCTCTGTAAGTTCACAAAGTTCGGCAACTTCTAGTTCCAGTAGCTCAACCAGTTCATCGGTTTCATCTGTGAGTGGTGTTACATTGAATACAACTTCGCTGACTTCTGCACCTGTAAAGGTAGCTACTTTTATTAATAGTATTGCTAGTTCTGCACAACAAGTTGCACAACAATATAATCTCTACGCATCTCTAATGATTGCGCAAGCCGCGACTGAAAGCGGCTGGGGTTCTAGTACTCTGTCTACCAAAGCTCACAATCTCTTTGGAATTAAATATTCTGGTTCTGGTAGCTATATTACTATGAATACTCAAGAATACTATAGCGGTGCTTACCATACTGTTTCTGCTAAATTTCAATCTTATAGCAGTTATAGTGACTCATTAGTTGCATATGCAAAGCTAATCTCTAATAATTTCAGCAATTCGACCAAGGCTAATGCATCTTCGGTTTCAATTGCTGCATCTAACCTAGCCAAGGGTAAGTATGGTACATATGCAACTGATCCTAGTTATGCTACAAAGCTTTTGAACATTATTAATCTATATGGTCTAACAAAATATGATACTGGTTCTTCAACAAGTTCTACTGGTTCTTCAACAAGTTCTACTGGTTCTTCTTCAACATCTAACTCTAACAGCTCCACCACTGGTTCTGCTAGCAGCTCTTCGACTTCATCATATATTGTTAAGTCTGGGGATTCGCTTTGGGCTGTCGCTAACAAGTATGGGATTTCTGTTGCTAATTTGAAGAGTTGGAACAATCTTTCTTCCGATATTATCTACATTGGACAGTCTTTGAAAGTTTCTAATTCTGCTTCGCAATCAAGTAACAGCAATAGTAGCTCTAGCTCTTCGAATTCAACTTCTAGCTCTAGTCAGTCAAGTTCAAGCACTTCTTCAACTTCATCGGCTTCGACTTACACCGTTAAGTCTGGGGATTCACTTTGGGCTGTCGCTAACAAGTATGGGATTTCTGTTGCTAATTTGAAGAGTTGGAACAATCTTTCTTCCAATACTATCTACATTGGACAGTCTTTAAAAGTTTCTAATTCTGCTTCACAATCAAGCAATAGTAGCTCTAGTCAGTCAAGTTCAAGCACTTCTTCAACTTCATCGGCTTCGACTTACACCGTTAAGTCTGGGGATTCGCTTTGGGCTGTCGCTAACAAGTATGGGATTTCTGTTGCTAATTTGAAGAGTTGGAACAATCTTTCTTCCAATACTATCTACATTGGACAATCTTTGAAAGTTTCTAATTCTGCTTCACAATCAAGTAACAGCAATAGTAGCTCTAGCTCTTCGACTCCTAGCTCTAGTCAGTCAAGTTCAAGCACTTCTTCAACTTCATCAACTTCGACTTACACTGTTAAGTCTGGGGATTCGCTTTGGGCTGTCGCTAACAAGTATGGGATTTCTGTTGCTAATTTGAAGAGTTGGAACAATCTTTCTTCCAATACTATCTACATTGGACAATCTTTGAAAGTTTCTAATTCTGCTTCACAATCAAGTAACAGCAATAGTAGCTCTAGCTCTTCGAATTCAACTTCTAGCTCTAGTCAGTCAAGTTCAAGCACTTCTTCAACTTCATCGGCTTCGACTTACACCGTTAAGTCTGGGGATTCACTTTGGGCTGTCGCTAATAAGTATGGGATTTCTGTTGCTAATTTGAAGAGTTGGAACAATCTTTCTTCCGATATTATCTACATTGGACAGTCTTTGAAAGTTTCTAATTCTGCTTCACAATCAATTAACAGCAATAGTAGCTCTAGCTCTTCGAATTCAACTTCTAGCTCTAGTCAGTCAAGTTCAAGCACTTCTTCAACTTCATCGGCTTCGACTTACACCGTTAAGTCTGGGGATTCACTTTGGGCTGTCGCTAATAAGTATGGACTTACGGTAACTAAATTAAAAGAATTGAATTCTTTGAACACTAATACAATCTATATTGGACAAACACTAAAAATTTCAAGTAAAACAACAGCAACTAGCTCAACAACTAATAGCAGCTCTAGTTCGGCCACTTCTTCAACCAAAAAGACATACACCGTTAAATCTGGAGATTCCTTGTGGCAAATAGCTGTTAAATATAATACAACTGTTACACAACTTAAATCTACAAATCATTTAAGTTCTGACACTATTTATGTTGGACAAGCACTTATAGTTAACAATTAATAAAAAGACTACTAGATTGCCATAATAGATAAAATCTATCACTGATAAGAGAACATTTTTCGAAAAAAAGTGAGTGTGACATGAGTGAAGTGCCTTACAAAACTTGGACATGTAAATCAAGTTTTGGAGGTGCTTTTTTGACACGTAATTATACCTACAGCTTTAAGTTGAAAGTAGTTAAAGAATATTTAAATGGTGAAAATTCACTCCACACACTGTGTCTGAAATATAAGATGCCGAGTGATACTCCATTAGTAATTTGGGTGTCGCGTTATAAAGCTTTTGGCCCTACCGGTCTTAAACAGCTTAAACGCCGACACTATTCTAATGATTTCAAGGTAGCGGTTATTACCTATTACTTGAACCATTCTACCAGTATTCAAAAAACAGCCATCCACTTTGATATCAGCCACACAGTCGTTTATAATTGGCTTAAATTAATGCGGCAATTTGGAATTAAAGCCGTAATTTCATCTAAGATAGGACGACCCAAGATGGTTAAGAAAAAGAAAGAAACATCCAAGAAAAAGACCGAACAACAGTTAATAGAGAGACAACAAAAACAAATCAGACATTTAGAACAGGAACTTTCCTATACTAAAATTGAGAATGTTTATCTAAAAAAATTGGATGCCGTAATTCGAAACAAAAAACAGCACTAAAAGTTAAAACAATTAACGAATTGCGGCGTGATTATCCCTTTATTACGCTCTTAAAAGTTGCGGGACTTGCGCGTTCGACGTATTACTATCATTTAGCTTGTCTAAACCGGCCTGATAAATATCGTCAGGTTAAACAAATTATTCGGCAAGAATTTGCCCGCTCTCATCAAACTTATGGTTATCGTCGCATGAGATTTGTTTTAAAACAGCATCATGTTAAACTTTGTCTAGAAACTGTTCGTAAAATTATGTTTTCTATGGGTCTGAAAGTTACTCTTTTTTCAAAACATTCTGGTCGGTACAACTCATATCATGGTCATGTTGGACAGGTGGTACCTAACTTGCTCAAGCAACAATTCAAGGCCCATAAACCATATACTGTTTTGCATACTGACGTCAGTCAGTTTAAACTTACGTGTGGAAAATGGGGTTATATTTCGACAGTTATTGATGAGGCTAGTAATGAAGTTTTAGCCGCTAAAGTTAGTTCAACACCCAATCGTGTTTTAATCGATCAAACCCTTGAGACAGTCATTAAAAAGATTCCCGCAACAACTAAACCAATTCTACACTCTGATCAAGGATGGCAATATCAAATGACCAATTATCAAGCTAAACTAAGACATCATCATTTCATTCAAAGCATGTCCCGTAAGGGAAATTGTTTAGACAATGCTCCAGTTGAGAGCTTTTTCAGTATGCTTAAACGTGAATGTTTAAGGCGCATTAAGGTTACTTCGCTCAGTGAACTAAGTACATTAGTGGAACATTATGTTGCTTGGTATAATAACCAGCGAATTTCACTTAAGCGTCACGGATTAACTCCAGTCGAATATCGTAAACAGTATCTAACTAATAATTAAAACAAACATGTCTAACTTTTTTATGGCACTTCACTTTTGACCCAGCTCCTTATTTAAATTAGCAACAGTTGATACATTCAAAAATAAAAGATATGAAACTTGTCTGTTTCAAGTTGATACCGTAAGGATGTATAATGATTATATTCTGATAAAGCGGGGAGAAAATATGACTGAAATAACACGATTTTACAATGATTTCCAACCAGCACATTATGATATTTATATTGATGTAAATCGAGAAACAAAAAGGATAAAAGGTACGGTAAAAATAACAGGGGTTGCTAAAAGTACTGATATTGCAATTCATCAAAAGAACTTGAATATTAGTTTGGTTGAGGTAAGTGGGAAGCAAAGAGAGTTTGAGCTTGATGAAGCCAATGATGCTCTCCACCTGACTGTAGATAAACTGGGTGAAGTCGAAGTCAAGATTGATTACGAGACAAAATTGACTGATTCGATGATGGGAATTTATCCGTCTTATTATGAAGTTGATGGTGTCAAAAAACAGATTATTGGAACTCAGTTTGAGACAAACTTTGCACGCCAAGCATTTCCATGTATTGATGAACCAGAGGCGAAAGCAACTTTTGATTTGGCTTTGAAATATGATGAGAAACCAGGAGAATTGACGCTGGCCAATATGCCTGAAAATCATGTTGAAGATGGCGTACATTATTTTGATACGACTGTTCGGATGTCAACATATCTAGTGGCATTTGCATTTGGAGATTTGCAAGCTAAGTATACTGAGACTAAAAGTGGAGTTAAGATTGGTGTTTTTGCAACAAAAGCACATAAGCCTAATGAACTAGACTTTGGTTTGGATATCGCAAAGCGTTCAATTGAATTTTATGAAGATTTCTATGAAACACCATACCCACTTCCACATTCATGGCAACTGGCCTTGCCTGATTTTTCAGCAGGAGCAATGGAAAATTGGGGCTTGGTGACTTATCGTGAAGCATACTTAACATTGGATCCTGACAACACATCATTGGATATGAAACAGCTTGTTGCAACCATAATTGCCCATGAATTGGCACATCAATGGTTTGGTGACTTAGTAACTATGAAGTGGTGGGATGACCTGTGGTTGAATGAAAGTTTTGCTAATATGATGGAATACGTGGCAATTGATGCTCTAGAGCCTGAATGGAGAATTTGGGAAACTTTCCAAGCTGCAGAAGCACCTGCTGCATTACAAAGAGATGCAACTGATGGGGTCCAGTCAGTTCATGTTCAAGTCGAAAATCCTGCTGAAATTGATGCACTTTTTGATGGAGCGATTGTTTATGCTAAGGGAGCTAGGATGCTAGTAATGGTTCGAGCATTAATTGGTGATGATGCTTTACGCGCAGGGTTAAAGAATTATTTTGAAGAACATCAATATAATAATGCAACTGGTGCTGATTTATGGAATGCACTGGGTAAGGCATCAGGAATGGATGTATTGGCAATAATTAATTCTTGGTTAGAGCAACCAGGTTATCCTGTAGTAACAGCAAAAGTTGTAAATAATGATGTTGTTTTATCACAGCAACAATTCTTTATTGGTGAAGGACATGATGTAAAACGTCAATGGCAAATTCCACTAAGTAGTAATTACGCTGAGATTCCTACGATTATGTCGGAAAAGGAAATCACCATTGCTGGATACCAGAGTTTGCGGGAGAAAAACGGTGAGCCTTTACGTATTAATGTAGGTAATAACTCACACTTTATCGTTAAATATGATGATACGTTGTTAAGTGATATCTTAGGCGATGTTACAAAATATGATTCAATTACGCAACTGCAAATTCTTCAGGACTTACGCTTGTTAGCTGAAGGAAATCAAGTTTCATATGAAACAATCGTACCATTGCTTAGCAAGTTTGCAGATAGTAAATATGCACTAGTTAACACAGCACTGTACAGTGTAACGAAGAACTTACGGAAATTTGTAACACCACATACTACGGAAGAACAAAATTTAAAAGAGCTTTATAATAAATTAAGTGAGCATCAAATTGAACGTTTGGGTTGGAAGCAAACACCAAATGAATCAGTTGATGATCAACTAACAAGACCATATGTTGTTGGTGCAGCTATATATGGAGATAATGAACAGGCTATTGCACAAGCACATGAACTTTTTGTCGCTAATAAGGATAAATTATTAAGCTTACAGGCAGACGTTCGTGCAGCAATATTAGTAAATGAAGTTAAGAATTTTGGTAGTTCTGAACTATTTAGTCAGTTGTTGGAAGAACATCGACAATCAGCAGATGGCAGCTACAAAGCAGATATCTGTGGGGCATTAACAAGTGCCAAGGATCCAGTAATCCTTAGGGAACTTGTTGACAAATTTGAAGATGCTGAAACAATCAAACCACAAGATTTACGTGCCTGGTTTACGGGAGTATTAGCAAATGATGAAGGTGAGCAATTAGCTTGGGATTGGATTAGAAACGAGTGGCAATGGTTGGAAGATACCGTTGGCGGTGACATGGAGTTTACAACTTTTATCACAGTAATTGCACGAATTTTACGTACAGATAAAAGGTTATCTGAATTTAAAGAGTTTTTTGAACCTAAATTGGCGGTGCCTGGATTGACACGTGAGATTAAGATGGACATAAAAGTGATTGAAAGTCGTGTCAAACTCATTGATGAACAAAAAGATAGTGTAAATAGAGCAATTAAAGAAGCATTGTAATATAAGTTATAAGTCGAAATTTATGTAAATTAAAAGATTTAAATAAACTAAAACCGTCCTTAAAAAGTTAGATTGGTAACAAACTTTTTAAGGACGGTATTTTTGTTCTTTATTTTAATGATGTCGTGTATGTTCTGCCAAATGAACTAAATGAGTCAAGAATGCATGAGTTGTTGCCTCATAACGGTATTTTCTACCTAATTCAACGATATAGCCGTTAATGTAATCAACTTCTGTTGGTCGGTTATTTGACATATCCTGGTACATCGAAGGGTAATGTAGTGGATTGGCAACTTTGGATACATAGTTAACACTGTCTAGTTCCTCTTGCCGTGAATTAATCATAGTAATATTCGCGCGTTCACAGACATCATAAGCCTCATTAATTAACTGGCGACTTAGTTCATCAGCACTTGGATAACTTGCGAATTCTCCCATGGTAATTTCAAAAAGTGTGCACAGTGTATTAACAACAGAATTGAAAACAACTTTGGCCATTAGTGTACCTAAGAAATTAGTAGTTAGAGTAGGATTGAATTGTGCTTTTTCAAGTTCAGCTACAATATTGTGTGTCATTTCATCTGGTTTTTCAGTATAATTTGCTAGATTCATTGTTCCAGCTCCGCGAGCCCCAATGAAATCAACATCACCAGGTCCATTTAAAACAGTAGCAACAAGCGCCGTTCCAGCAATTAATTTTTCTGGTTTAAAATAGTTCAAGAGCTTTTCAACATGTCCCATTCCGTTCATACAAGTCAAGACATATTGTCTGTCGTTGAATTTAGGTGCCATTCGTTGAAGCAGTTTTTCAAGTTGCATTTGTTTTGCAAAAACAACCCATACATCAGGATTTCCAGTGTATTCCTCAGGATAAAACATCTTAATAGGAGTAAGATGTTTATTTTCGTGATCTCGTGATACCAAGACCCCATTTTGTTTCTTAACAGCTTCAACATTCGGTTCCCAAGTATCAACAAAGTCAACATCATTGCCCGCTTCTTGAAGTAAAACACCATAACGATAACCCATAGCGCCTGAGCCTAATACTGTAAATTTCATGAGAATTCCTCCTAATAATGTTTTATGAGATTTTATAATGAAAATGAAAAAAGACATCCAATAGACAATGTCTAAAGGACGCCTTTGCGTGGTACCACCTTTGTTCACTCACAAGTGAGTCTCTATTCGAACTAAAAAAAACAATTCGTCAGCACTATAGTGGGTGCACCCAAAGTGATTTACTATGTATTGTAATTTCAATCACTACGCTCAGAGATGATTTTTATTAATCTAGGATACCTTCTTTCACCAATACAAGGCTCGCTAAATCCGACTGATCAATAAAGCTTCTCCTCAACACGTTATCTCATATTTCTTTAATATATGTGAAGTCTAATCCTTTTTTTTATTGTAGTCAATAGATTTTAGAAGAAAAGTTAATGTTATATAAAATGAAATTAAAATTAGTTTTTTATTAAAAAAAGATTGACATCCTAAGTTACTAAGGATAAACTTATACCAATATTGATAGACTAAATTTATTCAAATGTAGATATTAGTAGTTTAGTTTTGCTTAGAGAATATGTGGTGGTGTGAACATATCAAAACTAATTTACGAGAGGTATGTTTGAGAGCTTGCTTTTAGAGGCGAGATGGATACTTCCATTACGAAGTTGGAATAACAGTTTTGTTATTTCCTTTGAGATGAACTTTTTAGTTCGAAAAAAGGTGGTACCGCGTTTATAAACGCCCTTAGATTGATTTCATCATCAATCTAAGGGCATTTTTTGTGTTAAAAATAAAAAGGAGATGTTGATATTATGAAGTATGGAATTATTGGTGCAGGTGCAATGGGGTATCGCTACGGGGTTATGTTGCAAGAAAACGCAGGAGTTGAAGTTGATTTCATTGATACATGGGAACCAAATGTTGAAAAAGTTCGTGAATTAGGTGGTGTTTCTGTTGCCAGAGATCATGAAAATCGGCGAGTTGTCCCAATTAATATTTATTACCCAGAAGAATATCAAGGTCATCCCGATGTATGGATAATTTTTAAAAAACAGATGCAACTTGATGAAGAACTCGCACGCGATGCCAAGGCTGAGCTTTTTCATGATGATCAATATGTTTTTTCCGCGATGAATGGAATGGGACATTTTGAAAAAATCGCTCAATACTTTGCACCTGAGAAAATAATTTGTGGTACCGCTATGATTGCCACAAGATTGGATGGACCAGCAGATGTTGATTTCATGGGGGAAAAGGGTGCAGAAGTTATGCATCTTGCCATGTATGCCAGCAAAAGTGTTCCTAGCAATGTTACAGAATTTATAACGGATTTGAAAAAGGCATATTTAGGACCTATTGTTGTAGAAGATTATCTTGGGATGTGTATGTCGAAAGTTGTTTTCAATGCAGTGGTTAATACTTTGTGTACAATGTTCGAAGTTCAAATGGGACAGTTTATTGAGTATGAGGGTGTTCCACAAATGGCTCGTCAGTTGTTTGATGAAGCATATGATGCATGTGAAAGAGCTGGGATTTATCTAATAGAGACCAGACAAGAAGAAATTGATTCAGTTACAACTACAAGTCATGCACTCAAATATCATTATCCTTCCATGTATCAAGATTTTTCTAAGGGAAGACCTACAGAAGTAGATTACATTAATGGCTATATTGCAAAAATTGGACGTGAACATGATTATGTTTGTCGTACCCACGAATTTGTTACACAGCAGGTTCATTTAGCTGAATTAATGAGAAAATATCACTAAAAAGCATTTTACACAATCTACTTGACGAGATACTAAAATGATTGATATACTCTAGCCTATAATCATGTTTAAATTCAAGAAGTTAAAAAAGGGGGAAATCATTATGGTATTCGGACACGTTCTATTTGGAACTATCGCAGTTATTGGTGTTTTACTCTTAGAAGTAGGCTTTTATCGAGAATTTAATCGCTTAAATATGATTCAGAAGTTAGGTATCTTTTTAACTATCTTTGGATTAATTGCAACAACTGCACTAGGAGTTTTTGTAGCTGGTAACTTTCTTGCTGGTTCAGTGATTGCAGCAATTGGCGTAGTGTTGCTAGGAGTATTGGTACGACCAGTATTTGGTACTGAAAAAACAAAATAGTTTAGCATGAACTAGAAAATTAATTTAATAAATAGGTGCTCTCAGAAGAGAGTACCTATTTTTATTTTATGTAGCTGATTTCAGCATCAATTTTGTCTTTGTTGACAATTGTATTATCAAGTCTTTTATGACCGGCTTTTTCCAATTGACTTACCCTCTAAATTTAATCCTAACTGCCTAATACAGTCATAATGTAGCAAAGAAAAGTAAGAATAGTCAATTGAATAACTTGAGTGAGTACAAACATATTGAGATTGGATCAAACTAGGGTAGATATCAAATTTTACAATAAATGAATTATATTTTTGTGGTCAATGTTTCAAAATATTTTAAAATAGCATTTTTCACACTGTCATGATATTTTCGTTCCTCCAATGATGGAAGATAACTTAAATAAAGTTTTCGTTTTAAAGTATTTGGTCCTAAATGAGCTAGATGAATTCGAGGTTTTACTGTTGTATTCCAGGACATTTCAGGAATGAAACCTATTCCAATATTTTCCGAAATCAAACCAAATAAAGTACTTAGGTCACTTGTTACAAATTCGGGTTTAATTAGTATTTTTGATTTTTTAAAATGATCCTCAATGATTTCTCTTAATGGAGTTGGAGAGGTCATAATAATTTTTTGTTCTTTTAATTGTTCCAGTTTAATTGTATCAAAGGAAGATAATTCAGAATTGATACTTGTCGCGACAAGTATCTCTTCAGCAAGCAGTAAGATATTTTCGTTGCCCTTAATTGGATGAGTGGAGAATTCAAAATCATAACGATCCAACCAATCACTTCCTAGGCCATGTTGTGCAAGCTGAATATCTACTTCCGGAACTAATTTTTTGATATGATGAATAATTTCCGGAATAAGTGGTGATGTACGTTGAATGGGGCTGTGCCATAAGTCCCTAAGTGAAAGAGCTTCACCAGAGAAAGTAATGATTTTTCTGGTGAAGCTCTTTTGGTATAATTAAAAATAAAAAAGCACTGGTTGGAGCCAGTACTTTCAAAAACAATACCCCTATAGAAAGGATAATCAAAATGTACAATAATTATAACATAAATCAGACTGTACTTAGTATTAAAACTGACTGGGAGCCAAAAGAAAATCATCCTGCACGGATGATTAATCAAATAGTTGAAGACCTTAAAATTAATGATCCTTACATCTTTGGACGACCGCGTAAGTATGATCTGCGTGTACTTTTAAAATTAATTTTGTTTGCGTACACAAAAGGTATCTTTAGTAGTCGCCGTATTAATACCTTGGCAGAGGAGAATTTGGCAGCCCGTTGGCTGACACAAGAACAGGTTCCAGCCTACCGAACAATTTGTCGTTTTAGAATTTCAGATGAAGTTGAGAGCTTGATTAATCAATGTATTCTAAAACTAACCAAATATCTGAAACAAAACAATTTTATTGATGAAGTTACTTTTATTGACGGGACTAAAATTTTAGCTGATGCCAATAAATATAGTTTTGTTTGGCGTAAGAATACGATTCGTTTTGACAAGCTTAATCGCTCTGCGATTATAACCCTTCTGGAAGAATTAAATGACGCTAAGTTTAAGTGTCAGCTCCCAGCAGAGACAGATCTTACTTTAGAAATGCTTGATGAAATTACCTTGCGGTTAGAAAATGACTTGAAAGATTTGAATAAAAAGATTGAAAAAGAACATATCTCTCCAAACCCAGACAAGTCAAGGCGTCGAAAACTAAAATCTTTAAAACGAAAACTTAAGTTACGGCAAACTAAATTATTAGCTCATAAAATACAAACCAGAATTTATGGTAAAAGAAATAGTTATTCAAAAACAGATCATGATGCAACTTTCATGCGTGTTAAGGAAGATCCAATGCTCAACGGACAGCTAAAACCGGCTTATAATCTACAAATCGCCACAAGTAAACAATTTGTAACTGCCTTCGGCATTTTTCAAAATCCAGGAGATACCAAAACATTAATTCCTTTTTTACAGCAACAAAAAGCAGCTGGAACTTTAGGTAAGTATATTGTGGCTGATGCAGGATACGGTTCAGAATCAAATTATCGATATCTCGAAGATGAATTACCTGAACATACAGCGTTAATTCCATATGGGACAATGTTAAAAGAAAATAGTCGCAAATGGAAAAGTGATGACCGTAAGGTCATGAATTGGGCGTATCATCCTAAAGACGATTATTTTATTGATCTGCAGGGAGTTAGATTTAGTTTTTATGCTTACCGTAAGCGCAAAGATAAGTACGGATTTGTACGTGAATTTAAAGAGTATCAGGCAAACAAATACGATAACGATTTTAAAATTGATCACCGAGCATTCACTAAAAACGGAAATCCTCGTAAAATAAGTATTAATAGCGCATGGGAGTATTTCAAAGCTAAGGAACGCAAGTTGCTTTCAAATCACCAAACTGGTTCAATTTACGGACAACGTAAAATAGATGTTGAATCAGTTTTTGGTGGATTGAAGGCTTGTTTGGGTTTTAAAAAATTTTCGGTTAGAGGTCTTGAGAAGGTAAAAAGGGAAGCTGGAATTGCCTTGATGGCAATGAATATTAGAAAATTGGTGGCGAAAGGCACCAATTATAACTGTTTTATAAACCAAAAGAAGAGATTAGTGAAAATCAAAGAACGATTTTCACTAATCTCTTCTATTTTGAAGGACTTATGGCACAGCCCCTTTTAACTCATTAAGTCTTCGAGCATCGATAACGGCACTATCTATCATTTCGAGTGCCTTTTGAATATTATGTTGAAAAGATTTACCCTGAGGATTTAATTCGAGTGAATGTTTGTTGCGTGAGAAAAATTCAACACCAAGTTCTTGTTCAAGTTCTCTGATACTACGGCTAAGAGCAGGTTGGGAGATATGCAGTTTTTTGGCAGTTTGAGAGACATTTTCAGTTTCAGCAACCTCGATAAAGTAATGTAATTGTAAAAGACGCATAATTACCTCCTTATATAACTTTTTTGTTATAGTCTATTGCACACATTGTATTTTACAGTTATATAGTATAGCAATATAATTTCATTAAATTAAAAAAAAATTAAAAAGGAGTGAGCTTTATCGTGAAAAATTCATTGCGACACATCTGGAATACTTTGAAAAGATTTTCAGTGAATTCATACATCTAAAAAGTATTGATGAAAATGAAGATAAGGAAGCTGCTGCCTTTTTTGTAGCTAGGTTAGTAACAGAATTATTAGGTGCAAAAGTAGAAGTTATCGACACAAAAGGTTCTCCATTGGTTATTGCAACGATTATTGGTGATACAAGAACAACTAAATTATTTTATGGGCATTATGATGTGATGAATCCAGGGGATATTACTGAATGGGACAACGATCCCTTTATTCTAAAAAAAGATAGAGGTAGATATTGGGGTAGAGGAACGGGTGACAATAAGGGACAGTTATTAGCAGTGATTTTTGGATTGTACATGTATAAAGAACTTCACAGGACCTTTCCTTTTAGCATTCAGCTTGTAATTGAAGGTGAAGAAGAGCAAGGAAGCCCGCACTTGAAAGCAGCAATAACAGATGCAAAAAAAATGTTGCATGATGTGGATTCAACTTTTGTGATTGATGGTTCAATTAATCAATTAGGTGAACATATTCTGAGATTGGGTAATCGGGGAGCACTGGGTCTTGCGTTAACGGCAAATACTGCTTTACGGGATAATCACTCAGGAAATATGGGGAATGTTATGGATAATGCAGCCATAAAACTTATTAATATATTAAATAAAGTTTATGACTTTTCCCAACATAGAGTATTGATTCCAGATTTTTACGAGGGAGTTAGAGAACCAAATCAACAAGAAAAGGAGTGGATAGCTGCCTTACCCTATGAAAAAGAGATAATCAAAAAACAGACTGGTGTTAAAAAGTTACCACCTAACAATAAAGAATATTATCATAAATTAATGTTTGAACCTACTTTTAATATTTCGGGAATGAATGCAGGGTATAGCGGAAAAGGTATAAAAACAATTATTCCGCACCAGGCTACTTTAAAAATAGATTGCAGACTAGTAGGGAGTCAAAACCTCACTAAAATAAAAAAAGGATTGCAACAAATATTAAGAGAGGAATCTGATTCAAATGAATTTGTGGTTGAATATTTAGTTGAAGTTCCAGCCAGTAATACCGCAAGTAATGCACCAGATGTGACGAAAATATGTAAAGCATTGAAAAAAATAGATGGAAAGGCTTTGGTAGAACCTGTTATGCCAGGAACCGTGCCCAACTATATTTGGACAGACATTTTGAAAGTGCCCACATATACACTACCTCTTGCAAATTTTGACCAAGCAAACCACGCTGTAAATGAGAATATTAGTAAAAAAGCGTTTGTTGAAGGTATTACGTTAATATATGAATTAGTAGAAAATTTAATCTAAGTTAGACATGAGGGAGAAATGATTATGAATCAAACGATGGAAAAGAAAGCCAAAAATAACTTTTATCTTAATTTATATTGCATTTATAATTTGTTTTATTGATCGTTCAGCAATAAATATTGCTCTTTCGTATATTGGAACAGAGTTTCATCTGAGCACTACACAATTAGGTGTTATTTCAAGTGCATTTTTCTTTAGTTATGCCTTTATGCAAATTCCAGGTGGTTGGCTCACTGATAAATTTGGATCTAAACTGACGGTAGTTATTGCAATTACTATGTGGTCTATCTTTACTATTATGACAGGCTTTGCGTGGTCACTTGCATCATTATTAGTTATTCGAGTTCTGTTTGGAATAGGTGAAGGTGCATTTCCTTCTGCTAGTCTGAAACAAATTGCGGAAGAATTTACTTACAAGTCTCGCTCACAGGCAACATCAGCAATTGTTTCATCAAACTATGTTGGAGCAGCAATTGCTCCTGTTTTAATTGCCCCAATTCTTGCAACTTTTGGGTGGAAGAATGCTTTTCATTTAATGGGGATTTTAGGCTTAGTTTTTGTAATAGCATACTTTTTCTTATTACGTCCAATTAAAAAACAGAATCAAACATTTGCGGGAAGCGCTCAAAAAGTACCTTTAAAAAAGGTTATTTTTAATAAAATGATTTGGCAGTTTGTCATTGTCGTTTTTGGTTTAAGCGTGATTACAAAAGGTTTGGATTCTTGGATGCCAACATATTTACTACAAGTAAGACACATTAACTTAGCGGGAATTGCTTGGATGGTGCCTTTACCATCTGTAGCAGCAGGTGTGGGTGCTATTTTGAGTGGATATCTAATGGTTCATTTTTTTGTAGGAAAAGAGAAATGGTTTATTGCTTTAGCAAGTCTGTTTACTACGATATTCATGTTTGGAATGTATCATTCTACAGGATTAACAGGTGTTATCTCATTCGAAATATTAACATACTTTTTTAAATCAATGGCATTTAGTGGCTGCTTTGCACTATTTGCGCAATTAGCTTCAAGGGAGTCATATGGTTCCTCTGTTGGAATTGTCAATTTTGGAGGGCAATTGGCAGGATTCTTAGCACCTATTTTGATTGGTATTTTAGTAGAACAATTTGGCGGATCGTATAGTGTAGCATTTTTATTCTTGGTAGCTACAGCAGCGGTATCATTTATTGTTTCACTAACATTCAATACTGAGAGAATGGCTGCTTCAAAAGAGAATGCAGAAATTAATTAGTTATAGGGGGATCAGAGTAATGTTTATTAAGAGTGCAAAAATGTATAAAGTCGATTTACCTTTAAACAAGCCTTTTGAAACGAGTTTTGCGGCAATGAAGTATAAGAAGTGTGTAATCCTAGAACTAAAAGACCAAGATGGCACGGTTGGCTATGGTGAATCTTCTGCATTAGAGGTACCATTCTATAATGAAGAGTTTAGAGACGGTAGTTGGAATCTATTGGAAAAACAAATGCTTCCGAAGATAATGAATGTCCAAATTGATCATCCAGATGATATTTACAAAATCTTTGCATATATAAGAATGAATAATATGTCAAAATCTGCAATTAATTGTGCATTATGGGACATATATGCAAAACAAAATAAACAAACCTTAGCAGAAGCTCTTGGTGGAAATAAGAAAAAAGTTGAAACGGGTGTCAGCATTGGTGTACAAGAATCACCAGAAGCTCTAGTCAAAGCGGTCGCGGGATATATTACTGATGGCTATCGACGGATTAAGATGAAAATCAAACCCGGCAAAGATTATGAATATATTTCTGAAGTAAGAAAGAACTTTCCAAATGCTATGCTGATGGCGGATGCAAATTCAGCATACCGTCTAAAAGATATTGAAATGTTAAAAAAGCTGGATAATTTGGATTTAATCATGATTGAGCAACCACTAGAACCAGGAGATTTAATTGATCATGCGGCACTTCAAGCACAATTAAAAACGAGTATCTGTTTGGATGAGAGCATAGTTAGTCCTGATGATGTTGAAAAAATGTTGAAATTAAAAAGTGGTCGAATTATCAATATTAAAGTTGCACGTGTTGGTGGATTAGGTATTGCTAAAAAAATACAAAAATTAGCTATGGAAAATGGGATTGAATGTTGGTGTGGTGGAATGCTTGATTCCGGGATTGCACGTGCTGCAAATGTTGCGATTGCAACGCTACCGGGATATACGTTACCCAATGATATTGCTGCTTCACATCGATATTATGATGCGGATATTATCAAGCCAGAAATTGAACTTGATGGAACATTTGTAAATGTCTCTAAAGAAAATGGGTTGGGGTATCAACCTGATTTCGAAAATTTAGCTAGATTTACAGTAGCGGAAAAGGAAATACACTGAAGCCTAGAAAAGTTATAATGTAGATTGATTAAGCGGAAAATTTTGACTTATAGAATATAATCATCTGATATAAATAAGGAGGTAGGGCCAATATTTTGGCCTTATCTCCTTATTTATTTAAAATTAAATTGTATACTAAGCTTCAATTAAGTCGTTAAAGAAACTTAAGAGTCGTTCCTTGGTTAACTGTTCTTTTTCTGGGCCAGAAACGTCAAAAACGACCTTACCTTTATCTAATACAATCAAGCGATTTCCATATTTTAGTGCATCATCTAGGTGATGTGTAATCATTAAGCAGGTTAGTTGCTGCTTTGAAATTGTGTTGTTTGTTTGTGTCATTAGTTGAAAACTTGTTTTAGGATCTAAGGCAGCTGTGTGTTCATCAAGTAATAATAATTCTGGTTTCTTTACAACAGCCATTAAAAAACTAAGTGCCTGTCTTTGACCACCTGAAAGATTTTCAGTTGCAACATCTAACTTAGTACTTAATCCATTACTCATGATACTAGTTAATTTTTTAAATTGCGGTTTGTGCTTGTTTAAGTGGCGGAACATCAGATTACGCGAGCTGCCTCGACGCAGAGCTAAATTTAAATTTTCTGCAACGGTCATCCGTGGAGCAGTTCCCATTTTGGGATCTTGGAAAACGCGACCTAGATGTTGTGCTCTTTTCTCAACTGTTTCTTTTGTAATGTCTGTTCCATTCAACACAATATGACCACTAGTTATTGCCAAACTGCCAGCAATTGTATTGAACAATGTGGATTTACCAGCACCATTTGAACCTAGAACTGTAATAAAGTCCCCAGGATAAATATCCAAGCTCAAGTTATTTAAAATAACATTCTCGGAAGGTGTGCCTGCATTTACGGTGGTCACAATATTTTTTAGGGAAAGAATCGGTTTATTTTGCATTCTTAAAACCTCCATGCATCAGAATTTTATTCAATCTCAATTTTTTCCCTAGTACAGGAGACATGAGACAAAGAGCTAATATTATTGCTGATAATAAGTTGAGATCGTTTGTGCTGAAACCAAGTTGTAAAACAATTAAAATGACAAAGCGGTAAATAATGCTACCCAAAGTTACAGCAATTAATCTTTGATTGAGTGTTAGTTCACCGAAGACAACTTCACCAATAATAATTGATGCGAGCGCAATTACAATGATTCCGATTCCCATGTTAATATCTGCATAGCCGTTACTTTGAGAGATGAGAGCTCCACCAAGGCCAATAATTCCGTTAGAAAGCATCAAACCCATAATGGTCATCGAATCGGTATTTATTCCCAGAGAACGTGCCATCATAGGGTTATCTCCAGTTGCGATAAATGCCTGTCCTAGCTCGGTTTGGAGAAATAGCATTAGTAAAATTGTGATTATTCCAACTGTGACTAGTCCAACAAAAACACTGTCAAAATACTTAGGTAGCGATTCGAGAAAATGGTTAGAGAAAATCGTCTGTTTTCCTAAAAGAGAGACATTTGAACCACCCATGATGCGAAGATTAATTGATAAGCATGCTGTCATTACAAGAATCCCAGCCAATAGGATAGGAATCTTACCTTTAGTATATAGTAATCCAGTCAATAATCCTGCAAGCGCTCCGGCGATAAAGCCAAGGATACAAGCTAACAAAGGCGATACACCGTGTGTTATTGCAGCAGTTGTTACAGCTGCTCCTAAGGGGAAAGTCCCTTCAACAGTCATATCTGGAAAATTCAGAATTCGAAATGTTAAAAATAAGGCAACTCCTAATATGGCCCATAAAAGACCCTGACCTATACTTGAGACAATCATACTCATTTGAAAACCTCTCCTTTGCTTTGTGCTTGTTTGACAATGTCATCAGGTAATGTAATTCCTAATAATTTGGCTTCTTTTGTATTAATTACATATTCTCCTTTAGTTACATACTGAACTGGGAAGGTGGCAGTTTTTCGACCTCTAAGAACCTGTGCAGCCATTTCCCCAGCAACCTTGCCTAATTTATATTGACTAATTGCATATGATGCAAGTCCACCATCTTTAACCATTGTGTCAGCTGCTGCAAAAACAGGGATTTTTGATTTGTTACCAACTTCGACTAAGGTCTTCATAGCAGATGCTACTTCATTGTCTTGAGGTGCATAAACCGCATCTACTTGTGAAACCATTTGTTCAGCAACTTGTTGCATATCATTTGTACCTGAAATAGTATAAAGTTTATAGTTTATTCCTTCTTCTTTGCAAAGTGCAGCGAATTTTTTTGCATTATATGTGCCACCATGATCAGAAGATGTATAGATAATACCAATTGTTTTAGCATTTGGCATGACTTTTTTAATTAATGCCAATTGTTTTTTAAGTGGTGATTCACCTGAGGTACCAGTAACATTAGCTCCAGGATGCTTATCAGATTTAACCAAACCAGCTCCAGAAGGATTGGTAATTCCCGCAAGAATCACAGGTGTTTGCTTACCGGCTACATTAGCTAGAGCTTGTGCTGCAGGGGTAGCAATACCAGCCATTAATGAGACCTTTTCATTTACGAATTTAGTACTCATAGTTTTTAAGTTGCTCTGATCACCCTGGGCATTTTGAAAATCAATCTTGATATTCTTACCAGGTATGTAACCATATTCTTTTAGTCCCGCCACAAATCCTTTATGAATTTGATTGAGTGCAGGATGGGTCATCAACTGTAGAATTCCGACAGTAGGGACTTCTTTCTTTGTTGTTGTGTTTGACGAATTGTTTTGGGTCATAAAGAAGGCGACGCCCAAGAATATAACTAGTGCTGCAATAAAACCATAAAGTCTTTTCATAATTAAGATCTCCCCATTTTTTATTATAAATAATGAGAGCAAATAAAAAGGGCAAACCAGCTGCCTGGTCGCCCTCGAACCAAAGCCTGCTGTGTAGACCCATGCAGACTTCTTTTTAGAATACAAGAAAGTTAGTCAGCACGGATACAAACTGTTTGCCAGATTGTATCCGCGTAACTACGAATTACAATCCACTATGCTGGCTTTGCCATGAAATATTCAACGTGAATAAAATAGACTTTCTCATACTCAATCTCGTCCTTTCGGTAATTGTTGATGCTAGTATATTGTTAATTATTCAAAGTGTCAAGAATAATTGTTAAATTTTTGCAAAATTACTGTTGTTTTTTTGATGATGTTCAATATCCATTTTAACATCATCCGCAATATCAGCGATTGTGACTTTGCGCATCTTTGCTTCTGTGGTACTTTGAATTTCTAAGTAATATTTATTTAAAACCGTCGGGATAACATGTCCAACCTGACATTCCTTCGAAGTATTTTGATCGACTTTTAACAGCGGAGAATCAGGGCAGGTTGCCATATATACATCAAAAATTGTAATTTCACTTGGATCTCTTTTTAGCTTGGGACAAGCAGCTCCTTGAGTAGTTTCAAGTAGATTTGCTTTGCGCAACTGTCCCATCATTCTACGTGTCAAGCTAGGATTAGTATTGAGGCTACTTGCAATCAGTTCGCTTGTGAGTTTGTCACTATTATGCATCTCAATATACACTAGAATATGAATTAAATCGCTTAGACGATTATTAGCCATTAAAATAACCTTCCCTTCTGCTGTTGTTACTTTAAAAGTAATATAGCATAAAACATTGAAAAAATAAATAAAGAAGTTTGAGGATCTTATCTTCCATTGGGTAAAATCACATAGAATATAAAAAGTAACAAGGATTGGTCTGCCAGTCACTAGAAAGCTATTAAAAGAGAAAACGCTTTACAGCAAAATGATTTAAAGTTATTCTGAAAATATAAGAAAATATGTTAGGAAATGGGGAGATTATAATCTCAATTAAATTAATTGCAATTGATATAGATGGAACACTTGTAAATTCACAAAAAAGATTAACAGAGAAAGTCAAGCGAACAATCAATCAGGCCACAAAGAATAATATAAAGGTAGTGTTATGTACTGGAAGACCAATTTCTGGCGTCAGAAAATTGTTGAAGGAATTAGATCTTGATAATCAAGATAATCAATATGTGATTTGCTTTGGTGGTGCAGTGATCCAAACAACTGCGGGTAAAATAATCAGTTCTCAGCCAATTACTTATCAAAATTATTTAGAACTTGAAAAACTGGCACGCAAACTAAATCTGCATTTTCATGCAATCAGTGAGGACCGAATTTATACGGCAAATAGGGATATTGGATATTATACAGTGTATGAGAGTACCTTGGTTTCACTAGGGATATCTTATCGTACACCAGCTGAGATGAGTAATATTAGGTTAATTAAGGCAATGTTTATTGATGACCAGGTTATTTTGGACAAGGCATTAAGTAATTGGGAACCATTTGCGAAGTTGGAAAATAATCTTGTTTTTACTAAAAGTGCGCCTTTTTATCTAGAAGCCAATGCAAAGGGGGTTAACAAGGGGAATGCCTTGTCCAAGTTAGGGGCAGTTCTGGGAATAACTTCAGCTGAAATTATGGCTATCGGTGATGAGCAGAATGATTTAAGTATGATTAAATATGCAGGAACAGGTGTTGCAATGGGCAATGCAATTGGAAAAATTAAAGAGATGGCAAATGTAATTACCGATGATAATGACCATGACGGGGTGGCAACAGCAATTGAAAACTATGCTTTATAATTATTAGTGAGAAAGCCTTTTGATAAATTCTGATTTTCTTTTCTGCAGAAAATTGATATAGTTCTTATTAGAGTTGTGGAAATTCTAAAGCAACTCTTTTTCTTTGTTTAATTAGTGAAAAAATCATTTTCATAATAAGACTTCAAAAGAGAAAGTTAATTTATTGCAAAAAGATGGAGGTTTGAAATGGAAAATGAGGATAATAAGGTACGTCAAAATATATGGTTAATAATTGCAGCGGTAGGAATGTTTACTTTTATGTCAACTTTGGATTCTTCAATTATTAATATTGCATTACCTGTAATCTCTAAAGATTTAGCAGTTCCCATGAACAAGGCAACTTGGACGGTGTCAATTTATTTAATATTTATTTCAGGATTGTTAACTTTTTTTGGAGGACTGGGAGATCAGATAGGAAAGATCAAAGTTTTTAAGATAGGAACTTATGTTTTTACAATAGGTTCGTTGCTTGCTGGAATTAATGCAGGATTGTGGTTTCTTCTTTTTGCAAGGATTGTTCAAGCATTGGGAGCTGCAATGACCATGAGCAACAGTTTTGGAATTATTACAGGTATGGCACCACTGAAAATGCGTGCACGTGCAATGGCTTTAAATGCAATGTTTGTGTCACTAGGAACAATTACTGGACCAGGGCTTGGTGGCTTAATATTGGAGCACTTCAAATGGTCATATATTTTCTGGGTAAATGTACCTGTTGGAATTATAGCAATTATTATTGGAATGAAAGTATTGCCACAAGAAGTAAGAACTACTAAAAAAATTAATTTTGATTATCTAGGAATTATTAGTCTCTTTTTGACAATTAGTATTTTCTTTTTAGGTGTAAATATTGGACAAGAGCAAGGATTCTTAGAAGTTATTCCACTTGGCCTGTTTGTAGGTTCACTAATATTATTAGTTTATTTTGTTGTTCACGAATTACACACGGACAAGCCTTTATTGGACCTAACAATTTTTAAATCATCACTATTTACAATTAGTTTGATTGCAGCTTTTCTGATATTTACAAGTAACTTTTTTATCAACGTATTATTGCCATTTTATTTTGAAAATCTGAGAGGTGCCTCTTCTGGAACGTCTGGAATCTACATGATGATCTGGCCAGTCACAATGTTAATTGGAACACCAATCGCTGGTTATATTGCTGATAAATTTGATCAAGAGTATGTTACATTGTTTGGATTAACAGTCTTAGCGCTATCTTTTTTCGGTTGGAGAGTTGTTAATGAAGGGTCTTCTTTATTATTTGTAGGGATGCTCTTAATTCTTGGCGGTGTGGGAATGTCGTTTTTTCAAACCCCTAATAATGCTTTAATTATGACAAATGTACCTAGGGCAAAGTTGGGTGTTGCTGGAGCGATGAATGCATTGGCTAGAAATCTAGGGATGATTTCCGGAACAAGTCTTGTGACTACCATTTTGTACTTTGCTATGAGTCAAAAGATAGGGTATACCATTACTAGTTATCCTACTCATGATAGTAGTGTTTTTGTGTATGGCATGCACATCGCTTTTACGAGTGCAACGTATATTATTTCGTTTACATGGTTATTGACGTTGTATCGTGTTTGGATGAAAGTAAAAAAGAACTAAAGTTATGTATGCAAAAGTAACTGGTCAATATTAAAGTTGAAGTGCCCCATAATAGTTAGACAAAAAATCTAATTATTATAGGGCACTTCATTTTGATCTAGTTCTTCTACTTATTGCGAATAATCTTTTATTTCATAGCTTTAATTGCTAATGCAAAGTCGCCTCGAGTTGCTGATCCATTTTCTGGAACAAGTGGCATAACTATGTAACTATCAAGATTTGTTACTTCAATATAATCATTTAATAACGTTTTGAATTGTTTTCTGACTTTTACTAAGAACGCTTCACTTGATACGCCACCACCAATTATAATCTTCTGGGGTCTGAATGTAAGAGTTGTCTGTATAGCTGCTTGAGCGACGTAGTAGGCAACAATATCCCAAGTTGGATCAGTTAAAGGAACGTCTTGACCAGGTATTCCTAGGCGGGCCTTGAAAGTTGGTCCGGAAGCGAGTCCTTCAAGGCAATCACCATGGTAAGGGCAAGTTCCTTTGAAGGAGAGGTCAGCGAGATGGCGTTTAACAAAGACATGTCCCAACTCAGGATGGCCTTGGCTTCCAATAAACTTGCCATCAACAATGACTCCAGCACCTATCCCAGTTCCGACAGTGTAATAAACCAAAGAATTGATGTCTTCTTTTTTTTCTTTATAAGCAGTATATTCACCATAAGCTGAGCCATTGACATCGGTTGTCCAAAACACCGGAATATCAAGGGCTTGTTTAATAACGCCAACAAAATCGGTATTTTTCCAACCCGGTTTAGGGGTAGACGTTACATAACCATAATTTGTGGCGTCTGTGCGAATTTCAATTGGTCCAAAAGAAGCAATTCCAATTGACTCCAATTCAGGAAATTTCTTAAAGAATTCAACTGCCTTTTTCAATGTTTCATTTGGTTTAGTTGTTGGGAAACTAACAGATTCTTTAATATTATACTTTTCATCACCAACAGCACAAACAAATTTTGTACCACCGGCTTCTATACTTCCTAAGAGCATTAAAATAACCTCCGATAATTTATGTTTTTTATTCGTAACCAAAAGTTGACTGGCTACGGAGTAACTTTACTGGCAAAATGTATTGCATTTGTTCAAGCTTAGTGTCTGGTTCATCGATTCTTTGAAGTAAGACGCTGACTAATAAAGAAGCGATATCAGAAATGGGCTGGATGATTGTCGACAATTCAGGGTGATATTCCTGAATAAACGAGGTACCATCAAAACCAATAACTTTTAACTGCTTTGGAACAGAAATATTTAATTCATGGGCAATTTTTAAAACAAGAATAGCTGTTAGATCATCAGAACAAACGATACCGTCTATATTGTGCTGTGTTAATAGTTTTTTAATTGAAAGTGACTTTAGTGTCGGAGATTCAGCAAAGTTTATAGCGTGAACATGGGAAGTCACTTTTAATTTTTTGATGGTTGCCTGGTAACCTTGAAGTCGATAATCAGTTGGATTCCCAACTTTTCGTGGATTTCCTAGAAAATAAATATGTCTAGCACCGGCTTGGTAGAGTTCACTAGTTGCCATTGAGATTCCTTTGAAATTATCACTACTAACAATCGGAATATTCGGAGATAACAAGCGATCAAATGAAACAATCGGAAGTCCAACTTTATTGTACTCATTGATTCCTAAGTTATGTGTTCCCGCGATTATGCCATCAACTTGATTAGCAATCAGCATCTTCAGATAGTCGCGTTCTTTTTCTCTATTATCAGCGCTATTACAGAGAATTATTTTATAGTTATTTGAAAATAATTTATTTTCGATTTGTTCAATCAATTCTGCAAAAAAAGGATTAATGATTGAAGGAAAAATCACGCCAATCAATTGTGTTTTCTTACCATGTAGTGAACGTGCTAGAGAATTTGGCTGATAATTAAGCGAATTCATTGCTTCATGAACTTTATCTTTGGTTGCTTGACTTAGATATCCATAATTATTGATTACTCTAGAAACGGTTGTTACTGAGACACCTGCCTTTTTTGCAACGTCAGTTAATTTTGGACGCACGCAAAAGCCCCCTTTTAGTGGGTCATATTTGAAATCTTCCACCAATCACCATTATAAATGACTTCGCTTTCACTAGCTAGTAAGATTTGTAAATCATCATCATTTGGGAAAATTCGCTGGCTAAAAACAAATTCTCCTCCGTTAACAAAAACTTCACAGGTAGAATGATCAATTAGAATATGCAATTTAAGAGGTGCATTATCCTCCAGGGCTACTCGGCGTTTTGTACCATAAGCAGTTGCAAAAGGTATACCACAGTCTTTGCGATCGATTTCAAAATATGCATTATTGGAGGTGGAGAAATTCAAACGTAATCCTTTCGAATTGGAACTACTCAACAATGATAGGGTTCCTTGCTGATTTTGTAGAAAAGATATTTCTAATTCATAAGATAGCGTAGCATTTTCGGTAATAACTATTTGTTGATGTTCATTAAGCATTCCGTGTAATTCAGCATGGCACTTACGATAATTTTTAAAAGCAGCAACAGGTTCTTGATATAACTTATCATTTCGTATCGTTAATTTCTTAACTACACTCATACAATGTGCCCAGTTTTCAGAATCGGTAGGATAAGCGATTTCGGGAAGCCCCAACCAACTAACCAAATAAGCATTACCATCAGGCGCATTAAAAGCTTGACTGGCATAGATATCGAATCCATGATCAAGGAGCTCAATATTATGAGTACTGTGGAATTCGCCATTTTTTAATTGGCAATTATCTCCAATAAGATAGGTATTAGGGTAAATATTATCAGAATTAATAATATTCTTATCCAAACCCTGAGGGCAAAAAATAAGAACGGGTTTTTCATTAACTGTAACAAGATTAGGACATTCAATCATATAGCCCATATCCTGTTGTGTAAAATTAAGATAACCTAAATCTTCCCAGGTAGTTAAATTATTCGATTTGAAAATAGAAATCTTACCCTGCTTAGTATTTGCATCCTGTGCTCCAAGCAATGCGTAGTAGGTATCATCTTTTTTTAAAACTTGCGGATCTCTAAAATGATCGGTAACGTGTGCTGGCTGTTTAATTAGTGGCAGAGAAAGCTTTGTAAGGTGATTGTCTGTGTCCAGATAGGCACCATTTTGAAAAGGGTGTCGTACCCAATCTTTGTCACGAACATTTCCGGTATACATTAAGAATAGTCGATCCTCAATTACCATTGCAGAACCGGAGTAGGCACCATGTGAGTCATAGGCTGTGTCTGCGTTTAAAATTGTTCCCAAATTATGCCAGGTAACTAAATCATCCGAAACTAAATGTACCCAAGATTTTAAACCATGAACAGGGCCAAAAGGAAAAGATTGATAAAATAAGTGCCACTGATTATTAAAAAAAGAAAAACCGTTTGGATCATTCAATAATCCTGAGGTTGGGGCAATGTGATATGTGGGTCGAAAGTCTGATTGTGCTGCTTGTGCCTGTAATGCTAAGAGATAATCAGCTGACCATTTGTCGTATTGTGAATATAATTTCTTCCGTGTCCAATCCATAAAGATGTTCCTCCTTGAAACCGTTATCTTACATGTGCTGATTTTAACTGTATATTGTAAATATGTCAAACGACTATCATTTTAATCCCCAATTAAATAGAAAAAAATATCCCATAAAAAAAATTGTGATAAACGATTGACATATAAGAATTATTTGTTATGATAGAAATATAAATAAAACGTTTTCAAAAAAGGAGTGTATTATCATGGATCATAAAAAAGTAGCTACGGATGTTATAAAAGCTCTTAGGCAAGATAATATTGTAGCGGCTGCACATTGTGCTACGCGTTTAAGATTGGTGTTAAAAGATGATGAAAAAATCGATCAAGTTGCACTGGAGAATAATCCAGGGGTCAAAGGAACATTTAAAACCAATGGACAATTTCAAATTATTATTGGACCGGGTGACGTAAATAATGTTTATGATGAATTAATAAAACAGACGGGTCTTTCAGAAGCTACTACAGAAGAACTGAAAAAAGTTGCAGAAACAGGAAAAAAATTTAATCCGGTAATGGCATTTATTAAATTATTATCTGATATTTTTGTTCCAATTATTCCAGCTTTAGTTGCTGGCGGTTTATTAATGGCCCTGAACAACTTTTTAACGTCAGAAGGCTTATTTGGGACTAAGGCTTTAGTGGTAACGTATCCAGCTATTAAGGGCATTTCGGATATGATTCAGGTAATGTCTGCGGCACCATTTATTTTCATGCCGATTTTAGTTGGTATTTCTGCGGCAAGTCGTTTTGGTGCAAACCGTTTCTTGGGTGCAGCTGTTGGTATGATTATGACAACACCAGGATTGGTTGACGGTAAATATTGGGACATACTTGGAATGCATGTATCTCAAAATAATTATCAGTATCAAGTAATCCCTGTTTTAGCAGCAGTATATATTTTATCCATTTTAGAAAAATGGCTTCATAAAAAGTTACCAGCTGCAGTTGATTTTACATTTACCCCACTTATTTCGTTAATGGTAACAGGCTTTTTAACATTTATTATCGTTGGACCAGTTATGCGCGGTTTATCAGATGCAATTACAACTGGAATTGTATGGTTATATGATACGTTAGGCTTTGTTGGAACAGGTATTTTTGGTTTAGTTTATTCACCTATCGTTTTAACTGGGTTGCATCAAGCTTTTCCAGCGATAGAAACGCAATTAATTGCAGCATTTACGCAAAATCATACCGGATATGGTGATTTTATTTTCGTTGTAGCCTCAATGGCCAATGTTGCACAAGGTGCCGCATGTTTTGCAATTTTTATGTTAACAAAAGACAAGAAGATGAAGGGGCTTGCTTCATCAGCAACAGTGTCGGCTTGTTTAGGAATTACAGAACCAGCTTTGTTTGGAGTTAACCTAAAATATCGTTTTCCATTCTTCTGTGCGTTAATCGGGTCAGGAATTGCATCTGCAATTGCGGGATTAACACATGTAATTGCTGTTTCATTAGGTTCAGCTGCTTTCCTTGGTTTCTTATCGATCAACGCTAAATCAATTCCAATCTATATAGCATGTGAATTAATTAGTTTTGCAATCGCGTTCATTTTGACATTCTTGTATGGTAAGAGTCATCGTCAGCTAATTGATCCTGTAGCTGTTGTAAATGCTACAGAACAAATTGAAGCAGAAAAAAAAGCTACAGAAGTTGCGCAAAGGCAAATAAATCTCAAAGATGAGATTGTTGTTGCACCTATTAGCGGAGAAGCAGTGTCCTTAACCACTGTAAATGACAAAGTGTTTTCCGCTAAATTGATGGGTGATGGGGCAGCTATTGTACCAAATAGTGGAGATGTTTTTGCTCCTGTTTCTGGTGAAATTACTGTTGCTTATGAGACAAAACATGCGTATGGGATAAAGTCCGATAATGGAGCGGAAGTTTTACTGCATCTTGGAATTGACACAGTGGAACTTAAAGGAAAAAATTTCAATTCAGAAGTTGTTCAAGGACAGCATATAGAGCAGGGACAGCGGTTAGGAAGTTTTGATATAGCAGCTATAAAAGAAGCTGGGTATGATCCAACAGTGATGGTTGTTGTAACTAATACTGCTGATTATGCAAGTGTGGATAGAATTAAGACACAAAACGTAGCTGTAGGCGATAAGTTGATAGCAGTTACTAGTCATTAAAAAATAATTTTTTAAATAACAAAAACCCCTAAAATTTGGCTAATGGTCAAACTTTAGGGGTTTTTGTTTTATAATGCTTTTTCTCTGATTTTAAATGCTTTTTCGAAATTATCAGTAATAATTCCAGCAACTTGTTGGCTAAGTAATTTCCTTATTTTGAATGAATCGTTCACTGTCCAGATTCTTTGGAGAATATCATCTTTTTGATAATGGTGTAAATGTAAACCAGCTAAACCTAACTTCTTAACGAATAAAGCAGCTTCAGGTACTCTGTGCATTGTTAACCAACAATATAATTGCGAATTGTCAATTTGTTTACATCTTTTTAATGTGTCTAAATTAAAAGATGAATAGATAACAGGTTTGACCAAACTATGATTATTAACTGTATCAAAAACAATTTTTTCAATTCCAGGATAACTAATTTTGTCAGTTTTTAATTCAATATTCAGTTGAACTGGAGAATTGCCGACTAATTCCAGTACTTCTTCTAAAGTTGGGATTGATTCCCCATTTTCTAACTTTAGTTCTTTTAATTCTGAAAGTGAGAAAGAGCGGATCTCTCCTTTCTCATCAGTAGTTCTATCAACGGTCTCATCATGAATTATAACGGGTTTATTATCTTTGGTTAAATGAACATCGAACTCTAACCCATCTATATTGTGTTTAATTGCATAGCGAAAACCTTCGAGCGAATTCTCAGCGTATTTTGCAGGAAAACCACGATGACCAAAAATCAATGTTTGTTCTGTCATTTTCTACCATCCTCTTAAAATTTCAATTATGAAATACTGTTACCCAATCTCTATTATAATCTGGGAGAGCAATCAATTGTTATAAATATTGTAATTAATGTGTAAAGAATATTTAATCAATGATTTTTTTATTTGGATCAAGTAAATTAGCAATAAGGACGATCGCAAAAAGCAAAATAGCAATTCCAAAAACACCGTGTAGAGCTTGCAAAATAATATTTTCAATATCTGGCTGATTTTCAGCAATTTTTTTATTAGCTGAACTGATAGTATTGTTCACTTGAGTAAGTGAAATACCATTAAGATTGTTTTTGATGATAATATTTAAGGCAGAGCCATATATACCGGTCATGATAGTTGGACCAAGCGATCTACCCAAAGTGATTATGGCTGTGGCTGAACCAACTTGTTCTTGTGCGACTAAGTGCTGACATAGCATAATGTTCATACTGATAACAATTCCCATCCCCGCACCGCTTATCGCGGCAATTATATAGAAAAACCAGTCTGGAAAGTCGCTACTGGCAGTAAGCAAAGGCAAGTAGCTTAAACACTGAATGGTAACGACAATCAATATAATTTTCTTAGGTGAAAATCTCTTTAATAATGGACCAACAAAAAAAGATGAGAGCAACCACATAACAGAACTTGAAGTCACGACAAGACCAGAGACGGTTGCAGGAACATGGTAAAGAGATTGCAGCCATATAGGAAAGTATATTTCATAGCAAATTAGGATGCCGCTTAATAAAGTAGCGGTAATGACTTGATTTGAGAATGTACGATTAGTAAACATTGAGATTGGAATTATTGGAGTCGTTGCTTTTTTCTCCACTAAGGAGAAGACTAACAAGAAAATAATTGAACTAATGAGAACAATGATTCCGATTGTAATGTGTGTATTCAGTAATTGAATACCGATGAGCAATAATAGTAAAGTAAGTGACAAATAAATAACTCCAGCCTTGTCAATGCTAGTAATGGGTTGTTTAGCATAAGTTTCTTGGTAGCCAATGGCAATTACGGCAAATACCAATATACCTAAAGGAACATTAACAATAAAAACCCAATGCCAGCTTAATTGATCTACTAGAAAACCACCTAAAAGTGGACCGATAAGTGCAGATAGTCCCCATGCAGTATTAGTAAATGCCATGATTTTTGCACGTTCTTTGAACGAATAAAGATCAGCAATGATTGTGAATGTGAGGGGGATTACTGATCCAGCACCAATTCCCTGAATACAACGGGCTATGATCAAGAAGAAAATATTGGGCGCTAGTCCGCTTAGCAATGATCCGATGGTAAAGAGTACAATACCAAGTTGAAATAATGATTTTCTTCCCCACATGTCAGCCAATTTTCCATAAATAGGCGTAGTAATTGCGGTCATCAGGAGGTAAGAACTCATTATCCAACTTTGGAAGGATAGACCATGCAATTGACTAATTATAGCTGGAAGAGCGGTAGTGACGATAGTAACCTCTACTGAGGTCATAAAAGTTGCTATGAAAATAGCACATAAGATTAAGATACGGTTACTTTTTTTCAATATTCAAACGTCCTTTTCTGTAAGCATCATTCAATTATTGAGTATAACAGAGCTTTTTGCAATTTTAAAACTTTAGAATTTTATTTTTAGGCCCCTATCCTTTATAATTAACATTAACAACTAAGTGGAGGTGAGGACTATCAGAAGGGGATTATTAGAACTTCATATACCAGATCGATAAAATATAAAAAGAGAAAAGGATGATTTTATTAATGCAAGAAGAACAGCAAACACATTTAATTGAGCCGGGTGAAGATTCAGGAGATGACGGAGCCCCCAGTCAGAAACAAAATTGGCAAGAAAGTTCCACACAGTTAGGGCAAAGATATCAGACGGATACGACAGATGGATTAAGTACTGAGGAAGCAGAAAAACGATTAAAAAAATTCGGAAAGAATGAACTTAAGGTCAAGAAAAAATCTAACTGGATTCTTTTTTTCAAACAATTCAACAACAGTATTGTCTATATTTTGGCGATAACTGCAATTGTTACCTTGTTAATGCGACACTACCCAGATTCAATTGTTATTGGGGCAGTTATTATTGCCAACGCTTTTGTAGGCTTTTTTCAAGAAGTTTCTGCAGATAATGCACTGAGCAAGATTCAAGAATTGTTGGTAGCAGAAAGTTTCGTTATTCGTGATGGACAGCGAAAGTTGATGGATGCCAAAGAAATTGTGGTTGGTGATATTGTTAGTCTTGAAGCTGGAGATTCTGTTCCGGCAGATATTCGCCTGCTGGCAGCAGATAACTTAAAAATTCAGGAATCTACATTGACCGGAGAAACTAATTCTGTTGATAAGATTGAAGAGCCGATTGCTAAGGAAAATGTCCCATTGGCAGAAAGAGCAAATATGGCTTTTGCTGCCACAGCCGTTACAAGTGGTTCTGGTATGGGAGTTGTAGTAGCAACAGGAATGCAATCGCAAATCGGTAAGATACAGTCTGATGTTATTAAAGTCAAAAACAAGTCAACACCACTGATGAAAAACTTGAATAGACTGGGAATTACATTATCATTGGCAATTGTGGCAATTGCGGTAGCTCTCTTTTTATTAGGGATGCACCTTAAAATATACAGCTTGCCTACATTAACAGTCGCAATCATTACACTGGTCGTTGGTTCAATGCCTGAAGGAATGCCTGCAAGTGTCTCTGTTGTCCTTGCAATGGGTACCAGAAAGTTGACTGGGAAAAATGCAATTGTAAAGACTTTACCAGCAGTGGAAACATTGGGAGCTGTTGATATTGTCAATACTGATAAGACGGGAACACTTACCAAAAATGAGATGACTGTAACCGATATAGTGACGCTTAATGGAGAATATACTGTATCAGGTGTTGGGTATGCTGCTGCAGGACAAATTCTTGATACTACAGGCACAGCTGTTGCATGGAAAAATGACGATAGCCTGGATAAGCTTATTAAAATTGCGGGACAAACTACGGATGCTTCATTTCATTTGGAAGATGGTGCTTGGGTGTTGACAGGTGAACCAACTGATGGAGCATTGACTGGACTTTATCATAAAATTACTGGGAAAGATCCAGAAGTATTTGAGATTGATTCGCTTCCCTTTGATTCAGCGTTTAGGTATTCTGCACGACTTGTGCAAGATACAAACCAACGTTATTTAATGGTCAAAGGGGCGCCACAAACTTTATTAAATAAAGTCAAGAAGTTTAATCCAAATTTTGAAGGTGAAAAACAGTGGCTAGATAAGGTTGTGAAACTTTCTAAGCAAGGAAAACGAGTAGTCGGGCTTGGAATGCAAAAAGTTGCTGCTGATGAAGAACTTGTGGATCCAGCGAAAATAGGTGATCTGTTTGAGTTGGTCGGAATAGTCGGAATAATTGATCCTCCAAGAGAAGAGGTTAAAGATGCTATCAAGCAGCTTAGGTATGCAGGTGTTAAAGTTAAGATGATAACTGGTGACGATCCTAATACTGCTTTAGCTATTGCAAATCAACTTGAGATGGGGGAAAACTTAAAGGCTGTTACAGGACCGGAACTTGATAAGATGTCTGAACAGGAATTGATTGACAATATTGATAAATATACCGTTTTTGCACGAACAACTCCAAGCGACAAATTAAAAATTGTGAAGGCACAGCAGCAACGTCAACACGTTGTCTCTATGACCGGTGATGGAGTCAATGATGCACCAGCTCTTAAGCAAGCTGACATTGGTGTTGCGATGGGAATCAAGGGTACAGATGTTGCTAAGGGTTCAGCCGATATGGTACTAGCAGACGATAATTTTACGACTGTTCTTTCTGCAGTTAAAGAAGGACGCTTAGTTTTTGATAATATTCGTAAGACGATACGTTTCTTATTGCCTACAAGTTTTGCAGAGGGCTTAATTGTTGTTTTCAGTATCCTGTTAGATCAGACTATGCCACTATATCCGACTCAATTACTATGGATTAACATGGTTTCAGCACTGACGATTCAATTTGCTTTTATTTTTGAACCTGCCGAAAATGGAATCATGACTAGGGGGCCTAGAAATATCAGCCAGGGGATTTTAACGAAGTTTGATATTGTTGAAATTGCCTATGTGTCAATCTTGATAGCAAGCTTAGGTATGATTGTCTATAATGGTATGACCGCCTTGGGAATGTCGCACGTAATCGGTAGTACAATGACTTTAAACATTATTATCTTCGGTAAGATATTCTACTTGTTTAATATGCGAAATAACCACCTTGTTTTTTCAAAATACTTTTTCCAAAATAAAATCGCTTTTTATATTATAGATATATTGTTGTTACTCCAAGTAGGGATTATTTATTTGCCATTTATGCAAGAAATATTTCATACTGGATCAATTAATTTTGTCTATGGTTGGATTATTCCAAGTATAACTGGATTGATTGTACTGATAGTCACAGAGTTAGTAAAAATTGCAAGATTAGCGTATTCAAAGAAAGCAAGTAAGTCAAAAATTTAATAAATAATTAGGTAGAGTGTGGCATAAGTAGGAAAATTTTGACTTATGGAACACATCGACTCGTGATAGTGTAGAGGACTGAATCAAATTTAAATTTTGATTCAGCCTCTTTTTGTTTTGAGAAAATTCAAAAAGATATCTGCTTTTAATTTTTGAAAGCAAAATAATTGATTACAATATTAACCTTTGTTAGAATTTAGATAAGGTTAAGCGTTACATATAGCTTAATACAAAGTAAATTCTTGAAGGGAGCTGGATTATATGAGTTTGAACGACAAAGTCGAAGGAACAAAGGATAAAGTTACTGGTAAAGCAAAAGAAGTTGAAGGAAAAGCAACTGGTGATAAGGCTCGCGAAGCACAAGGAAAGGCAGAAGGTCTCTTGGGCAAGGCCAAAGAAAAATTTGGCGATGCTAAGGATGCAGTTAAAGATGCTGCTGAAGATTTAAAGTCAAAGATTAATAAGTAATTTTAGAAAATATTGTTGTATTAAGGGGGAGAGGCTATGCATTGGTTATGGGTCTTGATTGTGGGTGCGATTATAGGTGCAATCGCAGGTGCAATTACTAGTAAAGGCAAATCGATGGGATGGATTAGTAATATTGTTGCAGGATTAGTGGGGTCATCAATTGGTGAGGCTGTACTTGGTTCTTGGGGACCACAGCTAGCTGGAATGGCGATTATACCGTCAATCATTGGTGCTGTAATACTCGTGTGGTTAGTTTCATTTATCTTATTTAGACATTAGATAGTTACTTTTCATTTTTAAAAATAGTTAGTGAAAATAAATGGGTCAGATCAAAAGTCAAATTTTGATTTGATCTTTTTAATTTTATATAGAGATATTTCATAGGCTAAGGTTTATCAATTTTAAGAGATATTGATTTATGGTGGATATTTTTTTACTTATTTTTTGTAAAAATACTGTTGATGGTAGTATAATTGGTATCACTAAATTATAGGAGTGAGTCAATCAATGAAAGCAATTGTAATTAAAGAGTATGGTGACATAAGTAACTTGCAGGAAGTTGAGTTAGAAATGCCAGTATTGGCAGAAGATGAAGTACTTGTTGAAAATTATGCAACGAGTATCAATCCGATTGACTGGAAAGCACGCTTAGGGTATCTAAAAGAAATGTACCCGTGGAAGTTTCCAGTGGTGCTGGGCTGGGATGTAGCAGGAGTTATTGTACAAGTGGGTAATAAAGTTACAAACTTCAAGATAGGCGACAAAGTATTTGCTAGACCAGATATCTATGCTGACGGTAGCAGGGGATCTTACGCAGAATATGTAGCCGTTAAGGAAGATAAATTAGCACTTAAACCTGATGAAATCTCTTTTGAAGATGCTGCAGCGGTTCCTTTAGCAGGATTAACAGCTTTTCAAGTTATTGTGGATCGTTTACGGGTAAAAGCAGGGGATAAAGTACTTGTTCAAGGTGGAGCAGGTGGTGTGGGATTGTTTGCTATCCAGATTGCCAAACACTTAGGTGCTTATGTTGCAACGACTGCCAGCAAACAAAATCACGAGCTTTTAAAGAGTTTAGGCGCAGACGAGGTTATAGACTATCACGAAACTAAAATTGGTGATGTCTTAAATAACTATGATGCTGTATTTGATACTGTCAATGCAATTGATGATGGATTAGCAATTCTACAAGAAAAAGGACGACTTGTAACAATTGCTGGAAAACCAAATGAAGAGCAAAAAGCGAGTTCGAAAGAGGTTTCAGACTGGTGGTTGCAACCAAATGGCAAGCAGTTGAAGGAACTAGGTAATTTGATAGTTGAAGGGAAAGTAAAAGTAGTTATAGATAGTTTGTATCCTTTGACAGAAAAAGGAGTAAGAGAGGCACATCAAAGAAGTCAAGAAGGACATGCTAGAGGGAAACTAGTAATTAAAGTGAAGTAGTTTCTAGTAAGTTGAATACAAAAAAGCATCTTAGGGATTGTTAGCAAGTTAAACCAACAATCATTAGGATGCTTTTTTATATTAATGCAGATAAATTAGTTCTGCTAAAAATCTAAAATAAGATAATTAATCCGCTGACAATGCATCAATTGGATTAAGTTTTGAAGCTTTTCTGGCAGGCAATAATGCAGCAAGTAATGAGATTAAGAGTGAAACTACAATAGCGAAAATAACGTTAGCTAGGTTGATCTGTACGATGTTAAATTTGATCAAACCATAAATAAAGTTATTCAACAAGATACTGAAGAGCCATGCGAGTAACAATCCAAGAAATGCTGAGAAAAGGCCAAGCAAGAGTGATTCTGCGGTAAATAATCGTCTAATGTCCTTACGACGCTCACCTAGGGCACGTAAGATCCCGATTTCTTTGGTTCGTTCTGCAACTGACATGTACATTGTTACGATGATCATCAATGCTGAGACAACTAGTGAAATACCTGCAATTGCCGATAATACAGTCGATGCTAAGCTTACATAATTATTAACGGTTTTAAGAATGTCGCCGACAGTCATGACAGAGAAGGCATATTTACCGTTAACTTTTTGTTTGCGAATTTGATTTGCTACATTATCGACAGTGTCAATATTCTTTGAGTTGACGATTATGAAGTTAGGATCTGTTCTAGCACCTGCAGAGGAGAGAAGTGAACGTGTTTCTGAATACGAAAGGACAGTTATTTCACTTGATACACCACTTGATGAATCTGAGATTCCTGAAACGGTCAGCGTTGTCTTCATTTGAACTGGAGAATTATTGTTCGAAAGCCAATTAATAGTAACATCGATATTTTTTCCTATGAGAGAACGATATTTCTTTGAACTTCCAGATAGGGTAATTGCTTGATTTTTTGAAATCACAATTTCTTTTCCAGTGGGCCAGCTGCCCTTGTTTAAGGAATTAGATGTATATGATTTTGTATAAGTTTGGATGCCTGAAGAAGAGACATTTTTGTCGTTGTAATTCAATGAATATGTGCCTAATTGATAACCTGGTTGAATATATGAAGTACCTGTTGTTTTTTTGATGGCATCAATCTTGGCTTGTGAGATAAAGAAGTTAGTTGGATTTTGCCTGAATTGCTGCATCTCTCTTTGTGCTTGAGTATTGTTTAATTTTTTCCCACTTGGATTAGCCATAACGGTAATTGTTTTGGGATTAACAAGCGAATTAATCTGATCATTTATATAAGTGTTAATTCCGTTACCTAGACCTGAAAATAAGAGTACAGCAAAAATTCCAATCGCAGTTCCCAAAATGATTAGCGAATTCTGCTTGATATTATATATCAGATGTCTAAATGCCGAAACGTAACTTGCACTTGCAGGTAGAGGATGTGAAGTAATTCGCTTAGAGCTGTTTTCAATCATATAAGGTTCTTTTAGATGTTCATCAGCTTCTACTTGACCATCAACCAAGCGAATGATTCTTGTGCCATGGTCAGCAACTGCTTGTGAGTGAGTGACAGCTATTACAAGTTTGCCATCTTTGGCGATTTTATTAAGTATTTCAAGCACTTCTTGTGTATTTACTGAGTCTAAAGCACCAGTTGGTTCATCGGCTAAAATGATGTCAGGATCACTAGCTAATGCACGTGCGATAGCCACTCGTTGCTTTTGCCCACCAGACAATTGGTTAGGATGTTTTTTTGTTTGGTCTGCAAGTCCCACTTGTGTTAGTAAATCCTTTGCACGTGCTATCTTTTCTGTATGTGACAATGCAGTCATTTCTAGTGAGACAAGGACATTCTCAAGGACAGTAAGATGTGTAATTAGATTGTAGGATTGGTAGATGTAACCAATTGTTCCTCGACGATAGTTATCCAGTTGTTTTTCTTTACGATGATCAAGAACCTCACCATTAAGCGCGACCTCGCCATCGAAATTGCGGTCTAATCCACCAATAATATTCATTAAAGTGGATTTCCCACCACCGGATTCCCCAAGAATTGATACAAATTCACCAGTATTAAATTCTAAATTAATACCGTTTAGAACCTTACTTTCGGTTTTGCCAAGAAAATAGGATTTGTGAATATTGGAAAGTTTTAGTAAACTCATTCGATTTTAACCCCTTTTTTTTGCAGATATTAAAAAAATTTTATCTTAGTATAATGAAAAAAAGAACTGTAAATATAGATGTTAGTTCATTTTATGAAAAAATTAGCAAACTAGTCAATAGATAAGCTGAAAAAAATGAAAATGATTATTTTACGGCTTTGGGGAAAAATGTAAAGTCAAAATAAGTTATGATAAATGATCGTTGTGATAGAGTAAATATAAAAAGGATGCGGGTGAAGAAATGAGAATAGTAAAAAATCTAATTATTCCTTTCTTAGTATTTATAGTGATTATTCTTCGAAGTAAAAAAGTAATAGCAAAATAAAAAATGGGGTGAGGCTATGCAAGGAAGAACAATGATTTATTTCAATTCAAAGTCGGGGGCTGGAGAATCACAGAAAATAGCTGATAAGGTTGAGTCAATTCTGAAAAGTCGGGGATTACTGGTGTATCAATTGAAAACAAATACAAAGGAAGAAGCATTGAAAAAAATAGCACTTGAAGCCCCCAAGGTTAATCGAATTATCTGCATTGGCGGAGATGGGACAATTAATGTTTTAGTAACAGCGTTGCTACAGAGTAAAGAAAGGGTTCCAATTGGAATAATTCCCACAGGAACAGTTAATAATTTTGCACACAAGTGGAAGTTGTCTGATAATGTTGAAGAAGCTACTGAAACAATATTAAGAGGAAAATTGCAGGCAATTGATATTGGTGAATGTAATGGACAGGCAATTATTAGTTCATTAGTTTTTGGAAGCTTGGCAGATATTTCTAATGAAGTGAGACAGACAGAAAAACAAAAATACGGTTTTGCAGCGTACGGTTTCAATGCAATTAAGCAAATTGGCAAAAATCGGTCACATGAGACCCTTCTATTTAATGAAACCTTTTCAATGAGAGCTAAAGTTTGGGTCTGCTTAATGACAACATCTAATTATATAGGTGGTAGAAAATATTTAGGTAAAACTGAAGATGGATTACATTTGACAATGCTCAATAATATGAAGATAAACAAACTTTTAAATTTGGGATATTTTGCTTTAACGGGTAATTTGAGAAAATCAACAACGCTAACAACTTTCGATATTAAGGAGATTGTTGTGCGTAATATAGAAGAAGGAATGCTAGAGACAAGGATAGATGGGGATAAAGGACCACAACTACCAGCCAAGATTAAATGGTTACCCAAAAGGCTGCAAGTTTATTTAGATTAAATATATTTTTGTAAGATGAACGTGAGCAGAATATAGAAATACTGGATACAGTATGTTGTATAATTCCTTTGAACATAAAAAGAAGTGGAGGATTGAAAATGTCAGAAAAAGTCAGGATTGGTAAGAGTGACGTTGTAGCAACTAAAGTAGGATTAGGGACAAATAAAGTTGGTGGACACAATCTTTTTAAAAACCTGGATGATCAAGATGGATATGCGGTTGTACGCACAGCACTGGATTCAGGAATTACATTACTTGATACAGCGTATATGTATGGTTTGGGACGTTCAGAAGAAATTATAGGCGAAGTGATAAAAGATTATGACCGCTCTAAAGTAATTATCGCCACAAAGGCATCACAGGATCCAGCACGAGATCACGACAATAACAATACTCCAGCTTTTTTAAAGCAATCTGTTGAAGATGCCCTCAAAAGACTCCAAACAGACTATATTGATATTTTCTATATTCATTTTCCAGATAAAGGAACGCCAAAAGATAAGGCTGTAGCAGCTTTGGCGGATTTAAAAAAAGAGGGCAAAATCAAAGCAATCGGTGTTTCTAACTTCACTCTTGATCAGATTAAGGAAGCAAATAAAAATGGTGATGTCGATATTGTTGAGGATAACTATAGTTTAGTTCATCGTGCTGCCGAAAAAGAATTATTGCCTTATCTAAGGGAAAATGAAATTTCTTTTGTTCCATATTTCCCACTTGCATCAGGATTGTTAACAGGTAAGTACAGTGCACTTGATGCTGATAAATTCAAACAATTCAATAGCGAACAATTTAGAAAAATCATTAACAACATATCACGCATCAAAGAAATTGCAGCAAAATATGATGCGACTGCTGCTCAAATTGTACTAGCTTGGTATATTGCTAATCCTGATGTGAGTGTTGTAATTCCAGGTGCTCGTAAGCTGGAACAAGTAGCAAGTAATGCTCAAGCTATGAATTTAACACTGACAAAAGATGAATATGCAGAAATTGATACTGCTTTTAAGGGATTCTAAGGAATTCAGATTGCAGATATAAAACTATATATGAAATACGTTTATACGAAATAAATAGCGAGGTTGAATCAAAAGTTAATTTTTGATTCGACCTCGCTATTTAAGTACAGATAAACTATTTATTGAGTTTCCGCTGAAATAATTTTACGATTTCAACAATTATAAGCATCAACACCCCACCAGTTACTACTATCAGCCACTGTTCCAGAGCTAATGGAGTAACTTTGAAAACATCATTGAATGCAGGAATAAAAATTGTTGCAAACAAGAGTATCCCCGAAATAATAATGGACCAGTTAAACATTTTATTTGAGAATAAGTTTTTGTTGAAGATAGAACCATGAATTGATTTAGAGTTAAAGGCATGGAACAACTGAATTAATCCTAGAGTTGCAAATGCCATGGTTAGAGCATCTGCATGGATTAATGCATAGGAGCTATGGAAAGGATAATTAATAGCTATCCAGTAAACACCAAGGGTTAATATTCCTTCTAGTAATCCCTGGTAAGTTATGCTAGATAAAACTCCATCACCAAAGAAACTTGATTTAGCGCCTCTAGGCTTTCTCTGCATAATTGTAGTTTCGGCTTTTTCGATCCCAAGAGCGATAGCAGGGAAAGTATCCGTTACTAGATTTATCCAGAGTATTTGTGCTGGAGCAAAGATATCCCAGCCAAGCATTGTCATGAAAAAGAGTGTTAGAACTTCACCAAGGTTAGCAGAGAGAAGGTATTGAATTGCTTTTTGAATATTTGCAAAAACTTTGCGACCTTCTTTTACAGCAACAATAATGGTTGCGAAGTTATCGTCTGCCAGAACAATATCACTGGCATTTTTAGAAACCTCAGTTCCGGTTATCCCCATACCAACCCCAATATCAGCGGTTTTTAGGGCGGGAGCATCATTAACACCGTCACCGGTCATTGCTACAATCTTTCCCTTATTTTGCCAAGCTTTAACGATTCTAACTTTATGTTCAGGTGCAACTCGAGCATAAACAGAATATTTGTCAACTGATGAATTTAACTCTTCAGTTGATAGTTTATCTAAATCACTACCTGTAATGACAGCATCGGTTTGCGAGCTTTCGATTATTCCTAAGCGCAATGCAATTGCCGTAGCAGTATCTTTATGGTCACCCGTTATCATTAACGGTCGAATTCCTGCTGAGCGCGCCTGTGCAACAGCATCTTTAACCTCAGGCCTTTCAGGATCAATCATCCCCACCATTCCTACAAAAATTAAGTCTTTTTCCATGATCTGTGATGAGGGCTCATCAGGAATATTATCTAATGGTCGATATGCAAAACTTAAAACGCGTAAAGCTTCGTGAGCTAAGTCATGGTTTGTTGCAAGAATTTTTTTGCGGTCACTGTCCGTTAAGTCAACTATTTTTCCATTTTTTTCAATCCGTGTAGTCCGTTGTAATAATTCATCAACAGCCCCTTTGATGAACAGAACTGGTTTATCTGCCTGTTTTATTACGACAGACATCAGTTTTCGCTCAGAGTCGAAAGGAATTGATGTAATTCTTGGGAAATCTTTCTCGACTTGAGATACATTATTTGATTTATCAAGATTATATTGAATTAACGCGGTTTCTGTGGGATCACCAATCAATCCAGCATCACTTTTTTGACTATCATTGGCTAAAATCATGGCTTTCATTAAGTTACTCATATCAATTTGAGCGTTGTTTGCATCAGTCAGTACATTATTTTGGTATACTTTTTCGACTGTCATTTTATTTTGAGTCAGCGTACCAGTTTTGTCTGACGCAATAATCTCAGTAGTTCCAAGCGTTTCAACCGCAGGTAATTTTCTAATCAATGCATTACGTTTAGCCATGGTTTGAGTACCAAGAGCAAGTGTGATTGTTACAATTGCTGGGAGGCCTTCAGGAATTGCAGCAACTGCAAGAGAAATTGATGTTAGTAGCATTTCTAGAATTGAAGCACGATCGGCTAATATTCCGATAACAAAAACTAATAATGCAATTGCCAAGACCAAAACACTCAAAATTTTACTTAGATGGACAATACTCTTTTGAAGTGGGGTAGTTGTTTGATCAACATTGTTGAGCATCGTCGCAATATGACCAACTTCAGTATTCATACCCGTTGCAACAACAACAGCCTCAGCAGTTCCATACGTAACATTAGTATTCATATAACCAAGATTCTTTCGATCGCCTAGGGAAATTTCTTTCTCGGCAATACTAGCGGTGTTTTTGTTCACAGGCACAGATTCCCCAGTCAAGGCAGCTTCTTCAACCTGAAGAGAAGAAGTATTAATGAGTCTGACATCGGCAGGAATGATATCGCCTGCTTCTAATAAAATAATGTCACCAGGAACTAAATCTACACTCTTGATGGTAGTGATTTGATTATTCCGCCGAACTCTTGAAGAGGGGGTTGTCATTTCTTTTAACGCATCGATTGCATTTTCAGCTTTTGCTTCTTGAAATACACCAAATGCGGCATTTAAAATAATTACCAAGAAAATAATCAAAGCATCTGAAACATCACCAGCAAAAGCAGCGATAAGCGCGGCAATCATCAATATGATAATCATTAGGTCTTTAAATTGGGCTACAAATTTTTGAAACAAAGAACTCTTTTTTTGTTCAGTGAGCGTATTTTGCCCATACTGATTCAATCGTTCAGTTGTTTCACTCGCAGATAGGCCTTTAGTGCTTGTCTTTAATAAATTTAGTGTCTCGTCGACAGAAATCTGATGATATTTTTGGTCCATTAAGCATGACAATCCCTTCATATTTTATAGTTTAAATGTATCATGCTTCACGATGTTAAGAAAGAAATAACAATTATAAGATAGGATAAAAGAAAAAGTTTAAATAGTTGAAAAAACCTATACATGTTGGTACATTTAAGTTAATTTCATATTAGGGGTGTTAGAATTGATTAAAGAGTTTAAAGAATTTATTTCACGTGGAAATGTGATTGACTTAGCTGTCGGTGTTATTATTGGGGGAGCTTTTACGTCAATTGTTAAATCGTTAGTTGATTACATAATTAATCCTTTTATTGGTTTATTTATTGGAGGAATTGATTTTTCAGATTTAGTGTTTAAGGTTAATGGGGCGACATTTAAGTTTGGTAGCTTTATTAATGCAGTTATTAATTTCTTAATTATTGCCTTTGTTGTGTTCTTATTGGTTAAATTTGTTAATAGGTTTTTGATTCGTAAAAAGAAGGAAGAAGTTGTAGCTGTTGCGGCTCCAGAAGTTAAACTGTTAGAAGAAATTCGCGACTTATTGAAAACACAGGAAAAATAGTGTATAGTTTTATTATTTTAAGTGATGTAATACAGTTTTGAAGTGACATTAAAAAGATATTATTTGGATATTTCATTATACAAAACCCGATGATTGTTAAACATTTATATTTAACAATCATGGGGTTTTTTGTTGTATTAATATCAATAATAATCCGAATAGCTATTAAATTTTATAGTGGAACTACTACAAATTATAAATCAGGCGATTTTTGAATAATAAAGAAGAATTTTATTTAATATGTAGAAATTAGCAATTATTTTTGTTAAAAGTATAAAAAAAGTAATAAAAAAGCCGATATAAAGGGTAGCTATATATAAGTTTTATAATAATACAAAGGCGAGTATTAGCATATTTTTTATCTCAAAAAAAAATATATTACAAGATGATAAAAACTAAATTGAAAATAAGGGTTACTTTTGTGGAATTTTCTGTTATGATTGTGTGCGTGCATGGTACTGAAATGATTAATAAGTTTACATATTTATTAGGAAAATATTTTTATTTAGAGAAAACATTTTTTTTGCCGCATAATCTTATGCTACCATTGTAAAAGTATCGTAAATTTATAGAAAAATCGTCTATAATATAACTAGTGTTTGTTTATAATATATATATTGTCCATTTAATGAACACTTGTATAATAATTAAGAAAAGAGGTTGAAAATGAAAACAGGTGAGCTTGTTAAGAAAATTAGAACTGAAAAAGGAATAAAAGCTAAGGCGGTATATGATGGCCTGTTATCACGTTCAATGTATTACAAATATGAGAGCGGTTTAGTTGAAACAACAGCAGATACTTTTCTGTACATATTAAATCGTTTAAATATTGAAGCAGATGAATTCTTACGAATGTTTAGCGTTATGGATAAAGGTAACAGTGAATATAAGAATTATCGAGATAATTTAAATAATGCATATCATCTTGAAAATCTAACCGAAGTTAAAGCATTAGAGAAAAAAATTTCTAAAGAGTATCAAGAAAGTGGCTTGGTTCGTTTTTATAACTTGATGTTGATTGCTACGGTAATGCGTAAAAAGCTTGGAAGAACTCAAGAGAGTGTCCTAAATGAGCGGAAAGAAATCTCACATTACTTAATGCGAAGCACCAAGTGGGGACATTATGAATATCGTCTGTTTATTGATGCAATTTTTATGTTTGATAGCAGTTCAATTGAAAAGGTATTTCAAGATCATGATTGGGATGATGGCCAAAAAGGTGAAGATATGAAGCTTGATAATTTAAAGGTAAAGGCTTTGTGTCAATCAATTTTGATATTTATGAAATCTAATAAGACTGATCATGTGAATTACTATTATACTTTACTTGATAAAATAGAAGTTAACTCGAATAATGTGTATGCATTGAGTAACAAGAAATTTTTTGAAGGTTTAAAAATAATTAATGATGGTGATTATGAACAGGGATTGAAAGTTATTTCTGAAATCTTTTCACTATATCAGAAAATAGGATTAGATGACTTGTATAAAGAGCATGTTGCTATTCTTCAAGAATTGTTAAGTGTTCAATTACAAAAAGCTAAGTCAAGAAAAAGGCGTAAAGCTTAATTTGGTGTGCTTGAAAAAAAATTAAAAACAGTATAAAATGAGAAGATACGTATAGAGTGAAAGGAGGAGAACCAATGTCACAAAATACTCATGTTGGGGTAGCAAATGATCGTCGCCCTGTTAATCAAAAGAATATTAAAAAACGTCGCGCACAGCATCAAGCTGTATTATCATTTTTGAAGAGTCGCGAGGAGCTAGAAAAAAACGATAAATAAATTGTGTTTTCTAGAAACTTACAATTATTTGCCAGCATGGGGCGTCAACGACGTTTTATGGTGGTTTTTTTTTGATAAAAAAGCTAATTAATTGATGTATGAATATGATATAATCACCCAATAAGAGGATGGATGAAAATAAATGAGTATTTTAGAAATAGATGGGCTTTCACATGCTTTCGCCGATAAGGAATTATACCAAGATGCTAGCTTTAGATTAAATAAAGAAGATCACATGGGAATTATTGGACAAAATGGAGCAGGGAAAAGTACCTTAATTAAAATTATTACGGGTCAGGAACTTCCAGACGAAGGAAAAATTGTATGGCAAAATAATATAAAGATTGGGTATCTTGATCAATATGCACAGACAGCACATGATCTAACAGTTTTTTCTTTCTTAAAATCGGCATTCGAAGATCTATATAATATCAGTGAATTACAGGCTAAATGCTATGAGAATTACGCGACCACATTGGACGAATCTTTGTTAGACAAAGCAGGAAGATATCAGGAGCAGCTTGAGGCTGGGGAATTTTATGAGTTAGAAACTAAAATTGAGCAAGTAATGTCAGGTTTAGGGATAGATGCAATAGGTAAAGATAGACATGTTGATCAATGTAGTGGTGGTCAGAGATCAAAGATTATTTTGGCAAAGTTGTTACTTGAAAATCCTGATGTATTATTACTAGACGAACCAACTAATTACCTTGATGTTGAGCATATTGAATGGTTAATAGGTTATTTAAATGATTTTGCTGGCTGCTTTATGGTAATTTCACATGACTTTGATTTCTTAGAAAGGGTGACAAATACAATTATTGATGTCGCTTTTGGAAAAATTACAAAGTATACGGGGAGCTTTAGTTCTGCAATTAAGCAAAAAGAAGTAAAAAAAGAAGTCCAACTTAAGGCTTACGAAAAACAACGGCGACAAATAGAAAAAGATGAAGCTTATATTAGAAAAAACAAGGCTGGAACTAGATCAACGATGGCAAAATCAAGACAAAAAAGACTTGATAAGATGGAAAGAGTTGATCCACCGAGTGATGCCTTACAATCTAGTTTTGGTTTCCCGTATGAAGAATTAATGTCATCGTCAACACTAGTGGTTGATGATCTTTCTGTGGGCTATGAAAGACCTTTGCTTGCACCAGTTACCTTTTCAATGAGCCATGGAGAAAAGGTTGTACTAAAGGGCTTTAATGGAGTTGGTAAGTCGACACTTATTAAGTCAATTTTGGGTATTATTCCAAATTTTGGTGGAAGTGCTAAATTTGTTGAGGCTGCCAAAGTGAATTATTTTACACAAGATTTGGATTGGGATAATCCTGCTCAAACACCATTACAGATAGTCCAAAATGTTTATCCAAAATTAGAACCAAAGACAATAAGACAAAGGCTTGCTCGCGCAGGACTAAGCCCTGCAAATGCTATGAAACCAATGGAGTTATTAAGTGGGGGAGAACAAACTAAAGTCAAGTTGTGTATTTTGGAGTTGAAGCCAAGTAACTTCTTAATTATGGATGAACCTACAAATCACCTTGATGATGAGACAAAGCATGCTTTGAAAAAAGCTCTTATGTCTTTTGCTGGTAATTTATTGCTAGTGTCTCATGAAAAATCCTTCTATGATGGTTGGATTGATAAGGTTTTTGATGTTGAGAGTATCCGACTTAATAAAAATTAAGGGAGTATAAAAGTGAATGAATAAACACAAATTGGTTTCTTGGATTATAGCAATTTTGCTCATTTTTCTTGCGGGCTGGAGTGTAGTGTATGTTAAACATGCAGAAAAAATAAATAGTGAGAAAATTGCAAAAGAAGAGAAAAAACAGCAGTTACAAAAAAAAGAGGATAAGAATGCTAATATGCGTTATCCCATAAAGTGGCGCAAGTCATCTCAAACAACAAAATATCCTAATGTTTTTGATGATAAAAACTTATGGATCAAGATATCGCAAAAAAAGCAGCGCCTTTATGTGATGTCAGGGAAGAAACAGCTTTATCAAATGTATGTTTCTCTAGGGACACATGCGGCAGGCTATTCAAATGAAAGCAAAAAAGTTTTTCCAACAGGAACCTTTAAAATTAGTGATAAGCGCGGCAAATTTTATTTTAATCAGGTCACTGGTAATGGGGGCAGATACTGGATTTCTTGGAAGGGCAATGGTAAATACGTGATACAAAGCGTTCCAACAAATGAACATGGAAAGTATCTGATTGCAAATGCACAAAGCCTTGGGAGTCAAGCGGATACAAATAATAGCATTTGGTTGTCCGTAAGAGATGCAAAATGGTTTTATAAAAATATTAATGGTGGAACAAAGTTGGTAATCGAGTAGTTCAAAGTTCAACTAGTAGAAGCCAGATTCATGAAGCCTTCTTATGCTAAGTGGACAATTTAAGACTAGTTCTGGAGCTGGGTCAAAAGTAAAATTTTGATTCAGTTCCTCTATTTATTCCGCATAAACGTGTTTTATAAGTCAAAATCCTCCGTCTAACTTCGAATTACTCATAGCAAAGTACTTGCTATGAGTAATTTCAAGTTAGTACTCAAATTTTCCCGACTTTGTACTGCCTTAAAAAAGTTGGACATGTTTGTTTTAATTATTAGTTAGATACTGTTTACGATATTCGACTGGAGTTAATCCGTGACGCTTAAGTGAAATTCGCTGGTTATTATACCAAGCAACATAATGTTCCACTAATGTACTTAGTTCACTGAGCGAAGTAACCTTAATGCGCCTTAAACATTCACGTTTAAGCATACTGAAAAAGCTCTCAACTGGGGCATTGTCTAAACAATTTCCCTTACGAGACATGCTTTGAATGAAATGATGATGTCTTAGTTTAGCTTGATAATTGGTCATTTGATATTGCCACCCTTGATCAGAGTGTAGAATTGGTTTAGTGGTTGCGGGAATTTTTTTAATGACTGTTTCAAGGGTTTGATCGATCAAAACACGATTGGGTGTTGAACTAACTTTAGCGGCTAAAACTTCATTACTAGCCTCATCAATAACTGTCGAAATATAACCCCATTTTCCACACGTAAGTTTAAACTGACTGACGTCAGTATGCAAAACAGTATATGGTTTATGGGCCTTGAATTGTTGCTTGAGCAAGTTAGGTACCACCTGTCCAACATGACCATGATATGAGTTGTACCGCCCAGAATGTTTTGAAAAAAGAGTAACTTTCAGACCCATAGAAAACATAATTTTACGAACAGTTTCTAGACAAAGTTTAACATGATGCTGTTTTAAAACAAATCTCATGCGACGATAACCATAAGTTTGATGAGAGCGGGCAAATTCTTGCCGAATAATTTGTTTAACCTGACGATATTTATCAGGCCGGTTTAGACAAGCTAAATGATAGTAATACGTCGAACGCGCAAGTCCCGCAACTTTTAAGAGCGTAATAAAGGGATAATCACGCCGCAATTCGTTAATTGTTTTAACTTTTAGTGCTGTTTTTTGTTTCGAATTACGGCATCCAATTTTTTTAGATAAACATTCTCAATTTTAGTATAGGAAAGTTCCTGTTCTAAATGTCTGATTTGTTTTTGTTGTCTCTCTATTAACTGTTGTTCGGTCTTTTTCTTGGATGTTTCTTTCTTTTTCTTAACCATCTTGGGTCGTCCTATCTTAGATGAAATTACGGCTTTAATTCCAAATTGCCGCATTAATTTAAGCCAATTATAAACGACTGTGTGGCTGATATTAAAGTGGATGGCTGTTTTTTGAATACTGGTAGAATGGTTCAAGTAATATGTAATAACCGCTACCTTGAAATCATTAGAATAGTGCCGGCGTTTAAGCTGTTTAAGTCCGGTAGGACCAAAAGCTTTATAACGCGACACCCAAATTACTAATGGAGTATCACTCGGCATCTTATATTTCAGACACAGTGTGTGGAGTGAATTTTCACCATTTAAATATTCTTTAACTACTTTCAACTTAAAGCTGTAGGTATAATTACGTGTCAAAAAAGCACCTCCAAAACTTGATTTACATGTCCAAGTTTTGTAAGGCACTTCACTTATGTCACACTCCCAGAACTTTTTATTTTTCAAGCCAAGTGAGATTAAGAACGATGCGTGCCTTTAGGTCAATCTAAAAAAAGAATGAGCAAAATACATTGTGTAAAATTCTTTTTGCAGTAGAATAGAAATTGAGCCCACATCCATGAGCTATTCTTATGTAGGGAGTGTTTTTTTATGGCAAATACAAAAGGAGCAGATTTATTAGTTGATGTATTAGTGGATTGGGGGATCCAAAATGTTTACGGATTGCCTGGTGATTCGATTGATACAACGATTGATGCTTTGCGTCGTCAACAAGACAAAATAAAATTTATTCAAGTACGGCATGAAGAAGTTGCTGCCTTATCCGCAGCAGCGGAAGCAAAATACACAGATAAGATCGGTGTATGCTTGTCCATTGGTGGACCAGGAGCAATTCATCTGTTAAATGGACTTTATGATGCAAAAATGGATCATGTACCTGTGTTGGCTTTATTAGGTCAAGTTACCTCAACTTCTTTAAATGAAGGATATTTCCAAGAAGTAAATACCGAAAAGCTATTTGATGATGTCGCGGTTTTTAACAGAACAATCTCCGCGGTTGATAATCTACCAGAAGTAATTGATCAGGCTATTAGAAGCGCTTATGAGAATAAGGGTGTCGCAGTTTTGACAATTCCTGATGATATTCCTAATCAAGTATTGAAGGGTGAATATAGTTCTTCTGCTCGTGCGTTTACACTTAATACACCAGAAGTCAATAAAAAACAGCTGGATGAAACAACATCATTGATAAAGGATTCAAGTAAACCAGTTGTACTTCTGGGAGTGGGTGCTAAACATGCCGGAGCAGAAATTAAGAAGTTTGTTGAGACAAACAAGATTCCTTTTATAGAGACATTGCCAGCCAAAGGAACAATTGCTGATGATCATCCTAATTCATTAGGTAATGTGGGTAAATTAGGAACTAAAGCAGCATATGAGGCAATGAAAAATGCTGATTTACTAATAATGTTTGGGACAAACTATCCATATCGTCCATACCTGCCGGAAAAGGGGCAAGCTAAGAGCATTCAAGTTGATTTGAAAGCTGAAAATTTGGGCAAACGTTATAGTGTAAATGTTGCTGTCCAAGGTGATGTTAAGAAATTTGTTGCAGCACTCAACGACTTGGGGACTATTCGGACTGAAAGTAAATTCTTAGAGGCATGCCAAAAGAGCATGAGTAATTGGAATAAATGGATGGCTGATAAACGCAAATTAAATACGAGTCCAGTTTCTCCAGAAAGTATGACCGCTTATATCGACGAGACAGCTCCATCAGACTTGATTTATTCTATTGATGTTGGAACATCAACCTCATGGAGCGCACGTTATTTACATGTTAAAGATGATCAGAAATTTGCAATTTCAGCATGGCTTGGAACAATGGGGTGCGCACTGCCAGGAGCGATTGCAGCACAAGTAGCGTATTCAGATAAAAGGGTTGTTGCATTACAAGGTGATGGAGCATTTGCAATGGTTATGCAAGATTTTGTAACAGCTGTAAAATATAAGTTACCAGTTATCTGTATAGTTGTTAATAATCAGAAACTTGCATTTATCGAATACGAGCAACAACAAGCAGGACAATTGAATTATCAGATTGATTTGGCAGATATAGATTATGCTAAGTTTGCTGAGTCGTGTGGCGGCGTAGGTCTTACGGTCAAGTCAAATGACGAATTCAAGGCAGCTTTAGATAAGGCATATACAATTACAGATAAGCCTATTTTAATAAATGCTTATGTCAAAGACAACGCGCCTCTTCCAGGCAAGATTGTTATGGATGAGGCAAAGGGATATATGAAATTTGGTCAAGAGTATTTGGAAAATTATTGGAAAATTCCAGAGTTACCACCATTGAAGGATATTTTGCGCCAATTCTTTTAAAATAGCAGACTGTACAATAGACAAATTATGAAATATGGCATGATAGTTTGATGTCATATTTCTTTTTATTAGGAGATAATTATATGAAAATTGTGTTACTTGGTGGTTCAGGTTACGTGGGAAAAGGTATTATTAAAAAATTAAGTTCCTACGACAATATAGAACTGGTTAGCATGTCGCGACATGGTGGAACAGATGCTGATAAAGAAGAATGGTCAAATGTGTCATGGCTCAGTGTCGACTTGGATAAGCCAGAAACTTGGCAAGCAGAAATGGCAACGGCAGACTGGGTCATTGATTTGATAGGAGTTTTGTTGGCTAAAAATTATAATGAGTATTATAAAAAAACTGTGAAACCAGTGTTGAACGTAATTAAATTTATTAAAGAACATACTACAAACACTAAGTTCTTATTTGTGTCTGCAAACTATGCACCAGTGGGGATGGGAGCATATATGAAAGCCAAACTTGTACTTGAAGATGAACTTATCAAGCAGTTAGGTCAACGTGCAGTATTTGTTTACCCTGGCTTAATTTATCATAAGAAACGTCCATCTGTTTATGTTGTAGCAACCGTATTAAATAATATAAAAAAGATAAAACCGTTAGAAAAGCTAATAGAGCCTTTGCGCCCAATTGCACGGGAAAAATTTGCGGTGGAAATTAAAAATATTGTACTTGGGGGAAATAGTTATTTAATGTATAGAACAAAAAATAAAGAGTAGCTGCTGAAATTCAGAATTTTTGTGGATTGCAAAACCTGATGATATTGTTAAAAAAATCATGTATAAGTTGACATTGTCCGAATTTACTTTTAATATAGGTTAGAATTTTCAACAGAATAATTATTTAATAAGTTTGGAAGTGAAACTAGGATGGAAATTAAAGTTAAGGATTTTATTGATCAGGTTGAAGCAGATGAAATTATCAAAATATCATTAGATAAGTTAGAGATCAAAGAAACTAGCGAACTAAAAGCTGATTTTATGGAACAATTATTTGCTGATTTTGAGAGTGCCTTTGCAAAAGGAAAAGTAGTGCAAGCTGTTCAACCAATTGTTATGAGTAATGAAACCGTTGAAGTTGTACTGGAAACAGGAATTATTAATTTACCCTTTGCTAATATTAATCGGGTTGATAATTTCTTGGATGTAGATGAACTGGCACCGTTATTGACTAATCTTATTGTTATATCTCCTGATTTGAATGCTTCAGGATTGTTTATCAGATCTTATTCAAATATAGATAATTTTAAGGACGATATAACAAAGATAGTTGCGGATACTTTAGTAAGTATCAAACAAATTCAAGCAAATTTAGAAAAAACTGAAGATAGTAAGCTTCAAGAATCATAGATAGTAATCCTAAAATCAGTGATATATGATGACAGCGAAAAATTATGAAACACGTTTATACGGAATAAAGAAACGGATGGGCCAAGAGTTAACTTTTGGCCCATCCCTCTATAATATTTTAGTTTAAATGGCTATTTTTAATAGTTGTGGTTAAATTAATTATCTTTTCTACCGTGTTATCAAGAAATGCTATTGTTTTTTCTAAAGGCTCATTTGATGCCATATCAACACCTGCACTTTTAGCAGCCTCTAAAGGCGTTTTTTGGTCGCCTAGTTTTAGATAGTTTAACCAATCTGAAATTACTGCTGGGTTTTCTTTTATCTTCAAGTACATTTGAGTTGCAATTGTTAGACCTGCAGAATAAGTATAAGAATAAAGCCCCATATAATAATGTGATTGACGCATCCAAGTCAGTGAAGCATCATCATCAATTTTGACAGTGTCTCCCCAAAACTTTTGAAGGACTTCCTTCTTAATAGCACATAGGCGATCAGCATCGAAACTCTCACCATTATCTATCAGTCGATAAACTTCTCTTTGATAAGCAGCCTCTAATAAGTGTGTAACGAAATTATGGTAATAGGTATTCGTCAACATTTTTGTATAGGCAAATCGTTGCATACGAGGATCATCACTTTTTTGTAATAATGAATGTGTCAATAGCAGTTCATTAAATGTAGAAGGTGATTCAACGATGTAAGTAGATGGATCGCATACAAGAATTGAATTGTTTGCAGCAGTTGATAAAGCCTGTCCAGCATGCCCTAATTCGTGAATTAAGGTATATAGATCAGCAAATTGATTTGACCATGACATTAAGATAAAAGGATGATTCCCATACGGAGTTGTTTCAAACCCCCCAGTTTCCTTCCCATCGTTTTGTGGGAAGTCAACCCATCTTTCAGGGAAAGCACGCATAATCATATCGTGATAATCTTTACCCATGATTTCAATTGCATCAGAAATATATTGTGGTGCATCTTTAAGAGCGATAGTAGGGGAATAATCTGGATCAAGGTCAATTTGCAAATCAGCAAAGGTTAATTCATCAATTCCGCGTTCTTCCTTGATTAATTGAACGTATTTTTGCATAACTGGTCCAAATTTTTCTATGATGGTATCAATTTGATGCTCATAAATAGCTCTAGGAATTTCTTGTTCAGCTAATAAGTAATCAATAACAGAACTGTAGCCGCGCAAGGTTGCAAATGTTTTTTGTTTGTAAACTTCAGTGTAGTAGATAGCTGCTAGTGTATTCTTGTATTGCTTCAGCGTCTTAGAAAAGCTCGCGAAAGCGGCACGTCTAATTTTGATATTGGCATGGTATTGGTAATAATTTTCATAGAGAACAAATGACATTGGATAATCTTTTCCGTCAATTGTGAAGCTATCAAAATGCATGTCAGAACTCCGCATTTGCGTATAGATGTTTTCAGGAGCATGAAAAATTGGCGTTAAAGCAGATAAAGCTTTTTCAATATTCGGCGCTAGTCGTTGCTTTTGGTTGTTCAAGTAATGGCGAAAAACGGCATTATATTCCGGAAGGTTTGCAGCAAGTGAATTAAGTTCCGCAGCTGAAAGATTGAGCATTTCAGAATCAAAGAAAGACAGTTTAGATTCTAGTTGTGCACTGATATTTTCAAATTTATGTAGCTGACTGTTGGCTTTTGGTGAAGACATATCAACGGCTTGGTTTAAAAATACATAATGTTCTAACCAATCTTTCTCCTTAGTGAGTTCAGCTAAGGCACTGAGACTTTTCTTTATTGTTTCAAAATTCTCCAACTTACCTTGGAACTTTGAAGTGAAATCATCCACCAACTGTACTAGATTTGCTAAATGAATATTGAATTCTTGTTCAGACTTAAAAAGAGTAGAAGTGTCCCAAGTCAGTTCTACAGGAACTGTATTTCTTTTTGGTAATGACATTTGAAGTCCTCCTTTTGATTAATTACTTTTATTATCATATTTACTTTGTAATTATACTAGAAGTTTTTGGTTTAGAGCGGTAAAATAAAAAATCGATAGATTATTTTAGTTAGGAGCAAAACAGTGGGAACCAAAACTTTAAATATCGGAATTTTAAATGTAATGCATGATAAATCTGATACTCAAAAACGTTTTGACTATGTGTTGAAGCAACAAAATATTCCAGTTAAGGTAACTTATTTTTATCCAATGATGCACTATCAAGGGCGCACGGTACCAGAAGAGGTTGCGCGCATATCGGAACCATTGAATTTTATCAAGGTGAAAAAAATGGATGCTTTTATCGTTACTGGAGCACCCTTAGAAAAAATTGACTTCTTAGAGGTTACGTATTGGGATGAGCTTCAAGAACTGTTTCAACTTTTAAAGCAACTAAATATTCCTCAACTATATATATGTTGGGGAGCAATGGCAGCTGCAAATTTTTATTATGGGATTGAAAAACAGATGCTAGCACATAAATTATTTGGAATCTATGGGCAAGAAGTACTTACAAAGTCTGAACTTCTAGAAGGATTGCCTCAAGGGTTTACAGCTCCACATGCACGTTATGCAGAGCTGAATCATAAGCAGATTAGAGAAAATAAGAATCTGCAAATCACGGCACTTTCAGAGACGAAGCATTTATTCTTAGTTGAGGCAAAAGATGCCCCCCAAGTTTTCTTATTTGCCCATCTAGAATACGGTAAAGAGGCACTTGCAAAAGAGTACCAAAGAGAGCTGAAGGCATATCCAGATCAAGCCGAGATTTTGGCAAAGCCCCAAAATTATTATGAAGATTTTGAACAGATGGAAGCTCCTATTTTTTCATGGTCCGATACACAGCGATTATTTTTCCAAAACTGGGTATTGCAAGTGAAGAAGGCGTGTGACTATAAATCAAAGAAAAATAGTGATGCAGTTTAAAGTAACAAGCGGCAGTAAATGTATACAATATAAGAAGATGGTATGGCGAATTTATTTATTATTGTCATGCCTTATTTTTATGAAGAATTAAAGAAATGAGATGATAAATATCATTAAAGAACAAAAAAATGATATGATATTCAGTAGAACAAAGAATGAAATGGGGAATGGATTTTGACAGGCGGTCAGCTGGCTTCCAATATATTGATTATAGCGATAGTTTTTTATTTTGCAGCTTTTTTTGTTGCAGCGGAATTTGCACTTGTACAGACTAGAAAAAGTGCACTTGAGAGTGCGCTTGAAGAAGGAAAAGGAAACAAACGCAAATTAACAATTGCTCTAAAAATGGTTCAAAATCTGAATGAATATCTTTCGACAACACAAGTAGGTGTAACTCTTGCAGGTATTATTTTAGGTTGGATTGGTGAAGCTACAATTGAAGCAATGATTGTTGATGTTTTACAAATTGCTCCACTTGGAACGACGGCGATGCATGCTGTAGGTGCGGTTTTAGGAATACTTTTGTTAACCTATCTGGAGGTTGTTATCACAGAAATTGTTCCTAAAAATTTAAGTATTGAGATGCCGATGAAAATGATGATGCTTGTAGTTACACCACTGCATTATTTTCATATTCTCTTCTACCCATTTGTTCAGTTATTGAACATTTCTGCGGCAGGGATAATCCGCCTGTTCGGCCTAACCCCAGCGACAGAGAGTAATGATGTGTTGACACAAGCAGAAATATTACGTTTGTCGCGTAATGCCGTAACTGGCGGGAAATTAGACAAAAATGATTTGATTTATATGCAGCGTGCATTTGATTTTAATGACAAGATTGCTAAGGACATCATGGTGGATCGAACGAGTCTTGACGTTGTGGATATCACAGATTCAGTTAAAACAGTTGTAAACAATTATCTGCGTGAGGGTTTTAGTCGTTTCCCAGTTGTTGCAAATAATGATAAAGATCGTATTTTAGGATATGTATATATATATGATTTAATAAGACAGGCGCAAGTTGATGACAGTATTTTAGTTAGCAAGTTATTACGCACTATTATTACTGTACCAGAGGTGACACCTATTCAAGGGCTGTTACAGCAAATGATTCAAAAACAAACACCGATTGTGGTTGTTTTAGATGAATACGGTGGAACTAGTGGGATTGTCACAGACAAAGATATCTATGAGGAGCTTTTCGGGGTTGTTAAAGATGAGATCGATAATGTATCCAGTGAGTACATTATCAAAACCGAAGATGGTGGATTCAAAATATCTGGCAAAACGACACTCTATGATTTTGAACGCTTTTTCAAGGTTAGAAATAAGAGTTTCGATGAATCTGAGAGTGTTACCATAGCAGGTTACTTGCTTGAAAATTATAAAGTAAAAAGAAATGATATTATAACGATTGATCAACTTGATTTAAAGATAACAGAATTTAATCGTAATTATATTGACTGGTTAGAGGTTAAACATCACCCTGAAAATAAAAGTGAAAAATCAAGTGAAGAATGATAAAATAAGTAAATTATCAAGAAGGCAGTGAAATTGTGATGCGTCGAATTGAGGCTCAACGAATCGTTGTTAAAGTGGGTACGAGTACTTTGACATATCCAAATGGAAAATTGAATTTACAGGCAATTGATCAACTGTGTTATAGTTTAAGCGGTTTGGTGAACGAGAACAAAGAAGTTGTTTTAGTGTCTTCTGGTGCGATTGGAGTGGGACTTGGACAATTAGGGATGAAAGAACGGCCCAGTGCAATTCCTGAACAGCAAGCACTTGCAGCAATCGGGCAAACACAATTGATGACGGTGTACCAACAACGTTTTGCAGTTTACGGACAAAAAATTGGGCAAATTCTATTGACGCATGATGTAATGGATTATCCCACGAGCAGAGAAAATGTTTTAAATACATTTGAGAATTTGTTAAGGTTAAAAGTCATTCCGATTGTTAATGAAAATGACACAGTTGCGGTCGATGAATTGGATCATCATACTAAATTTGGAGATAATGATCAATTATCAGCGATCGTTGCAACTTCAATTGATGCAGATTTATTAATCATGTTGTCTGACATTGATGGTTTTTACGATAAAAATCCTAGAAAGTTTGCGGATGCTAAATTATTGCATACGATTAATGAGATTAATGCTAAGACATTCGAAAAAGCTGGTGGACGTGGTACTAAGTTTGGAACGGGTGGCATGACTACAAAGCTAAAAGCCGCAAAAAGAATACTTGATGCAAATAAAGCAATGATTCTTGCTAATGGTGAAAACCCATCAATAATATTTAAGATATTGAACGGTGAACAGTTGGGAACGCTATTTATTAACAAAGATGATTAGGGATGGAGGTAAGACTTGCTTATGGAAATTAATTTAGAAAAAATTGGAAATCAAGCTAAGAATGCAGCCTATGATCTGAGCCTTGTTTCTACTGAAGATAAAAATAAAATTTTACTTGCAATGGCGAATGACCTGAGAACGAAGACTGACCAGATTCTTCTTGCAAATCAAAAGGATTTGAATGAGGCAAAAGGATTAGTTAAGAGCTTCGTTGATCGACTTACGTTGGATGAGAGCCGGATAGAGACAATTGCACAAGGGCTTGAGCAAGTTGCACAATTGCCTAATCCATTAGGTGATGTTACTAATGGCTGGGTTAATCATGCGGGTTTGCAGATTACACAAAAAAGAGTTCCCCTTGGAGTTGTTGGAATTATTTATGAGGCTCGGCCAAATGTTACTGTTGATGCAGCAGCGCTGTGTTTTAAATCAGGAAATGCTGTTATTTTAAGAGGGGGTAAAGAAGCCTTCAATACTAATCTCAAACTTGTTGAAATATTGCAAACGACATTAAAAGAAAATGGATATAGTAAAGATACTATTCAAATATTGACTGATACATCACATGAAGTTGCTAATAAATTTATGCAGCTTACAGGCTATCTTGATGTATTAATCCCTCGTGGAGGGGCTAAATTAATACAGACTGTCGTGCAAAATGCGAAGGTTCCAGTTATTGAGACAGGGATTGGAAATTGCCACATTTATGTAGATCAGACAGCTGATTTTGAGATGGCAAAAAAGATTGTAGTTAATGCTAAATGTCAAAGACCAGCCGTTTGTAATGCTGCTGAAAAACTATTGATCCATGAAGATGTTGCCAGCAAATACTTACCTGGAATTATTGCAGAACTGAAAAAGAATGATGTTGAAATTAGGGCTGATGAAGCAGCGCTAGAAATTTTACAAGACTCAGCTATTCCTGCGATTGAGGAAGACTGGAAAACAGAATATAATGATTATATTCTTGGAGTTAAGGTTGTTTCGTCTGTTGATGAGGCGATTAAACACATCAATCAGTATGGTACAAAACATTCCGAGACAATCGTTACTAATGATTATAAAAAGAGTCAACAATTTCTAGATCAGGTTGATGCAGCAGCTGTTTATGTGAATGCATCGACTCGTTTTACGGATGGTTTTGAATTTGGTTTTGGGGCAGAAATTGGAATTTCGACGCAAAAACTACATGCTCGCGGACCAATGGGGCTCGAAGCTTTAACAACAACTAAATATGTTGTTAGGGGTAACGGACAAATTAGAGAATAAATGTTGTAACAAAAGCATAGTAATGCAGAGCGTTTTTTATTATAATAAGTCAAAAGAGTAAATTGGAGGCAACCATGGGCGAGAAAAAAGAAAAAGCCACTTTAAAATTATTTGCATTGAATTCTAATCAGAAGTTGGCAGAGAAGATTGCAGCTGAGCTAGGGACACAATTATGTGAAGCATCCGTGAAACATTTCAGTGATGGTGAGATCCAGATAAACATCAATGAAAGTATTCGTGGAGATGACGTTTTTGTTATCCAGTCGATTTCGGAACCAGTTAATGAGAATTTTATGGAACTGATGATTATGGTGGATGCGCTTCGTCGCTCTAGTGCAGGAACAATAAATGTTGTCTTACCATATTATGGATACGCTCGTGCAGATCGTAAAGCGCGTCCAAGGGAACCAATTACGGCAAAGCTAATTGCTAACTTTATCCAATTAGCAGGAGCTGACCGAGTGATCACGATGGATTTACACGCTGGACAGTTGCAAGGATTCTTCAATATACCAGTTGATCATCTGCTTGCTATTTTTGTACAAGCGGAATATTTCATAAGTAAAGGAATTAGAAATGATGTAGTCATTGTAGCTCCTGATCATAATGGGGTGAAGGCAGCACGGAATTTGGCAACCTTGTTGAAGGCACCAATTGCAATTGTTGATAAACGTGACGAAACACGAGCTTCAAATATGACTGTAATTGGCGAAGTAAGTGGACGCCGGTGCATTGTTTTTGATGATTTAATTGATACTGGTGGTAAGTTGTCAGATGCGGCTGTTGCACTTAAAAATGCAGGTGCAACTGAGGTCTATGCATGTGCTACTCACCCAATTCTGTCTGGTTTAGCAGTTGAAGAATTGAAGAATTCTTATTATAAGGAAATCGTTGTAACAGATACAATTGATGTGCCTGAGGAAAAACAATTTGATAAGCTAAAAGTCTTATCTGTATCTAAAATATTTGCGAAAGCAATTGATTTGATCTTTAATAATAAGTCTGTTGATTCATTATTTAATAAAAAGCACACTGTTTAGTAGTATTCAGAACACATTTATACGAAATAATTAGCGAGGATGGGTCAAAATTTAACTTTTGGCATATCCTCGCTTTATTTTTTTTCCACTTATGTCATACATTTTTGTTTCTGTAAAGGAATTGAGTAAATTCGGCTTATAAGCATATAAATTGAATTCAGTCATAAAATGGCTAATATTATTTTTGTATACTTAAGAGAAGGGGAATAAAAAATGTTAAATTACGAACAGCAAGAAAAATGGTCTAAAATTGTTCCGAATTGGCAATCACCAATAAATATTGAGACACTAAATACAATTAATGTTGATGCAAAAAAAAAGATACTCTTATTCGATGATGAGTATCGGTTTGTTAATATTGTAAACAAGGGAAACAATTTGCAATATGACGGCAAGGGTAAAGCGGTTATCGAAGGAAGAGAGTTTGGCTTTCAACAACTTCACTTTCATTTCCCTGCAGAACACACAATAAATGGAAAAGATAATCCGATGGAATTGCATTTTGTACATCAAAATATGATTGGCCAAATTGCTGTAGTAGCCCTTTTTGTTAAGTTAGGAGAATTCAGCAAAGAGCTTGATAGTTTTTTTCAAGATTTTCCAGCAATTGAAAGTCAGAAAGATCCATTTTCAGCAACCTTAGGATTAAATAGTTTGATAGCAAGTCTTGAGTCGGGTGTATACCACTATCTAGGCTCGTTAACGACACCGCCACTGGTTAAGAATGTTGAATGGTGGGTAATTGAGAAGCCAATAACAGTAAGTGCTGAACAATTAGATAAATTGAAACAGCGATTCAATCATGGTAATGCAAGAGAAAAACAACCACTTAACGAACGTAAAGTAATTCATTATTCATTAATATAAGATGTTATTGCTTTACAAGCGACAAAATTCTGAGTGAATTCAAAATAGATATATGGAAGTTTTAACAGAACCGAACAAAATTAAATTTTTTGGGAAGGTTCTTTTTTTGTTGCAATTTATTGTTAGAGTTCAGCACCTTCGAAGCTGCAACACTTTTTTCTTTTGTGATAAAATAATTATGACTTGATTAAAGGAGGACAAAGGCATGGGCTTGAGTTTTATCTTAGGAGATGCAACAAAGGATCATCAAAATGAAGTGGTCAAACAAATTGCTAAGTTGAAAAAAGAAGAAAAAGTAAAGAGGATATATATATTAGTTCCGAATCATATTAAGTTTGCGTCAGAAATTTCAATTTTGCAGCATCTCCGAGCAACTTTTGGGCAAGAAGGACAGGTTTTTGCCCAAAGCTCGGTTCAAGTACTCTCCTTTTCAAGGCTGGCATGGTTTTTCTTAAAAGATAATGCACTTTACCAGAGAACTCGGATTTCTAATGCGGGACTAAATATGTTAGTTTTAAGTATTTTAGAAGAAAAAAAAGATAATTTGACAATTTTCAAAGGGGAACAAGCACAATCTGGTTTTGTAAGCGAGGTTGTTGCACAACTAGATGAGTTCAGCAAGGGACAGATTAATAGTCAAGATTTAGCTTTTTTTGCCGAGCAAACCAATGTGCAAAGTGATTTATATGCAAAACTAAAAGACTTACAAATAATTTATCAAGAGTATGAGAATAGATTGATAGGCAAGTATTTAGATAGCAATCAATTATTAAAAGCCCTAACAAAAAAATTAATTGAAATAAATTTAAAAGACAGTTGCTTTATAATAACCGGTTTTTCTCAATTGACAGCAAGCGAGAACAAGTTAGTTAAAACCTTAATAAAAAACGCTGGAGAAGTAGATGTGGATTTGATACTGGATAAACCGCAGCAGCAGTCTAATCTACGTAAAACTTCGCTTTATTATCGTTCTAACAAATTATATGATAATCTCAGTTCATTTGCTGGACAAAATCGGATTACTATCCAGAATATTGGAATTACTACTGAACGCGTTAAGTCACCAATTCTTTTAGATTTAGGAAAATATTGGACGGGTACAAAAGAAAAAACTGCTGAATTGAAATCAGAGTCAATTCGAACAGGATTAGATATATTTTCTGCTAATAATCGTTATCTTGAGATTGAAGAAGTTGCAACCCGAATTAGGCATTGTGTAATAGAACAGGGATATCATTACAGTGATTTCATAATATTGACTCGTCATTTGGATTTATACCGAAATATCATCGCACCGGTTTTTGGACAATATCAACTTCCATTTTTTATTGATCTTCAAAAAAAGATGACAGACCATCCTTTTGTCGAATTTATAATGGCTTTATTTGCAGTGAAGAAGCACTACTATCGTTATGATGATGTGATGCGATTACTAAAAACAGAGTTGCTGTTGCCAGAAATAAAGAGAAAAAGATTAGCAACTAAGAAGTACAGAGAATATCTTGATTTAACAGAAAATTTGGTTTTAAAGTTCGGCTTTGAAGGGAAAAGTTGGTTGCGCGAGGATGATTGGGTTTATTATCGTTTTTATGAAGAAGATATGGGAACTCAAACGGATAAAGAGGTTGAAGTTTCTAGAAAGGTAAATATCATTCGCAGGCTAATAAAAACAACTCTTCCACCGTTTTTTGAGAAAATAAATAGAGCTAAAAATGGGAAGGAAGCCGCACAAATTCTTTGCAACTTTTTAATAGAAACAGGAATTTCTAATGAATTGTTAAAATGGCGTGATAGTGCTATTGAAGAAGGAAAAATTGAAGATGCTGCTAAACCAGAAGAAACATGGAATGCATTTTGCGAATTGTTGGATGAATATGTCGAATTACTTGGAGATCATAAATTCGATGAAGAGCAGTTTGTGGAAATACTGCAAACTGGATTTCAAGGAGCTGAGTATAGTCAGGTTCCCTCTACCTTGGATCAGATAATTGTTTCTGAGAGTGGAATGGTACAAATGAATGATCGGAAGATTACTTTTTTAATCGGTGCAACAGATGCAGTTATGCCAGACAAGATTAATAATCGTAATATTATTTCTGATGAGGATCGATCATATTTAAAACCGGCCTTGAACGTAGAACAGTATCTGAATGATGATACATTAAATCAATTAGCTGCAGAACCTTTTTTAAGTTATCTGGCATTTATGAGTCCCTCAGACAAATTATACTTATCTTATCCACTATCTGATGATGGTAAGGAGAATTTAAGACCTTCTCCTTATGTAACAAGAATTGCTAATCATTATGGGATTAATGTGGCTACACAAATTCGTGAACCGCAAATGATAGATTCAACGGAACACGTTTTAAAGCATTATTTAGGCACGAAAAAAACAACAATTAAAAAACTGCTGACAATTCTCAGACAAGCAAAGAATCAACGGGAGAATATCCCGACAGTTTGGATAGAAATCCATAATTTCCTAAAAGCCGATGGTTCAGAAACGACATTTATGAATAAAATTCTGGGAAGTTTGAGTTATCAAAATATTCCTGAGAAATTAGAGCCAAAAATTGTTGATTTGTTATATGGAAAAACAATAAATACTTCAATATCTAAGTTGGAGGAATTCTATGCAAATGAATATGCTTATTTCTTAAAGTATGGATTGAAATTGCAAGAGCGCAGTATTTTTGAATTATCTGCAGCTAACACGGGTGAATTTTTTCATTTAGCAATGGATTCATTAGTAAAGATGTTAGAAAATGAAAACACTCGTCTCTCTGAATTAACGGTCGAAAAACTTATGGAGAAGATTAGAGTTATTACAGCACAAATCAGAGAACTTCCACAGTTTCAAATATTAAATAGTACGCAAAGAATGCAATTCTTAGCAAGGCAATTAGATGCAACGGTAATGCAAATAGCAAAGGTATTGCAGAAACAACAAGAAAGAAGCAGCACACAGATTATACAAACAGAAGCATTATTTGGTCATGTTGGAACAAAAAATGGAATTGCTCCCCTAGAATTTAAGCTAGGAAATGGTTATAAAGTCAATGTTCGCGGTAAGATTGATCGAATCGATCAGATTTCTGCAGGTGATACAAAATACATTGGAATCGTCGATTACAAGTCAAGTTCACATATTTTTGATTTTCGTGATGCTTATTATGGATTGGCTTTACAAATGTTGACCTATCTAGATGCACTGATGTTAAATTTTGATAGGCTCACAAAAACTAAACCAGCTAAACCAGCCGGAGCTTTGTATATGCATCTGTATAATCCAAAGTTAAAAGCCAAAGATGTGTTGAAACAGTCAAAAGAAGATGTATGGCTTAAGGCCAATAAATATGATGGCTTAATTATTTCAGATGAAGATTTATTGCAAGCGATGGATGAAAAATTGGCTGAGGAGAGTAGTGGCTTTTCCAAACTTTACCCATTTAGAAAGAACAAGGATGGAAGCTTTAAAGCTAGTGGACGGCATCAACTAGTAACTCTTGAAGAATTAAAGCTGCTATTACAGCATAATGAATATTTAATTAAAGAAGCAGCCAATAGAATATTGAGCGGTGATTTGTCATTGAATCCTGTACAGTGGCCTAATAAACGAACAGCTTTGCAATTTTCACCATATAAATCAATTTTCCAATTCGATGCAATGCTGCCAGAAAATAATTATCGTAAGTTACCTAAAATAAGTCCAGAAGAGGTAATCAGAATATTGACGGAAGGTGTAGGTGAGATTAATGACAAAATTTGAATTCACTCAGGCTCAAAGAGAAGCAATTGACAGTAGTGGACAAAATATTTTGGTTGCAGCTTCAGCCGGTTCGGGAAAGACACGGGTCTTAGTGGAACGAGTCATCTCACATATAAAACAGGGAATTGGAATCGATACCATGCTGATAGTAACTTTTACCGATGCAGCTGCTAAAGAGATGAAGGAACGTATTCAAAAAGCACTTCAACTTGAGATAAATAACGCACAGGGTAATGAACAACAATGGTATGTACAACAAATTAATCGCTTGAATATTGCAAATATCAGTACATTGCATGCTTTTTGTTTACGGTTAATAGAAAAGTATTATTACTTGATTGATTTAGATCCCGTTTTTAGAATGCTTACAGATGAAACGGAAAGAACGATGTTACGCGATGATGTGTGGAATGATTTACGTGAAGAATACTATACTCAATCCGATGAACTTTTTGAGAAATTAACACAAAACTTTTCTGACGATCGCAGTGATGAAGGTCTAGCACAACTGGTTTTTAAGACCTTTGATTTTGCTAATACTAATTCAGATTTTAAAGGCTGGCTCAAGATGATGGGGCAGAGTTACGCAGTTGACACGGACAGCTTAGTAGAAAGCCAAATTTTTATAAAACAGCTCAAACCGATAATATTGGAAAACATGGATCAAGCTAAGAATGATTTAATGCAGGCATTAGAAATAGCTGAAAGGTCAGACTTTGACCGCTGGAAAGAGTGTCTTATAAAAGATATGGAGGTTGTTTCCAAGCTTGAAAATAGTGTTGGAACAGATACTTGGAATGAAATACGTGCAGAAATAATGACTTTTAAACTAGGAACGGCACCACGAATGTTGAAGTTAGATGATATGCAAAAAGAGTCAAAAAATGAGATTCTTGAGTTACGAGCAAATGTTAAAAAAAGAATAGCAAAATTAGCTGAGGATTTATTTTTGTTTGATGAACAGCAACAACTTGAGTTAATGCAAGATAGTGAACAAATAGTCTTAAAATTAGCAGAAGTTGTGCAAAACTTTGCAGAAAAATTCGCACAGGCTAAGCGACAAAGACATGTCTTAGACTTTAGCGACCTTGAACATTTTGCACTTTCAATATTGTCAGGAAATACGGCAGATAAAAAGAAGGTGCGTAATAATCTACAAGCGAAGTTCAGTGAAATAATGATTGATGAGTACCAAGACACAAATCAATTACAGGAAACATTGCTAGGTTATGTTGCTAAGAATTCCCCGGGAAATATGTTTATGGTTGGCGACGTTAAACAATCAATTTATGGTTTTAGGTTAGCTGATCCAACGATGTTTCTAGATAAGTATCAGCACTATTCGCAAAATGGTGAAGCTGATGATAATCAGGGGAAAAAAGTTATTCTTGCAGAAAATTTTCGTTCTGTTAGAAACGTTACGGCTTTTACAAACTTAATATTCAAACAGTTGATGGACTACCGGGTTGGGGAGTTAGACTATGATGAAGATGCACAATTAAAATTTGGTGCAAAATATTATCCAGAGTTACCATCAAAAGCAGAAATTTTAATTTATGAATCTGAAGATGAAAAAGCAAGTACAAATGGTTTTGTCAATGACGATATGGATGAAGACTTCATTCCTGATAGTACAGCACAAGGACAAGTTTTAGCAGTAATTAGTAAAGTTAAAGAGTTGATAGCACAAGGGAAAAAAATATATGATCGTGCAAAAGGCGAAGTCCGAAAGTTGACGTACGGTGATATTGTTTTGTTAGCTCCAACGAGAAATAATAATTTGTTGATTATGGATGAATTTCAAAAAGCGGAAATTCCCATTTTTTTGAACGATGCGCAGAACTATTTTCAGACGACAGAGATTCAGATAATGTTGTCTTTCCTAAAAATAATAGATAATCCCTTGCAAGATATTCCGTTAGTCAGTGTTCTTAGATCTCCGATTGTGGGTTTGAAAGAAAATGCACTTGCCTACTTAAGAATTAATCAGCGTACGGGTGATTATTATCAGGCGTTGCAAAAGTTTTGGGAGAACTTTGATAATACTACAGAAAGCAAATTTGGCAGAGAAATTTATGCGAAAATTGATTGGTTCATGAACCTTTTGAATGAGCTAAGAAACACTGCAAGAAAAAATGAATTAGCGTCATTGATTTGGAAGATTTATGAAGAGACGGGGTTCTTGGATTATGTTGGTGGAATGCCTGGTGGAATACAAAGGCAAGCTAACTTGCATGCATTATATGAACGAGCAAGTGCGTATGAGAAAACGAGCTTCAAAGGACTTTTTCAGTTTGTTAGATTTGTTGACAGGATGCAAAAACAAAATCAGGATTTGACTGAAGCAATGGCAAAAAAAATAGATGATGCGATTCAGGTCATGACGATTCATGGAAGTAAAGGACTAGAATTTCCGGTGGTTTTCTTGATGGATGCAAATCATCAATTTAACGAACAAAATCTACGGCAAGATTATCTTTTAGATGTTCATAATGGTATTGGAATTTCATACCTTGATGACGAGCGGGTAAAAAAAGATACTTTGCCAAAAATAGCAATTAAAGACAGAGCACAAAAGAAAATGGCAGCTGAACAAATGAGATTGCTATATGTTGCATTAACGCGTGCAGAGCAGTTGCTATACATTGTTGGAACATATGCGAATAAGAAGACAGCAATTTCAAGTTGGAAACAGGCAGTCCAAGACCAACAAATGGTACTTAGCCCGACTATTAGACAACAAAGCAAAAATTTTATGGACTGGATAGGAATGTGTTTAGCAAGGACAAAATATTTTGCAGAAACATTTGAACTTTCAAGTACGGCGCCACAGGAAGTACAAGAAAGTACTGCAGATTTTTCAATTGAATTTTATGATAATTCGCATTTCAAGATGGAAAGTAATCAGCAAGCTGATTTGTTTAAGGTTCTGGATGAGGAACAGTCTCATTCTAGTAATTCTAATGAACTTGCAATTAGGAAGCTATTAAACTTTGAATATCCTGATTTGGATTTAACAATGACGACTGCTTATCAAGCTGTTTCGGAAGTAAAACGTGTTTTTTCTGATCCTGTAGAAACAGAATTGCCTTTTTTAGAAAAGTGGGGGAAAAATACTTTCAAGAAAAAAGCTAACTGGGTCGTGAGCAAGGAATTTAAATTACCTACTTTTTTGAAAAGTGAAAAAAAAGCTACAGCTACACAAATTGGGACAGCAACTCATTTGGTGCTGCAAAAGATAGAGTTAGAAAAAAATGTTACAATTGAAACGATCGAACAAACAATCTCTAATTTAGTAACAGATAACTTATTGGAGAAAAATATTGCAGAAGAAATTGAAATATCTGCAATTGCTAATTTTTTTGCAAGTGATATTGGTAAATTATTTTTAAAAAACTCTCAATTGGTGAAGCGGGAAGTTCCCTTTTCAATGTTGATGCCTGTTAATGAATTGTTCCCAGATATTAAAACAAGCATTGCAGCGGATGTGCTCATTCACGGTATTATTGATGCGTATGTTCAAACAGATGAAGAAGTTATCTTACTGGATTATAAAACTGATTTTGTTGAACAGGGCGATATACAAAGAAAAAATGAGTTGGTCAGCCGTTATAAAGGCCAATTGAAGCTCTATGCAGTTGCTCTAGAGAAGGAATTAGGACAAAAAGTAACGCATAAATATCTTTATTTACTGGGCATAAATGAACTAGTCGAAGTTTTTTAAACATCAAACTGTGATAAAATCCATTCAATTGCAAGATCGACCCAGGTTGCAACATGGGGGTTAATATCTGAAGCTCCCTTCTCTGGACGTGCAGTAAGTGAGTTAGCCAGAACAGTTCCATGAATACCAGATGAGAAAATGTGTGATTCAAAGGATATTTTATTTTTAGCTAATTGGTTGATATAACCCAGTGTGTTGCTGAGTGGTACAGCAGTATCTGTGTAGGAACTCCAGATAAACGTGGGTGGTGTTTTAGCATTAACTAATTTTTGAGTATTTATCAGTTCTGGTACTGCTGTTACGTGGTTAATTCCGACTGATTTATCTGTAAAAAAGCTGGTTAAGTCGGTCAAGGGATATGCTAAAATCTGTGCATTAGGTTTGATACTTTCGCTGGACAGAGCTAATTCACTAGCTAATTTAACTGTTGACCATGTGCCGGCTAGTGCAGAAACAATATGTCCACCGGCTGAAAAGCCCAGTGTAATAATTGCATTGGGATCCTGATTGAATTTTTTAGCATTGGTGCGGATAAAAGCAACAGTTGAAGCTAGTTCATGCAAGGGTTTTGGATAAAGTGATTCTGTCTCGGGTAGAAGTAACGAGTAGTTCAGTGAATAGACATTAAACCCACGAGAGTGAAAAGCAAGTGCCGCCAGTGTATTCTCTCTTTGAGAAAGATGCTTAAAGCTGCCTCCTGCACAAAGAATAATTCCAGGAAATTGCGAAGCTTGTGGAGTTGTTACGGGTAGGACATATGCGGTTGCAGTGACAAGACTTTCATTAGGTAAAGGAATAGTAAGATTTGTTATTGACATTGCATGCACCTGACTTTCATAAAAATAAGAATTTCTTGATTATTTTAGCACATCAATTTCTTTAAGCAAAATAGTTAAATTTATAAATATTAGGAGGGTGATTTATTTGTTCCCAGAACAACTAAAAGCATTACGCAGAGGAAGCGGACTAACACTTTCACAGTTGGCAAAACAGTTAAATGAGATGAATATTGATGATGAATTAAGGACTCATCCTAATTCTGGACCACAGATTGGCAGTTGGGAGCGTGGCATTAATACACCATCTTATTCAGAAGTTATGAAATTAGCGATTTTTTTTGGGGTATCACTCGATTTTATAGTTGGTAGGGTTAACCAACAAATTGATATTGAGAAGATATTTACTTTGAATAATGATTTGATATTTGATGGAAAACAACTATCTAGTAAAGAACGTGCAGAAAGTTATAGCATTTTAAAAGCGTATTTTATTGGTAAGAATTTAACAGATTCACATGGTTCCGAGAACAAAGAAAGTAGAGATTATAAGGAAATTACACTTAATTTTAACGACAAAAAGCTAACTGATTAATATTGCTGATTGAATAGTTTAATTGAATTTTGTAATATGTTAAGATTAACTTAAATTAATAAAATCGGTTACAGGAGGATTTTTTGTTGGATATTATTTCTAAACTGTATGGCCCATTTTTCGATGTTGAGAATTGGAAATTAGTAATTGAATCTGGAAGTGATTGGCTTGTAATTTTGTCACTTGCATTAATAGAATGTTTACTTTCAGTAGATAACGCAATTGTGTTGGCTGCACAAACAAAGGCCTTGCCTACAAAAAAAGAACAAGAGAAATCTCTCTTTTATGGTTTGTGGGGAGCATATGTTTTTCGTTTCCTAATTATCGGGATAGGGACATATTTAATAAATTTTTGGGAGATTAAGGTGTTGGGAGCTGGATACTTACTTTATTTAGCACTCGCTCATTTTTATCATATGTATCACCCAATTACTAAGAAGAAAAAGGACAAAGGAAAGAGATTGTTACCTTTATTTTGGTCTGTCGTTATCTCAATTGAATTGATGGATATCGTCTTTTCGATTGATTCAGTGCTAGCCTCGTTGGCGATTTCTTCAAATCCAGTAATTGTATTGATAGGTGGAATGATTGGAATTTTATGTATGCGTGGAATCGCTGAAATAATAATCAAACTCATGGAGATTATTCCTGAACTTGAGGTAATGGCGTATGCTTTAATTGGATTAATCGCAGTAAAATTATTTATTTCAATTCCTATGATTGATATTGAAATTCCTGCACCTTTATTTGCAGGTGTTGTGCTGTTAGCAATTTTGGTTACATTTGTTGTAAATCGTGTAAGAAGATAACTGAAAGAAAAGCATACTTTAAAACTCAAAAGGCTGGTGACTAGAGGAATGTATAAGTTAATTGCATGTGATTTAGACGAGACACTCTTGAATGATCAAAAGGAGATTTCATCAAGAAATGTTCAAGCAATCAAGCAAGCAGTTGCAAAAGGTGTTTTCTTTGTTCCAAATACTGGGCGTAATTTTTTGACAGTCCAGGATAATTTGCGTGAATTAGGACTGTATCAACAAGCAAATTCATATGTGATTTCATTTAACGGTGGTGCAATTGTAGAAAATCGCGGGAATCAGGTCCTAACGACTAATTTTTTACCATTTGATGTAGTTAAGCGCCTCTTTGAACTAGGTTTAAAGAATGATTACTGTATTCATGTTTATTCGCTAGATAAACTTTATATTTGGAATATTAATAATGAAGAGGTTAATTACCTTTCTGGAAGAGTTTCTGATTGGGAAGAGCTAAAAGAAGATAACATAGACGCACTGGAAAAAGTTAAGTTGATAAAGATAATTTTTAATGTGGCAAGCAAAAATGAACGCAAGGAAATGGAAAAAGTAGTTCGAAAGAATATTGATTATTCTTTGAATATTACTTTTTCATCAGATCGATACATTGAATTCAATTCCTCGGAAGCTGATAAGGGGCAGGCACTCTCGAAGTTAGGAAAAATGTTAAATATTGAAGAACATGAAATTATCGCAATTGGGGATAATGGAAATGATTTAGCAATGATAAAAACTGCGGGTCTTGGCGTGGCGGTTGCAAATGCTCATGAGTTGATAAAGGAAAATGCTAATTTTATTACTTCAAATGATAATAATAACAGTGCAGTCGCAGAAGTTATTGAGAAATTCATCTTGTGAAAATCGGAGGTGAGGGCATGGTGACTGAGATACAAAATGAGTCAGATATTCCTCTTACAGGTCTAGCACTTATTGATTTTCATGCAGATTGGTGTGGACCATGCCAGATGTTTGCGCCTGTCTTTGCAGAATTAGAGGAAAATTTTGGTGATGAGGTTTTTTTTGGTAGTGTAGATGTTCAAGAGAAGCAAAAAATGGCTCATAGCTTTGGTGTAATGAGTATTCCTTGTACACTTTTATTTGAAAATGGGATTCCAAAAGAAAAGGTACAAGGTTATAAACCATATGGCAAGTTTGAAACCTATCTTGAACAAAAAATTGAGTCATTGACGTTAACCAACAGGAATAAGTGAAAGAAAGGAATGGTGTAGATGTTTAAAGCTGATGATAAACGATATGAGTATCTACCAGTGAGACGAGTTGGGTCAACCGGATTGATATTGCCAGTTATTTCACTTGGATTGTGGCGGAACTTTGACAGTAAAAGTCCTTATTATGATCGTAAACAATTGATTCTGCACGCTTTTAACAAAGGACTGTTTAGTTTTGACTGTGCTGACCGGTACGGAAGTCCTGAAGTTGGATCAGCAGAATCTTTACTAGGTAATATTCTAAAAAATGAACTGCAACCATATCGTGATGAGCTCGTAATAACGACAAAAGTTGGCTATGAGACTGGACCAGGACCATATGGACAGATGCTATCAAGAAAATCAATATTGCAGTCAATTGATCATAGCTTGAAACGTCTTCAGACTGACTATGTGGATATTTATTATGCCCATCGTTTTGATCCAGAGACAGATCTTTTCGAATCTGTACAAGCGTTGGATCAAGTTGTTAGGCAGGGTAAGGCACTTTATATTGGGATTTCGAATTTTGATAATGAGCAAACTAAAGATGCAATTAAACTTTTTAAAGAGCTTGGAACACCTTTTACCGTTAACCAAGTTTCATATAATATGTTGAATACAACAATAGAAAATGACGGGTTATTGGATACGCTTAGAAAAGAACAAAAAGGATTGGTTGCATATGGTCCCTTAGCAGAAGGCTTACTAAGTTCTCGTTATTTGAAAGAAATACCTGCGGACTTTCCTATCCATCGTACAAGTGAACAAATTTTTGATGAGGGCACAAAAAATCTTTTGAGTAAACTAAATGCATTAAATGAATTTGCACAAAAAAGGAATCAAACACTAGCGCAATTAGCTTTATCATGGTTACTTGCTGATCAAGTGGTCTCAAGTGTGATAATTGGAACAACTAGTGAAGCTCACTTGGATGATAATCTAGAAGCAGCTAAGAAATTAGCATTTACAGATGATGAAAAAAATGAAATTAAGAAAATATTGGGTAAATAGTTAGTAATATCGATATATAGAATTGCTAAACGATGAAGAGGTGTGGAAATTAGTCTATTAGACTGTTAAGCACTCTCTTTTTATTTGTATAATTTTTTGTTATAATCATAAACAGTGTCAATGGTGGTTCGCGAAAATCCCACCAGAATAAAAAACTAGAAAGAGGTATTATAGATGCAAAATTCACACGAAAAAACAGTGGGGATTATTAAGGCCGGATTGATTGCTGCGATGTATGTCGTGTTGACTTTATCCGCTTCCGGGTTAGCGTACGGACCAATCCAGTTTAGGTTGTCGGAAACTCTAAATAATCTTGCGGTTTTTAATAAACGTTATATTTGGGCAGTTACAATTGGTTGTGTAATTGCAAATATATGGTCTAGTCTTGGAGTGGCAGATGTTATTTTTGGATCACTAGGTTCGCTCATGATGACATCACTTAGCTATTGGTTGAGTAAATACGCAAAGACTACAACAGGCAAATTAATGATTAGTGTGGCTGTATGTACAGTTTCTATGTGGAGCGTTGCACTGGAACTTTATTTAATTAGTCGTGCTCCCTTTTGGGAAACGTATTTAACAGTTGCTGCCGGAGAATTTGCAGTGTCAGTTTTAGGGGCAGCTATTATCAAGGTAGTTAGTTTAAGGGTAGATTTTAAGAAATAATACAGAAAAAAATGATTTTAATACTTTTCATATATATAAAAAGAAGTGTTAAGTCGGAAAATTTTGAATTATGGAACAATATTTATACGAAAGAAATAGAGAGATTGAACCAAAAGTTAACTTTTGACCCAACCTCTTTTTTGTAATTTCTATATTAGGTTAATACTAGACACAGGTTTCATAAAGTAGAGAGCACCTTTTACTAAGTATAAGTGACCAATTAATGTTTATAAAAGGCGATTTCAATTATATTTTCATCATAATCTTTTACGCTAATCACAGTCATTTTGCCAGCAGCTCCACTTTTTTCAATAGGCCCAGTGAGTACAGGAACGTAATAGCTAGCAAGGTGATTAAGCACGTCTTCTAGAGGTGTGCTCGCTACGAGACAGAAGGTAATATTTTGACTGCTTTTTGCCGAAGAAACTAATTGTAGTTCTAATAGTTGGTGACCACAGCGCATAATGGCTTTCTCATTATCTTCAGAAATAATTGGCATATCAAAGACTTCATGATAGAAGCGGACAGCGCGTGCAATATTAGTAACAGGTAAAACAAGATGATCAATTCGTTTGATATTCATTAAGTAACACTCCTTACGGATAGATTATATCATGCAAGATCCTGCGTAAGTATGTTTCGTAGAAAAAGAATGCTAAAAATTGTAACACTCAATTCAGTAAAAGGAACACTCAGCCAAACACCAGTTATGCCGAACAAATAGCCAAAAAGGATAATAGTAGGTAGTAAGATCAGGTAACCTCGAAGGAGTGATATGAAAAAAGAAAGCCGAGGTTGATTGATAGAAACAGAAAAAATCATGATATTTATGTTGATTCCTGAAAAAAAGAGACTTAAAAAGTAAAGTGGAATTCCATAACTTGCATACGTTATCAGCAAGTTACTATGGTCATTGTTAAAAATATTAATAACTGGATATTTGAAAATTACTAAAAATAAATAACAAAATAAGGCAATGACCAAACAGGTTACTAAACTTGCATTAAGTAGTTTGCGAACATTTTTCCAATGGCTTTTACCATATTCACGGGCGACAAGTGGTTGCATTCCGAATGAAATTCCATTAAAAAAAGCCAGCGCAATAATTGCAATATTAGCAATGACTCCATAGGCCGCAACTTCATAGTTACCACCTAATCTCAATAAAACAATATTAAAAAAGAAGATACTAACTCCTGTGCTCAACTCTGTCAGTAAAGAAGGAAATCCAAGCCTAATGACAGACTTTATTAGAGTTAGATTTGGCAGTTTCAATTTTAATTTAAGCTTCCTATTAGGAAAAAAACGGTGATTGGTAAGAATTATAAGACTTGTCAAAGGTGCGAAGAGTGTCGCAAAGGCGGCTCCGTTCATACCAAGCTTAAGTACAAAAACAAATAGATAGTCAATTAGGACTACTACACCAGTTTCAGATAATGTAGCCAGCATTGTTAATTTAGGATTACCATCGTTTCTAATAAAATTAACGGAAACATAATTTATAATGAACAGAGGCGCTGAAAGTGAAATAATTCTGAGATAAGGTGCTGCAGTTGTAATTGTCTGTGAATTAGCACCCATTAAGTATAAAAGTTGATTGGTAAATATATTCGCAATAATTATGAAGAAAATACCTACAGAAACTCCCAAAACAAGTAGTTGACCATACAGTGAATGAGTGTCATTACCATCGCTTCCTTTGTTCATGGAATAAATAGTTGCTCCACCAATCCCAAGCATTAATCCAACTGAGTTGAATAAATTAAAAATTGGCAAGACGATATTTAAGGAAGCTAAGCCAATTGCTCCAGCGGCGATTGCAATGAATAAGGTGTCAACAATCACATATAATGAAAGCCCGAGGGATGCAAAAATATTTTTAACTGTATAGTTTGCAAATTCTTGAATAATTGTTTTTTTTGATTCCAATGGATAAATCTCCTGACATCTGGTTATTTCAAATTCAGTATATCAGAGGATTAAATGATATTCTATCTTTCTGAGAAGTTGCCCATAATTAGTGATAATGGTGGAATACATCCCTTTTAATTGTCTGAAATGAAATTGGAATGATAGTAATTAAGAAGGTTTAGATACTAAAAAAGACTGCCATAAGATTTTTTGGCAGTCTTTTAACTTGTTCATAAAATATGGGTTAGTTTTTTGATTTTGGAAAAGTGTGATTTTCGACATCAATGAGAAACTGCTCCAAATGTTTGAAGTAGACTGGTGCATTATCAATCATATGATGATGACCACCATTTGGAGTTGTTTCCAGTCTAGCATTTGGAATAGTTGCAGCCATCCGTTTCGCCGTTGTAAGTGGCATTGTTTCATGTTCACCGTAAGTAATCAATGTTGGCATCTGCAACTTGTGGATATCGTTTCTACGATCCCAGCCCTTCATTTTTCCTGTGACAACAAATTCATTATCTCCTTGGAAATAATTATAGACAGGTGTAGCCATCGTCTCTGTTAGGTGTGAGATTGCAGGTGGCTGTTTACGGTCAACATAGCCTTGATTTAATTTATCAATTAAAGATTGATAGCGTTTATTAACATAATCATTTTCAGATTCACATTTTTTCATGAAAGTAAGATCATCATCTGAAAATTCCTTTTCACGAATCTTGTTAATGTTAGTTACATATTCATCGATGTTATCAGTCATACTAGAGATAATGATACCTTTTAGATGTTCAGGGTACTTGAGAGCATATTCTTGTGTTAAAATGCCACCCCATGATTGACCAATCAAGTAGAAGTTTTCTAGGCCAAGCTTGGTTCTAACTTCCTCTACTTCGTCTATAAAGTAGTCCATGTTTAGGAATTTATCAATATTTTCCTGAAGGCTAAAATCTGGTTGGTCAGAATACCAAGATCCAAGCTGATCATACATGGTTACCTGAACACCAATGTTTGCTAACTTGCTGGCAAAATTTTCATAATATTCATGGTTACCACCAGGGCCACCGTGGAGACATAGTAATTTAATGTTTCCTTGGCCTTCTGTATGAGTCCAAAGATGATAGCCGTTCTCTAAAGTAAGAATAGTAGTTCCTTGTTTCATTAAATATCCACCTGATTTCTTTAGCAATAATTCAATCATACCACCATGATTAGCAAGTAGAGCATCATAATTTTATAAATTTTGACTATTGATTTGAAATGCTATTTTTATTATGCAATAAAGAGCTAGAACAAATCAAAATTTACTTTTTTGATCCAGCTTTTTTAGTAAGATGCAAAGCTAATTTACTTTCTGCCAGTTGAATTGAGTACGATTGTTCTTCGTTACCGCGGACTGTCATACGCATATCTGTAGCATAAATTATTAGACCTAATTGATGATCCTTAGGGATTTTGTAGAAAGTCGGTTGTAATTTGACCGAGACTGGATAAAAAGTGTTTGGTAGCAGTTCATCATTTTTCCATAATGAAGTCCGGTTTTGAAGATTAATATGACCCACAGAAATCATCTTCCAAGGTGTTTCTTTATCCAGTGTGAATTCTGTCAAATCATCTTCTCTCCAATGATACCCTAGATTGAGAGCTTTTCGCGCAAGTGTAGTAGGGACAGGCTTGAATCTTTTTTTGTTTCCATAATCTACGAGCATAAAACTGAGTAATCCATGATCTTTGTTCGTTGAAACATTTACAGTAACTTCAGGAGCACCTTGTAAGAGCATTTCTTCTTCAAAAAGTGCAGATTTAAAGATTAGTCGATTATTTTTTAGTGGTGAGTTCTCGACTTGCAAGAGATGTTCTTTCCAGAGAGCATGGTTTGTGGAGTATAATGAAAAATCTTCTTCATTTAAATGGTCTTGAAAGTTAGCTGCACCTTCTTGTAGCTCACTGTTTTCAGGAACAAGTTCATGTTGTTGCAGTAATAAGTTTTGTGCGGGCTCGTTTGAATCCCAATCTTTGTAGCTGTGCCATGTTTCGACTTGTAAATTATCTTGTACAAGTATATCTGGCAAAACTTCAGCTGCATTGTTTGGAACATCATACAACTTATATGATAACCAGAGGTTCATCATGTCAGTGAAGTCGAGTGAACGAAAATTATTGACATAAATATGTTGTCCTTGATGTAAGATTAATTTTTGCTTAATGGGTAATTCCTTTAATGAGTTCCATAGTTGGTAGACATTGCGTGGTTTGACATTCCAGTCATTCAATCCATGGACCATTACAATATCGGCCTTAATTCCTTTAATATTTTTCAAGTAATTTCGGGCATCCCAAAAAGAATTATAATTCCCTGTTGTTCGATCCTGTTCTGCGGTAATTTTCTGCAACTGCTTGCTAAAAAATTCTTTAACTGACAGATAGTCACCGGCCTGTTTTTTTCGACTGAAGCATTCAAGGGCTAACACATCAGCATCTTCTCCAGGAAAACCACATGGTGCTACTACTAAACCGCCATCGCGATAGTAGTCATACCAACTAGAGATTGCAGCTTCGGAAATAATTGTTTTTAGTCCAGCAACACCTGTTGTTGCAGCAGCTGTTGCAAGTGTTCCTAGATAGGATCTACCGGTCATTGCAATAGCATTATTACACCACCAAGCCTCAATTTGAATATTATCAGTTTTATTTGTAAAAGCTCTGCGTTGCCCATTTAACCATTCGATAATAGCAACAGTTGAGGCAGTTTCATCTTCGGATCCACAAGTTCGAACGCCACCTGAGTCCATTGTACCAATTCCAGCAGCATAGACAGCAGCAAATCCTCTTGCAAGAAAATAATCATTGAGGGTATATGAGAACTCTCTACTAAATGTTTCAGAAGCTTCTTTGGTAATCCCAGCAGGTACTCGTGGATTAGGCAATGGAGACGGTGAAGAATGGTAGGCAATCTCATCATAAGTAGTATTATTGGGAATCTTGTGGGATAAGGGAACATTCATTGGATGCATGAGCTTATCACCATCCTCATCATTTGTTCCTTGATTATATGGACTTGCAGTGTATAGTGCTGGAACCTTTAGACCAGTGTTTGTTTCAGATGGTCGAATTATTTCCACTTTGAGTAAGTCAAGTTTTCCATCTTTATCAGTATCCAGTGTAGATTCAACATAAACAACTTCTCTAATCAACTTATCTGTATTAAATACTGGCAAAGCTTTCCCATTGAAAAAAAGTGGTTGTGTGACCTTTCCATAAAATTTCACGAAGAAACCATTTGCGGCTAAAACATCAATCAATAGTTGACCATTTTTGGTATGAGTACACAACAAGTCATACCATGCAGATAATAGAGTATCGGTAGTAGAGATATTAGTTATATATGGCAAATTAATTTTTTCCATTGCCTCTATTGGATTTGAGAAGTTGAAGTCAATCTCTGGGAGAAATTCCAGTAGCTGCAATGCAACATTATAAAATGCAGTTACGGAAAAGTTCCCTTGATTGATGTATGTAAGTAAATCAGTATTCGCATCTGCCAAAAGTGAGGCTAATTTTTCAGTTTGTGAACTGATTGTTAGTGCCTGTGGGAACGCACGAATGACTAGTTCACGCCAGGTTTTTGCAAGTGTCTTCTTTGCAAGTATTTCTGGAGTCAGGTAACCAATACTTCTGAGCTCAGTGATTTTTTGTGAACCTGAAATGGTAATATGAGCAAATTGATTATTTTTCAAGATAAAACCTCCTGGATTTAATTCTCTAATTGCTTGATTATACAATATAATTAGGCAAATTAAAAAAGATGAAGGACTGGTTCAAAAGTTGCTTGATCCAGTCCCTCTATTTATCATGACTAAACATATTTATAAGCCGAAATTCTTCGACTAACTTCGAATTACTTAAAGCAAAAATCTCGTTACATCCGTAATTTCAAGTTAGTGCTCTAACTTTTCTAACTGTCATCTTCGCTATCCTCATGTTGACTAATATAGAGAATTAATCAGCTAATTTGCTGTGTTTGATACCATATGTGAAATACAGAATCATTCCTATAATGAACCAGATGATTGAAGCAATCCATGTTTCTGCCGATAAGCGAGTCATCATAATGATACACAAAATTCCAGAGATAACGGGTAAAACAGGATAGAATGGAACTTTAAACCCATCATGGGAAATATCGTCTCTTTTACGTAATGGAATTACTCCAAAAGAAACGAAGGTAAATGCAATTAAGGTTCCAATATTTACTAAATTTGCAAGTTGGTTAAGTGAAACCAGACCACCCATGGTAGCAATGATTATTGTGACGACAAGCATACTATTATTAGGAGTATGACTTTTAGCATTGATTTTTCCAAGAAAAGCAGGTAAAAGTCCATCTCGACCTATTGAATAAATTAAGCGTGAACTACTATAAATCATGGTAACCATCATTGTAAACATTCCAGCTAATGCACCAATTGAAATAATACCGGCTACCCAATTTTGATTGACAGCCTGAAGTGCGAAAGAAACCGGATCGGCTACATTTAACTTAGTATAAGAAACCATCCCGGTTAAGACAACGGAAACTAAGATATAAAGAACGGTACAAATTACGAGTGTTCCAAGAATACCTAAAGGCATGTTTCTACGAGGGTTTTTGACCTCAGCAGCTGAAGCAGAAACTACATCAAAACCCAGATAGGCGAAGAATACGGAAGATGCACCAACAAAGACTCCATTTACACCGAAGGGCATGAATGGGTGCCAGTTAGCAGGTTTTACATAGAAAGCACCAATAATTAAAAAAAGCGCAATAATAGCTATTTTTATCAACACGATAATGTTATTAATCCTAATTGAAGACTTGACACCTTTTGAGAGCATAAAAGAAATTAGGACAATAATTAAGACGGCAGCAAGATTAATATATGTTCCGTGTGCTGGATCAAAGTTACCACTGAGTGCTTTAGGTATATGAATACCAAATCCTAGTAAGAAGGATTTTAAATAGGCAGCCCATCCCGTAGACACAGCTGCAACAGCGAGCATATACTCAAGAATCAAGGCCCAACCAAGAAACCAGCCAATAATTTCACCAAAGACAACTGTTCCAAATGAATAAGCACTACCAGCGATAGGCAATGCAGCCGAAAACTCAGCATAACAGAGGGCTGCTGTAGAGCAAACTACCGCAGCTAGAATAAAGGACAACACAATACTTGGGCCAGTGTGCATAGCAGCCACAGTTCCTGGAAGTATGAAGATTCCAGCGCCAATGACGGCCCCCACACCAAGTGCAATAAGATCACCAGCGCTTAATGTTTTCAAAAAACGGTTGTCTTTTGTGATATAACGAGATAGACTTTCTTTACGTAAAATGCGTTCCTTTAAATTCAAAAGAAATACCTCACCTTTTCTTTATTAAATATTATGGTTTAAATCATAAACGCATTTGAAGCATTCTGTCAATTCATATTATGAAAATAAAATTAGTCAATGAATAGAACTATGAGAATATTATGTGCAAAATGTATGAAAAAAACTTGAAACAATATTTTTTTATTGGCTTTTTCGTAGTAATGAAGTGGTAGAGTTATTATAATTGCTATATGAATGATTGTTACTTATATTGTGAGGAGTATCTCAGATTAATTATGCAGTTTGAAATGGATGGAAAATGATGAAAACACTGATAGTCATATGTGGTGCACCGGGCTCAGGTAAGACAACGATACAGAATTATTTGTCTGAAAAGTATGGATTTCAACGAGTAATTACTCATACCACAAGGCCACCTAGAATAAAAGAAAAAAATAAAGTTGATTACTATTTTGAGTCAAAAAACAGTTTTTTTGAGAATCACTTTATTGAATACGTAGAATATGCAGGTTATTTGTATGGATCTTCTTACGAGGGATTAGAGTTGGCTTTGCGAAAGACAGATACGGCAACCATAGTGTTGGAAACTGAGGGGGTCCTTAGTTATAAAAAGGCAATCAAAGACATGCAGGTATTATTTTGGTATGTTAAGGTTCCAGACATAAAACAACTCGCAGTACGTATTTTGAAACGCGGAGAGTCGGAAAAAGAAGCTGCCAAAAGGTTAGCAAGTGCGGAAGCAAAGAGAGATATGAGAATCTCAACAAGACTAGAACCATTTTGTGAAATAATTGAAAATGGAAATTGGCAAGAGACAACGAAGATTGTGGATAGGGTTCTAAAAGATGCAGGAGTCAAGAAAGTTTAGCATAAGATAGCTCAATTTTTTATGACTTATATCAAATTTATTATATAATGAAGTGTGTGTCTCCAATCACTATCAATTGTGGAGGTGAAGAAATGATTGATGTTGCAGTAAAAATATTACAAAAAAATAAGTATAAGATAACAAAACAAAGGATAAGTATGTTAGAGTACCTTAGTCATTTTCAAGAACAATACATCAATGTTGCAGCTGTTGATAAGTATATGCATGAAATTTATCCTGGAATGAGTCACAATACAATTTATAGAAATATCAAGGAATTTCAAGAAGTTGGGATAATTGAACAGCGAACACGTGATGGGATTGCTTGTGTTAAGTATCAGTGTGACTTTGTACATCAGCATCACCACCACTTTATTTGTAAAAAATGTGGAAAAGTTCAGGAAGTACAGATGTGTCCATTAGACTTTTTCGAAGAACAGCTTCCTGGATGTGAGATTGATGATCACCATTTTGAATTATACGGAATTTGTGCCGATTGTATAAGATTAGGCAAAGACTGATTGTAAGAGGTACTAAGTATTCTATATATATTTTAAAATAGCAATATAAATATTATTTAGAAATGGAGCGATTAAAATGGCATATCGAACGCCACCGTTCATTACGCCGTTTGCGGTAATGTCAGTAGTCTTAGCACTTGGGGCTACAAATGTTGCGGTAAATACTGTGACAAACACAAATGAAGGTAAAACTGTAACACAAACATCTTCGACCAGTTCGAGTTCAAGTGAGAAAGTAAGCTCAGAAAGTTCAGTATCCTCTAGTGAACCTTCTTCAAGCAGTATTTCTTCAAGCAGCTCATCTGAATCTTTGTCGTCTTCAGAAAGAACGAGTAGTTCGGAAGAAGAAAATGCAACATCAAGCAGTAGTAGTACTCGTTCAAGCAGCAGTTCATCATCGACGGAAGATGAACAAACAAGTGCAAGCCAGAGTTCTAGTACTACAGCTTCAAGCAGTTCGACGCAGACAAATCAGACTGATAGTGCGAGTTCAAGCGCACAGACAACCAAGACGGAATAGGGGGTGTTTCTTTGTTTAGCATAATTGGAATTATCAACAGTTATTTAGGATATATTAATATTAATGTAAAGATTAAAAATAGAGTTTACACCGTCCTAGGAACTGTAGGAAATTTTTATCTATTGTATGTGGCATACCAATTTTTTAAGAATGGATTTATAGCAAGAGGGGCACTCTTTATTCTAGCTTTCATTGCATTGGCATATTTTTCATATTTAAATGTTATCCATTATTTTACGAATAAAAAGTCACGCATTGATTTTTCTCCTTGGATTGAAAAGAAGCTACACCTGAAACCAAAGGAAGAAGAAGTGGGAAAAGCCTCCGGAATCTCTAAGGCAGGTTATGTCCAGACTAATGGAATATTTGCTAACGAGAAGATGTTGCCAGCTTCAATTAAGATGAATCAGGAGAATCGCCTTAACCTTAAAAAAATTGTTGCTACACTTGAGCAGCAAGGGTATCTTAAGTTGAACTTTGGAGGTTTGTCAGAAGATCAGCAGTTTAAGATGGCTCGAACCAATACTAATGGGATTGATGCTTTGTTGGAACCAGTCGCACTCCCATACTTCGAGTTAGAGAAACGTGGAAGTAAGTTCGTTATTCTTGGAGGAGTGAACCCATTGGAACGAGAAGAATTAGGGCAGATAATCCGAGTTGGATTAACACCAGTGGAAGATCTAGGAGACAAGTATGAGATATTTCTTGCTGCAGTAGTAATCCAAGGCGGTCCGCATAAATTTGCAGGTAGATCTTCTCTTGTTTCAGAGGAACAGCCTTTTAATTTGGGAATTCAAGTGGCATATAAGAGTAAACAAGAGGGTTAAATTATTGGCTTGATTGGAAAGTATATAAAGTGTGATATAGAGCGGAAAAGTTTCGATTTATAAAGTACGTTTAGTCATAATAAATAGTGAAGGCTGAATCAAAATTTAATTTTTTGATCCAGTCTTTTTTTTGACGATTTACAATGATCTGAAACAAGAAATTAACTTTCTACCGAGTGTTTCTAGTGAGACTATGAATGAAAAATAAGTAGCTTTTATCAATGTAGTATATTTCTATACTTTGAGATACCATGGAATACAAAAATTGAATAAATACTGCCATAATCCCTTAGAGACAAGGCTTAATAGAGATAATTAGTTTGAGTATAAAAAGATATTCCTTGCATAAAAAGGAAAATTTAATTAGAATGCTTATTAGCGTATGTTAATTTAACCGGAAGGGGAACAAAAAATGCCAGTTATTGAATTTAAAAAAGTTGAAAAATATTATGGAAAATTTCATGCCCTCAAAAATATTAATTTACAGGTTGAAAAAGGTGAAGTTGTAGTTGTAATTGGCCCATCAGGATCAGGTAAAAGTACATTAATCCGCACAATTAATGGTTTAGAAGAGATTGAGGAGGGGCAATTATTAGTCAACGGATATGATTTGGCTGATAAGAAAACAGATTTGAATCAGATTCGTAAAGATGTTGGGATGGTTTTTCAGCATTTTAACTTATATGATAATAAAACTGTCCTTGAAAATATAATGTTAGCACCAAAACTTGTTTTGAAAAGAAATGAAAACGAGAATAAGGAAACGGCATTGAAGCTATTAAAATCAGTAGGTGTTTCGGACAAGACTGCATCTTATCCAAAACAATTATCTGGTGGACAAAAGCAACGTGTTGCAATTGCTAGAAGTTTGGCTATGAAACCTAAAGCATTATTATTTGATGAACCGACATCTGCGCTTGATCCAGAAATGATTGATGATGTATTGAATGTTATGAAAGAAATTGCAAGAGAGGGAATGACGATGGTTGTTGTAACACATGAGATGGGTTTTGCTCGTGAAGTTGCTGATCGGGTTGTATTTATGGACAAAGGTGAAATCTTAGAAGATGCGCATGCTGATGAATTTTTTGAGGCACCTAAAGAAGAACGTGCAAAGCAATTTCTAAGTAAAATTATCAAGCATTAGAGGAGGAGAGTTGATGAAAAGACTAAGAAAAGTGCTGCTTGCACTAGGCATTTTCATTCTTGGAGGCCTCCTTGGTGCTTGCTCATCTTCAAAAACACAGAACACGTGGAGTGAAGATAAAGCTGATAATACTATTACATGGGGAGTTAAGGCTGATACTAGACTTTTTGGATTGATGGATGTTAAGACTGGTCAAATTAAGGGTTTTGATATCGATGTTGCCAAAGCAGTTACAAAAAAGATATTGGGTCCAAATGGCAAAGCAAAGTTCGTTCAAGTTACGAGTAAAACAAGAATACCGTTACTGAAAAATGGAAATATTAATGCAATTATTGCAACGATGACAATTACGCCGGACCGTGAAAAAATTGTTGATTTTTCAAAAGTATATTTTGCAGCGGGACAATCTTTATTAGTAAAAAAGGGCAGCAGTATTAAAAATGTTAAAGATTTGAATAAAACGGGGACTACGGTATTAGCAGTCAAAGGATCAACATCTGCTGTTAATATTAAGAAATCAGCACCAAAAGCTAAGGTATTGGAGCTTGAAGATTATGCACAAGCATTTACTGCTTTGAAGTCAGGACAGGGACAGGCACTTACAACTGATAATGGTATCTTGTTTGGAATCGCCTCAGAGAATCCAGGGTATCACGTTGTAGGGGGAACATTCACTAATGAACCTTACGGAATAGCTGTGGACCAAGGCCAAACAGAGTTGAAAAATAAAATTAATACGGCTTTGAGTGAGATGAGAAAAGACGGAACGTATCAGAAACTGTTGCAAAAATGGTTTGGAAATGTAGCTGGATTTAATTTGAAGGAGGCGAGCCAACAATGATTAGCGTTTTTCAACAACATGGTCAAGAATTATTGACAGGACTAGGCAATACAATTTTATGTAGCGTTATTGCCCTATTCTTTAGTCTCATAATTGGCTCAACATTCGCAATCTTTGAGGTTCTACCATCGAAGTTCTTACGCGTCATTGGTAGAATTTATATTGAAGTGTTTCGCAATATTCCGCTGCTTGTGATCGGTATGTTCTTTTATGTAGTTGTTCCGCAATATATTTTACCTATGGATGGATTTACCGCGGGAACAATTGGATTAACATTATACACTTCTTCATTTATTGCTGAGACGGTTCGAGCAGGAATTCAGGCGGTCGATAGCGGGCAAATGGAAGGTGCACGTGCAAATGGACTGAGTTTTATGCAAGCAATGTGGCATATTGTTTTACCACAAGCATTTAAGTATGTTATTCCTCCATTGGGTAATCAGTTTATTAATTTGGTCAAAAATTCATCGGTCTTAGCCTTTGTAGCTGGGTTTGATCTAATGTATCAAGGAGACATGATTGCTTCTGCGACTTTTGATACTTTTAACACATACATTGCTGTAGGTTTCTTGTATTTAATAATTACACTACCATTGAGTTATTATATGCGATATCTTGAGAAAAAATTAGCCTAGGGGGACGGATAAATGAATAGTTTTGCTGAAGCATATACTTGGATAAACTTTCGCTTCTTACTAGAAGGATTGTGGGTCACGGTTGAAGTATCTGTCATCTCAATAATTTTGAGTTCAATAATCGGGCTATTTTTAGGAATTGTTAGATATATTCGATATCCTGTGGTCTCAAGTATTGTTGGAGTGATTGTTGATTTGATTAGAAATCTGCCATTACTGTTATTGATTTTTTTCACGTATTTTGGATTACCAAAAATTGGAATTAGAATGGAACCACTAGCTGCGGCAATTGCGGCCATGACAGTTTTTGAATCTGCTATGATTGCTGAAATCGTAAGAAGTGGAATTCAAGCAGTTGATACTGGACAAATGGAAGGTGCACGTGCAAATGGACTAACTTATTGGCAGGGATTGCGTTACATTGTTTTACCGCAGGCATTGAAGAAAATGATTCCGCCTTTGGTGAGTCAATTTATCTCACTAATAAAGGATACATCCCTGGCTACAATTATTGTTTTACCAGAACTAATGTATCGAGCACAGATTATTTATGGACAAAACACGAGATATATGATTCCGATGTTCATCGCGTTGGCTGTTTTATATTTTGTTGTTTGTTACGCACTATCGTTGGTCGCTTCAAGACTAGAAAAACGAATTGGTTAAGTTACTAGAACACGATAATAAAGAATCAAGTAAAAATAAACATAATAAAAAGAGAATCAAACCGCTGAATTTTGACTTATGAAACATGCTTCCAAAATTCGTTATAGCTAGGTTTGATTCTCTTTTTGTATACAGATCTTTGTAAAAAAACAACTTAGTTAGAATAGATAAATTTAGAAAAATATTGTGCTTGGACAGGTGAAACTTCAGCTGTTACGAGACTGCCAGTAACGGTGTATTCGGTATCAAGTACATTTGCTTGCGAATTAAGCCGTTCAAGGTATTTACCAGAGGCAAAAGGAATTAGAAACTTCATTTTCTGATAGCCTGGGAAAAGCAGTTTCTTTATTAAATCGGCAAGTTTTTCAAGAGAGGCCGTATTTTGTGCACTATAAGTAAGATTCATACCCTCAATCGTTGGATAATTTAGCTCAGCTTTATCGGCTTTATTGTAGGCGTAAATCATTTTTTTGTTGTTAACACCTAATTCCTCAAGAGTCTGATTCGTTGTTGCAATCATTTCCTTGGCGTGCGGGTCAGAAACGTCGATTACTTGAATTAACAGATCAGCTTCTTTAACTTCAGCAAGAGTTGATTTGAAAGCTTCAACCAAGTTGTGAGGCAGTTTACTTATGAATCCAACTGTGTCACTCAAAAGAAATTGTTTATTATCTGGAAAACTTAGATTTCTTACAGAGGTATCTAAAGTTGCAAAGAGCATATCTTTTTCAAAAACTTGTTTAGTTTCTTCTTCAGAAAATAGTGAAAGTAGGCCATTCATTGTGGTTGATTTACCAGCATTTGTATAACCTATGAGAGCTACACTTGGCAGATTTGATTTACGTCGTGATTTACTTTTGATTTCAAATTCTTTATCAATTTGTTTTAGCTCTCGTGACAAAAATGAAATTCTGTTCTGAAGTGTTCGTCTATTTAATTCTAGTTTAGTTTCACCTGCACCACGGTTTGCTAAAGCACCGCTTGCACTTTGCTGATCTAACTTAATATCTGGTGCAACCCTCAGGCGGGGCATCTTATATTTAAGACGAGCAATTTCAACTTGAATCTGTGCTTCCTTTGAACGAGCACGATTTGAAAAGATTTCTAAAATAAGTTCAGTACGATCCAAAACGGCAATGTCTGTGTCTTTTTCAAGATTTCTAATTTGTGTCGGAGATAGTTCATCGTTGAGAACTAGAAATTGTGCACCGGTCTCACGTGCAATCTCTGCAATCTCGGTAACCTTTCCTTTTCCAAGGTAAGTTGCGGACACTGGTTTTTGCAGGCGCTGACGGACATCAGCAACAACATTCATATTATTAGCTTTTACTAATTCAGCTAATTCATCCATTAAATAATCAAAATTTTCTTGCTGTGCTTCTATACCTGCAGTAATAACTGGAATCATTATAAATTCCCCCTTTACTAATGTTGAGTATAACATTTATCGCAAATATCTGCTGGTGTTGGAGAAAAGATGTTAAAGATGAAAAGAAATTCTAAAGTTTAGCATTTTTTAATCGAGTCAAAGAAAAATATTAAAAATGTATAGAATCGAGAATAATGTAAGTTCATTATTTATTTTTTAAAGTTAAACATACACTTTACTTTGAATAAAAAGGCTGATCCCACCTTTTTTTTTACAAAATTCAAAAAAAGAGCATAAAATAAAGAAAAATGTGGAAGAAATATGAATAAAGTAAGAATTTATACTTGTATTTAATTTAATTATCATATAAGATTTAATCACTGAAAAAAATAGTTTCTTTTAGAAACAAACAAGGGGAGTAATAGTGCGATGAAAATAAATAAATTCGCAAAGCTTGGGACTGTCGTAGCTTTGTCTTCATTATTCTTAGTAGCTTGTGGCTCTAAGAGCAGCTCTACAGCATCAAAGCAAGTGCTTAATTGGAATGAATCGGCAGAATTGCCAACAATGGATCTATCAACGGCAACTGATGTTGTGAGTTTTGATACATTAAATAATACAAATGAAGGTTTGTATCGCTTAGGCAAGGATAGCAAAATTGAACCTGGTATTGCTACTAAGACACAAGTGTCTAATAATGGCAAGACATATACGTTTACATTGCGTAAAGATTCTAAATGGAGTAACGGACAAAAAGTTACAGCTAAAGATTTTGTCTATAGCTGGCAAAGAACCGTTAATCCTAAGACTGCTTCACAGTATGCCTACTTATTCAGTGGTATTGAAAATGCCGATGACATTATGAATGGTAAGAAGGCTGTTTCTACATTAGGAATTAAAGCTGAAGGAAACTATAAATTAGTTGTAACATTAGACAAGAAGCTTCCATACTTCAAGTTATTAATGGGATTCCCTGTATTCTTCCCACAAAATGAGAAAGCAGTTAAAGAATATGGTAGCAAGTATGGGACAGCTTCTAAGTACATGGTATATAACGGACCATTTACTCTTACAAAATGGACTGGATCAAACTTAAGCTGGACATTGAAGAAGAACAATAATTATTGGGATAAGAAGAACGTTAAACTCTCAGCAATTAATTACAAAGTTAATAAGAGTACAACAACTTCATACAATTTGTATCAATCTGGTAAGTTAGATGAAACAACGTTGAGTGCTGAACAAGCAAAACAGTTGGCTAACTCTAAAGAACTTGTGATTCGTAAGGGAGCTTCAACATTCTATCTGCAATATAACCAAACGAAGAAAGAATACCAAAATGCTAATATCCGTAAAGCTATCTCATTGGTTATCGATCGCAAGCAATTTGTAAACAAAGTTCTTGGCGATGGTTCAACAGTGGCCAAAGGTTTAGCAGCAAGCGGTTTAGCTAAATTGAATGGTAAAGATTTTGCTGATGCAGCTTCAGTTGACAGTGCTGTAGCAACAAATCGTGCCGAAGCTAAGAAGTTATGGGCAAAAGGCTTGAAAGAACTTGGTGTAACATCATTGGATATTCAATTACTTAGTGATGATACAGATAAGGCTAAGGACTCTACAACATTCTTACAAAGCCAAATCGAAGAAAACTTATCAGGTGCTAAGGTTTCTGTTTCAAATGTTCCATTCAAGACACGTTTAGCTCGTTCAGTTAGTGGTGACTTTGGAATTGTAGTTTCTGGTTGGGGCGCTGACTTCTCAGATCCAATTAGTTTCTTAGATCTCTTTACATCAGATAACTCACAGAACAATGGTAAGTGGAAAAATGCTGAATATGACAAGTTAATTGAAGCTTCTAAGACAACGGATGCTGCTAATACAACAAAACGTTGGAATGACTTAGTTAAAGCTCAAAAGATTTTATTGAACGATCAAGGGATTTCTCCATTGTATCAACAAGCAACCGCAACTTTAGTTAAATCAAAAGTTAAGGGTGTTATCTACAATGCAGCTGGAGTTAACTACAACTTTAAAGACGCATACATTGCAAAATAATTAGTTGAGTTAAAATAATATTAAAAAGCTAATTGGGGGATTAACTGAATATAGTTATCCCCCAATTGGTGTATGGTACAAAGTTAGATTATAATGTAAAATAAGTACTATCTGTCATAACTTTAGAGTAAGAATTAGAATGTGAGGAAAAAATATGCGTAAATATCTTTTAAAGCGTGTCTTCTATATGGTATTGACGTTATTCTTGGTTGCTACAATTACTTTCTTTTTAATGAAATTAATGCCAGGAACACCGTACTCTAATCAAGAAAAGATGACACCGCAACAGATTCAAATTATGAATGAGCAATACGGACTGAACAAACCAGTATGGTTGCAATATCTTATTTATTTAGGTGGGATGTTGCATGGAGACTTAGGAACTTCATTCCAATATAGTAATCAGCCAGTTTCATATTTGATTTCAAGTAGAATTGGTGCTTCGGCTCAATTAGGACTTCAAGCAATGATTTTTGGTGTTTTTGTTGGAATTATTATCGGTTCTTTTGCAGCTATTAATAGAAACACTTGGATTGATACTTTATGTACAATTCTTTCCATCATTGGTAAATCAGTACCTAACTTTGTTTTAGCTGTACTACTACAATTTTATATTGCTCTTAAATTGGGTTGGTTCCCAATTGCTGACTGGGGCGGCTTTAGCTACACAGTTCTGCCAACAATTGCTTTAGGGGTTGGACCACTCGCAGAAACGGCTCGTTTCATTCGAACTGGGATGGTAGATGTTTTGAACTCTGACTATATCGAACTTGCTAGGGCTAAGGGGCTAACAAAATTTGGAATAGTTTATCATCACGCATTGAGAAATAGTTTAATACCTTTAGTAACATTGATTGGGCCTTATACAGTTGCCCTTATGACAGGATCAATGGTTATTGAAAATATATTCTCTATTCCTGGAATTGGTGAGCAGTTTGTTAAGTCGATTACAACAAATGATTACCCTACGATTATGGGTGTAACAATGTTGTTTTCTGCTGGACTAGTTGTTGTTATCTTACTGACAGATATTGTTTATGGAATTATTGATCCAAGGATCAGACTAAGCGGAAATGGAGATTAAGCAGATGGAAGAAAAAATTAAGTTAAGTCCAGATAGCTTTGAGGCTTTGCCAAAAGCTCAAGAGTTAGACAATGAAAAAATTGCTGCTCCATCACTAACCTTTGTTCAAGATGCTTGGCGCCGTTTAAAAATGAATAAAGGCGCATTTATCTCACTTTGGATTATTGTTTTGATGATGCTTGTGGCTTTTGGTTCATCATTCTTTATTGATCATGACTCATTAGTAAAGTCATCACCCAATTATGCTAACTTACCGGCTAAAATCCCTGGTGTTCCAATTAATGGGTTAAACGGAAAATTAAAGGTCTCAGGTGAATGGGTGGATGAATATAAACAAAATAATATTCCTACAAATAAGTACTTCGTTTTAGGAACGGATTACTTAGGACGTTCACTTGCTGAAAGAATTATCTATGGTACAAAGGTTTCATTAATCGTAGCGCTTGTAGCCACTTTCTTTGATTTAACCATTGGGGTTACATATGGGATTGTATCCGGTTGGAAGGGAGGACGAGTTGATAATGTGATGCAACGTATTATTGAAGTCATCTCGTCCGTTCCAAGTTTGGTTATTGTTGTTTTGATGTTATTGGTTTTAAAACCAGGGATGACATCGATTATCGCGGCAATTGCGATTTCAAGTTGGACAACAATGGCTCGAATGATTCGTGCGGAAACCTTACAGCTTAAATCTCAAGAGTATGTGTTGGCTGCTCGTTCATTGGGCGAATCGGCACCTAAAATAGCTTGGAAACATTTAGTACCAAACCTTTCAAGCATCATTATTATTCAGACAATGTATACTATCCCAACGGCAATCTTCTTTGAAGCCTTCTTGAGCTTCATTGGAATTGGTATTAGTGCACCTGAGACTTCTCTTGGTGTGTTGCTTAATGATGGTCAGAAGAATTTCCAATTTTTACCATATCAGATGTGGTATCCAGCAATTGTATTGTGTGTATTGATGATTGCCTTTAACTTGTTAGGTGATGGTTTACGTGATGCATTTGATCCAAAGACTAGAAGGTAGGTGGCAAAATGGCTGAGAGAATTTTAGATGTGAAGAACTTGGAAATCAATTTCCACACTTATGCTGGCGATGTCAAAGCCATCCGTGATGTTAGTTTTCATTTAGATAAAGGTGAAACACTTGCGATAGTTGGCGAATCAGGTTCAGGTAAGTCAGTTACAACGAAAAGTTTAATGGGATTACTTGCAAATAATGCTGAAGTTGTTGGCGGGTCAATCATGTATCATGATCAGGATATTTTGAAGAAGTCTGAAAAGGAAATGCAAAATATTCGTGGTAAGGATATTGCAATGATTTTCCAAGATCCAATGACTTCGTTGGATCCCACAATGAAAATTGGGCAGCAGATTGCTGAACCATTAATGAAGCACAAAAAATTGGATAAAAAGAAAGCATGGGCGCAAGCATTAGACATTCTTAAATTGGTGGGAATTGTTAATCCTGAAAAGAGAATTAACGAGTATCCTCATCAGTTCTCAGGTGGTATGCGACAGCGTATCGTGATTGCAATTGCACTAGTTTGTTATCCAGAAGTACTGATTGCAGATGAACCAACAACTGCGCTCGATGTGACAATTCAAGCCCAGATTCTTGATTTAATGAAAGAACTTCAATCAAAGATTGAAACTTCGATTATTTTCATCACGCATGATTTGGGTGTAGTTGCAGGGATGGCTGATCGAGTTGCCGTAATGTATGCAGGTAAGATTGTCGAATATGGAACGGTTGATGAAATCTTTTATAACCCACAACATCCTTATACATGGGGATTACTGAATTCTATGCCAACTCTTTCAAGTACATTGTTAGAGGCCATTCCAGGAACTCCTCCTGACTTATTGGATCCACCAAAGGGAGATGCTTTTGCTGCGCGTAGTGCTTATGCAATGAAGATTGATATTGAGAAGGAACCTCCTTTCTTCAAAGTTTCAGATACACACTACGCTGCTACTTGGTTGTTGCATCCAGATGCTCCAAAAGTAACTCCCCCAACCGAGATTGTGCGTCGTCAGAAGCTATTTGCTGAGATGAGCACCAATAAGTCAGTTAAGGCCTAGGAAGGAAGAAGACCCATGTCAGAAAAGAAGAAAAAGCTATTAGAAGTTAAGCATCTTAAACAATATTTTAATGTGGGGAAATCTGATTTGGTCAAAGCTGTCGACGATGTAAGTTTCGATATCTATGAAGGCGAAACTTTTGGGCTTGTAGGTGAATCTGGTTCCGGTAAAACAACAACTGGTAGAAGTATTATTCATTTATATGAGCCAACCGATGGTGAGATTATTTTTGATGGACGAGACATTAATAAATTAAAAACGAAACAAGAAAAACATGCATTCAGAAGAGAAATGCAGATGATTTTCCAGGATCCATACGCTTCATTAAATCCAAGAATGAAAATCAAGGATATTGTTGCTGAGGGGATTGATATTCATCATTTAGCTAAGAATGATGCAGAGCGCAGCAAGATGGTTGAGGATCTTCTAGAAATAGTTGGTCTGAACAAGGACCATTCTAGCCGTTATCCACATGAATTTTCTGGTGGACAACGTCAAAGAATCGGGATTGCACGTGCCTTGGCTGTACAACCTAAATTCATTATTGCTGATGAACCAATCTCTGCTTTGGATGTTTCAATTCAAGCACAAGTTGTTAATTTGTTGAAAGACTTGCAAAAAGAACAAGGGTTAACATATCTGTTCATTGCTCATGACCTTTCAATGGTTAAGTATATCTCTGATCGAATCGGTGTGATGCATTATGGTAAGCTTTTAGAAGTTGGAACTTCTGATGATGTTTATACCAAACCATTGCATGATTACACAGCAAGTTTGATTTCAGCTGTTCCAGTCCCTGATCCAGAGTTTGAACGTAATCGTAAACAAATTGTTTATGATCCAGCACAAGAGACGGATGATGCAAATAAGCCACGTAAGATGCATGAGATTACTCCGGGACACTTTGTTCGTTGTTCAGAGGACGAAATTGCAAAGTATAAGAAGCGTGCTGCCAGTTACGGAGAATAATAGATACGAATGAGTGAAGATAAATCAAGCGGTGACAAGCAACCAGTAGAGTAAGTTGTCGTTGATTACAATAAAAAATAATAGGATTTAGATCAAACTTGCATTTGACCTGAATCCTATTATTTTTAGTTAAAAACAAAAAACATTAATAGCTTTGTTCGTCTTTATAATGATTAAAGTACTCAACTGAAACAGAGTCATCGGAAACAATCATTTTTGTCACAGAGCCATTTTGTGGGCTAAGGGAGACGATATCAATATCGGGAGCAAAGCGATGAACAATGCTGCGAATTGTTGTTCCATGACTGACTACTAGTACTTCATCGCCATCTTTTTGATGATTACGGATATAGTCAAAGCCAGAATTAACACGTTTCCAAAATTCGTCATTACTTTCGGCATCTTGGAAAGGATCAATTTCTTTCATGAAATCACGTGAATCTTCAATTGAATAATTTGAGATTATTTCTGAAAATGAACGACAATTACGGCTTGCTCCGACCATTAGCCAAGTTTGACTTGAATCATTTCCCTCAAAGTAACCATAACCTTGTTCTCTGAATTGAGGAAGAATCGTTGGCTCTGAAAGAGAGTTTGAGTTGTTGTTCTCATCCATAATAATATGACAGGTATTCTTAGCACGTGAAGTGTCACTATGATACACATTAGTAAAATGTTTTGCTGCTAGCCTTTTTCCAGCCTTATGAGCATCAGATATTCCTTTTTCAGTGAGCGGTGAATCACACCAACCCTGCATGCGATTATAATGATTGAAAATTGTTTGTCCGTGGCGAACAAAATAAATTGTGAAAACCATTTTTCTCCTCCTAATTTACAACTAGTTTGGCACACATGAATAGTATACAGATAATTATGAAACTATGAAAGTGCTTAACAAATTTTTTCATGTTGCATTAAACAAACTTGAAATATGAATAATCTTTTGTTAATGGTGAACCTGAATTTATAGGAAATAATTGCAAACTATAAAAGCAGCTGGAGCAAAAATTAATTTTGCCTCAGCCGCTCTAATTAGTTCAGATAAATGTGTTCGTGTTCTATAAGCCAAAATGCTACATAGGGTCACATAGGAATGATATAAATTTTGAAATCAAACTATTTTTAAATAACTTGTTTACTTCTTATGAGACGATAAAGTGAAACAATTGCTCCAGGTATAATTGATATTAGTCCAAAGGCTACTAGGATAACAGAGAAGTTGTTTTGAACAAAATTCAATTGTCCAAAGAAGTAACCTAGAGAAGACCCTAGAAAGACCCAGATTAGTACGCCAAGGAGATTATAGATACAAAAACGTCTGTAATCCATGCGAGCACTCCCTGAAATTAATGGGATAAAGGTTCTTATCAGTGGAATGAATCTTCCAAACATAACAGTTCTACCACCATGTTTTGCAAAATATGCCTGTGCTTTTGCAAGTTTATCCCCAGAGATAAATTTTTTAAAGAACGGTAACTTATGCAGATTGCAGCCAATCTCATAATTGACAGTGTCGCCAATCAGAGCGGCAAAGAAGAATACTGGAACAAGAATCTTGATGTCAAGTGAAGAACCCGTAATTGCTGCTAGGGTGCTTGCAAAGAAAACTAGTGACTCCCCAGGAAGAAAGGCGAACACTACAAGTCCAGTTTCCATAAAAATGATAGCGAAGAGTGCAATATATACCCAACCGCCTAATGTCTCAACTAGCGGCAGCAAATAAAGCTGAAGGTGAGATAAAAAATAGATTACATTACTAATCAAGACATCACTTCCTTTAAGTTAATTTGTAGATAATTTTAACGAAATTCAAATTCAAAAGCTAGTATTTTACTCAAGATTTAGCTTTTTTTAAAAATTGCTAGACATCCTTAATTGTGAGGAAAGGATAAAGGTGTTAAAATTGTATGACAAGAATTTAGGCAACTGGGGGGAAATTAATGAATTCTGATATTAAGGCTAAAGAACAAAAACGAATGGATGATGTGGTTAGCAAGATTAAAATTGCTCAGAAAAAACATCATAAAGAGATTGCAAGTGCAAAAAAAGATTCGCAAGCTATTAAAAAAGACTTTTCTAATAATCTGCGAATTAAGACGGAATCTTATTCAGGGATGTTCGAAACTGCAATGACAGTCAGACAACAACAGCAACTTTTGCAAGAGCGCGAAAATAACTGGAAGTTAGCAGCAAGAAGACTGGACATCTTAGCGAAACTAGAAAAGAAACCATATTTTGCAAGAATTGACCTTAAAGAAAAGGGTGAATCAAAAAAAGAGTCCATCTATATTGGCCTAGGATCATTTAGTGACCGTCCAGACAACTTCTTAATCTATGATTGGCGTGCTCCTATCTCCAGTGTTTATTACGATGGGGGAATCGGTGAAGTTTCTTATGAGACACCCGACGGGACACAGAACGTCGATGTGAAGTTAAAGCGGCAATTTTTAGTTGAAGATGCTACAATTCAAACCGTTTTTGATACGGATGAAGCAGTCGGTGATCAGATGCTTTTGGATGTGCTGGATGATTCTTCTGATACAAAGATGAAGAGTATTGTAACAACAATCCAGAAAGAACAGAATCAAATTATTCGTGAGACTAAGGCTCAATTGTTGTTTGTACAAGGAGCGGCTGGTTCGGGGAAAACTTCGGCAGTCTTGCAACGAATTGCATATTTGCTGTATCGTTTCAGGGGTAATCTAACTTCAAGTCAAGTAATTCTTTTCTCGCCTAATCAATTGTTTAATGATTATGTTGACCAAGTATTACCTGATTTGGGTGAACAAAATATGATTCAAATGACATATTATCAATATGCGCAACGAAGACTTCCTAAGCTTAAAGTTGAGACACTGCAACAGCGTTTTGAACGAAGCAAGACACCTGAAGGAAAAAAAGTTCAAGAATTGAAAGACAGTCTACAATTCTTCAATGCAACAACCACATATGGAAATTTCCTTGAAAAAAAGGGAATGCGGTTTAAAGATATTCGTTTCAGAGGAGAAGTTTTCTTCGATAAAGATCATATTGAGAAAATCTATTATAGTTTCAATGAAAATTACCACTTGAGAAATCGGCTTGAGGCTACAAGGGAACGTTTATTGAAACAACTTGGCAGACGAGTTGATAAGACCGCCAAGGAAGAATGGGTTGAAAAGGCAGTTCAGGAATCTAGCCCAGAAGAGTTGGCACAACTTTATGGAAATCATGCACGCGATTTTGAAGATGGTGATGCTGAATTACGTTTTTTGACGAGACGCTATGTCACAGCGCAATACAGACAAATTCAAAGAGATATTCAACGTAACCGTTTCTTAAATATCAATGCACAGTATATTCACTTCTTAAGAAGTATTCCTGATTTATTGGACATGAAACAAGCAGGGATCGCTGAGGAGCAGTGGAAGAAAGAAATAGGGCGTGTGGTTACAGCAGTTAAAGAGAAAAAAATGCTGATGGAAGATGTTAGCCCATATTTGTATCTATATGACCTAATTACTGGTAAACGAGGAGAATTAGAGATTCGGCATGTTTTTATTGATGAAATTCAAGATTACACACCTTATCAGTTGGCGTGCCTAAAAACAAGCTTTCCGCGGGCTCGTTTTACCGTACTAGGAGATTTGAATCAGGCTATTTTTACGAAAAAGGAAAGCTATACCTTATTAGAAGAAATGAGTAAACTCTTCCCTAAAGATGGAATCAAAGTTGTTCAGCTTACAAAATCATACCGTTCAACCAAGCAAATCACCGAATTTACAAAACAAGTTTTGCTTAGTGGAGCATCTGTTGAATCATTCGAACGCAAGGGAGATTTGCCAGAATTGCAAGTGTTTAGTGATGAGAAACGAATGATTGAAAAAGTAGTAGCGCAATTGCAACATAACGATGAAGATAAGAAGACAACAGCAATCATTGGTAAGACTTTAGCACAATGCCAGAAGCTTACAGCTGAATTACAGGCAAGAGGTATCAAGATAACATTAATTAAGACTGAAAATCAGCGCTTGGCTACTGGTAACATCATAGTTCCTGCTTTCTTGGCAAAGGGTCTGGAATTTGATGCAGTAATAATGTGGGATGCTAATGAACGAAATTATCACGATGAAGACGAACGTCAGCTGGTGTATACGATTTGTTCAAGAGCGATGCACAGATTGAATATTGTTGCATTAAATGAGTTGTCACACTTGTTTGAGCGAGTTTCTACCGATTCTTATAAATTAATTGAGGATTAAACATTAAGATATTAAAGAGAGTGTGACGTAAGTCGGGAAAATTTGAAGTGAGATGGAGAATTTTGACTTATAGAACACATTTATACGGGATAATTAGCGAGGATGGGTCAAAATTTAATTTTTGGCACATCCTCCTTTTTTAGTGTTTAGTTAATGTCCATAGCCAAAGCCAGGCTATATTCGTAATTCTTCGCTAGTACTCGAAACTTCCCGACTTGAATCACACTCTTAAATGTGTTCCTCAAGTCAGTTTTCTCCGTCTAGCTTTGAATTACTTATAGCTAAAGCCAGGCTATATTCGTAATTCTTCGCTAGTACTCGAAACTTCCCGACTTTGTACTGCCTTAAAAAAGTTGGACATGTTTGTTTTAATTATTAGTTAGATACTGTTTACGATATTCGACTGGAGTTAATCCGTGACGCTTAAGTGAAATTCGCTGGTTATTATACCAAGCAACATAATGTTCCACTAATGTACTTAGTTCACTGAGCGAAGTAACCTTAATGCGCCTTAAACATTCACGTTTAAGCATACTGAAAAAGCTCTCAACTGGGGCATTGTCTAAACAATTTCCCTTACGAGACATGCTTTGAATGAAATGATGATGTCTTAGTTTAGCTTGATAATTGGTCATTTGATATTGCCATCCTTGATCAGAGTGTAGAATTGGTTTAGTTGTTGCGGGAATCTTTTTAATGACTGTCTCAAGGGTTTGATCGATTAAAACACGATTGGGTGTTGAACTAACTTTAGCGGCTAAAACTTCATTACTAGCCTCATCAATAACTGTCGAAATATAACCCCATTTTCCACACGTAAGTTTAAACTGACTGACGTCAGTATGCAAAACAGTATATGGTTTATGGGCCTTGAATTGTTGCTTGAGCAAGTTAGGTACCACCTGTCCAACATGACCATGATATGAGTTGTACCGCCCAGAATGTTTTGAAAAAAGAGTAACTTTCAGACCCATAGAAAACATAATTTTACGAACAGTTTCTAGACAAAGTTTAACATGATGCTGTTTTAAAACAAATCTCATGCGACGATAACCATAAGTTTGATGAGAGCGGGCAAATTCTTGCCGAATAATTTGTTTAACCTGACGATATTTATCAGGCCGGTTTAGACAAGCTAAATGATAGTAATACGTCGAACGCGCAAGTCCCGCAACTTTTAAGAGCGTAATAAAGGGATAATCACGCCGCAATTCGTTAATTGTTTTAACTTTTAGTGCTGTTTTTTGTTTCGAATTACGGCATCCAATTTTTTTAGATAAACATTCTCAATTTTAGTATAGGAAAGTTCCTGTTCTAAATGTCTGATTTGTTTTTGTTGTCTCTCTATTAACTGTTGTTCGGTCTTTTTCTTGGATGTTTCTTTCTTTTTCTTAACCATCTTGGGTCGTCCTATCTTAGATGAAATTACGGCTTTAATTCCAAATTGCCGCATTAATTTAAGCCAATTATAAACGACTGTGTGGCTGATATCAAAGTGGATGGCTGTTTTTTGAATACTGGTAGAATGGTTCAAGTAATAGGTAATAACCGCTACCTTGAAATCATTAGAATAGTGTCGGCGTTTAAGCTGTTTAAGACCGGTAGGGCCAAAAGCTTTATAACGCGACACCCAAATTACTAACGGAGTATCACTCGGCATCTTATATTTCAGACACAGTGTGTGGAGTGAATTTTCACCATTTAAATATTCTTTAACTACTTTCAACTTAAAGCTGTAGGTATAATTACGTGTCAAAAAAGCACCTCCAAAACTTGATTTACATGTCCAAGTTTTGTAAGGCACTTCACTTGAATCACACTCTTAAACGTGTTCATCAAGTCAGTTTCCTCCGTCTTGCTTTGAACTACTTATAGCCAAAGTCAGGCTATATTCGTAATTTTTCGCTAGTACTCGAAATCTCTCAACTTGAATCACACTCTTATAAATAAAGTCTGATATTAAACCAGTAAAATGCTATAATAACCTTAATTTAATGACGATGTAGGGAGTAGTAATGTATAATCAGATGAATTATTACAAGATTCCGCGTGATGAATGGCGGAACTTGTACCAAAAATATCAGGTTTCCTTATCTGCAAAGGAATTATCACGGATTAAATCTGTCAATGACCGTATCTCATTAGCTGATGTGCAAGATATTTATCAGCCGTTGGTGCATTTGTTAGGAATCCATATGAAATCACGACAAGAGTTAATGAAGCAGCAAGCAGAGTTTTTAGGAATTGAAGCACACAAAGTCCCCTTTATTCTAGGGATTGCGGGAAGTGTTGCAGTGGGTAAGAGCACAACGGCTAGATTGTTGCAGACTCTGTTGAGTGCAACATATCCTGAGAAAAAGGTGCAGTTAATTACGACTGATGGTTTCTTGTATCCGAATAAGGAGTTGAAGAGACGCCAAATAATGCAACGCAAAGGTTTTCCTGAAAGTTATGATATGGGACGGTTGCTGACATTTACCAATGATGTGAAAAATGGTTTACCTGCTAAGGCACCAAGGTATTCGCACAAGGTCTATGATATAGTTCCTGATGAATTTGATGTTGTGGACAATCCGGATATTTTGATTGTTGAAGGAATTAACGTGTTACAGTTACCAAGTAATCAGCAACTATATGTCAGTGACTTCTTTGACTTTTCTATCTACGTAGATGCGCATGAAGATCTGATTCAAGGCTGGTATCTTGAGCGGTTTGAGACATTGTTAGATACGGCATTTCAGGATCCTTCTAATTATTATTATCCATATGCGATTGGAGATCGAACTAAGGCGACTAGGATGGCTAGACGAGTTTGGCTTACAATAAATAGACCAAATTTACGTGAATATATCTTACCAACAAGGAATCGCGCAGATTTAATCTTACACAAAACACAAAATCATCTAGTAAACGAACTTTTTTTGCGTAAATATTAGAAAACACTAAAAATTGTCCGGAATTTACTAGAAATTGATTGAAATTAATTTGACCCTTAAAGCTCTAATCGGTAGAATAAAAGTAGTAAACGTTCCAAAATTTGAAGACGAGGTGAACCTTCTTGACTAATGTTGACATGCAGGCTTTTGACAAGATTATTGTGCTTGACTTTGGGAGCCAGTATAATCAATTGATTACCCGCCGAATTCGTGAGTTCGGTATCTATTCAGAATTGCTATCACATAATTTGACAGCTGCTGAGATTAAGAAAATGGCACCTAAGGGAATTATTTTCTCTGGTGGGCCTAATAGTGTTTATGATGAGAATGCTTTCCATGTGGATCCTGAGATTTTTGAACTCGGAATCCCTGTTTTAGGAATTTGTTATGGGATGCAGTTAATGGCAAATGAGCTTAATGGTAAGGTGGAAAGTGCTAATAACAAGGAATATGGCAAGGCTGATATTCATGTAGCATCCGCTGACGAACCAATGTTCAAGGGATTACCAGCTACGCAGACGGTATGGATGAGTCATGGTGACCTAGTAACAAGTGTCCCTGAAGGATTCAGGATTGCTGCGACAAGTGCTAATTGCCCAATCTCTGCAATGTCAAATGATGAGAAGAAGTTCTACGGTTTACAGTTCCATCCAGAAGTCCGTAACACAGAACACGGTAATGATATCTTGCGTCATTTTGCCTTTGATATCTGTAAGGCACGTGACAACTGGTCAATGGATGATTTCATTGATATGCAGATTGATAAAATTCGTGAAACTGTTGGTGATAAGAAGGTTCTGCTTGGTTTGTCAGGTGGTGTTGATTCATCAGTTGTGGGTGTCTTGTTGCATAAAGCAATTGGAACACAGCTGACAAGTATCTTCGTAGATCACGGACTGTTGCGTAAGGGTGAAGTTGAACAGGTTATGGCAAGCCTTGAAGGTAAATTCGGGCTGAACATTATTCAAGTAGATGCTAAAAAGCGCTTCATGGATAAGTTAGCTGGTGTTTCTGATCCTGAAAAGAAACGTAAGATCATTGGTAACGAATTTATTCGTGTCTTTGATGATGAAGCTGCTAAGTTAGATGGAATTGATTATTTAGCACAAGGAACACTTTATACCGATGTAATTGAATCGGGAACAGATACAGCACAAACAATCAAGTCACATCACAATGTTGGTGGCCTGCCAGAAGATGTTCAATTCCAGTTAATTGAACCCTTAAGGACATTATTCAAGGATGAAGTTCGTGAATTAGGTGAAAGACTTGGAATGTCGTCTGATCTTGTCTGGCGTCAACCATTCCCAGGACCTGGTCTTGGAATTCGCGTGATTGGTGAAATTACAGAAGAAAAACTTAAAATTGTTCGTGATAGTGACTTGATTCTACGTGAAGAAATCGCTAATCATGGTCTTGATAGAGAAATCTGGCAGTACTTCACGGTACTTCCTGGTATCCGCAGTGTTGGTGTCATGGGTGATGGTCGGACTTACGATTATACGGTTGGAATTCGTGCAGTTACTTCGATTGATGGGATGACTGCTGATTTTGCTAAGATTCCATGGGATGTCTTACAAGCAATCTCAGTTCGAATCGTTAACGAGGTCGATCACGTTAACCGCATAGTGTACGATATTACGTCGAAGCCACCGGCAACGATTGAGTGGGAATAGTAAATAGCTTAGCTTAGTTAGCTTATATAAGGCTTTCTAAGCTATTTTTGAAGTCAGAGCTAACAAAGAGCTAACAATAATTTTAAGATTTTTAAATAATAGTAAAGAGGTGTTAAGTGTGGAATATCAAGTTAGAATTTCTTACGAAACTGCTGAAATTTTAGAAAATTTAAAAGATATTTATGAAACAAAAGAAGGTATTCATTTTTCAAAAAGTGATGTTTTAATGAAAGCCATAAGTGACAATAGGGCATTATGGAATGATGTATCTTGGAAAGATATTATTGTAAAACGGAATAAGAAAAATATTGTTTCAAGCTCATTAAGACCAAAGTTTGATGTTTCTAAAGATACAAGTAATGATATAGAGTATTTAAAAAAGATTTTACCAAAATGTTTAGATTCTCGTTCAGTGACTTATGGAGTTGTTATTAAATATATTTTAAAGATAGCACTATTTGAATTGCAAAAAAAAGAACCAAAAACAATTAGAGAAATGATTGAATTTTTTGAAGAAAAACATTTAAGTAAAGCTAATACCGATGAAGAGAAAGAGAACATTAAATCTTTTGCAGGAAATATAATAAATAGCCTAGATAAGATTTCATATGAGAAATAAATGATTTGAATTTATTTTAATAAGTCTTAAAGGCTTATTTTTTTTAAAATTTTAATTGACAAAAAAAGGAGGAAACATATTGACTGATATAGTCCAACGTGCTAATATACAAAAAGAGGAGGAAAAATAGTGACTAAAAGAGGCTAGGAGGCGATTTGATGTTTTTAGAAGAATTAGAAGAAATTGAAAGAGAGGAAGGGAAAGAAGCAGTTTGGCAGGCAATTGAGGATTCAAAGGAATGGGAAGAAATTAACCGTGAAAATTGGGAATTTTAAATTGGAGGAATGAATCATGGATAATTTAGAGTTTAAAAATAATGTTTTGGAGCCTTTACGTCAAGTAAGGTTAGGAATTTGTGAAAAGAAATTAATTGCGAAAAAGTATGATTCTGTGAGTGCAGAAGATAAGCAAAATTTTTATTCTGCTATAGGTGAATATAAAGGGATTGTGCAAGGTGTTTTTATTGATAGATTATACGATATTTTTGTTTATTCTTTAAATTCTGAAGATGAAGACGGGGAAAAACTAATAGATTATTTGAAAGATAAGAAAGGATTTAAAGAAAAACGAATCAGTTCATTTTCAATTAAAACTGAGGAAGAAAAACATAAAGGAGAAGAAGAATGATGAAATATTTAAATTCATATTTTGCTAGTGCTTATATTTCACTAGCAGTTATCATGAGTATTCTTTTTGGCTTCACAATAGATTGGCATTGGCATACTTTTCAAGCTTTTTATTCTTTAAAACTTTTTGCAGGGGTTATTTTAATCACGTTGCTAATAAGTATTCCTGCTTTGATAGAACAATTTTTTGAAAACAAAAGAAATCAATAGGAGGTAAATAGGATGTTAGAAAATCAATGTTTATGTTGGTTTAAAGATACGTTATTTACAAGCTTTTACAATGATGAATTGGTGTATTTATCTAAGAAGATGTCAAAGAAAAAGTTGCAAGTACTTGATAGAATAACGGAAATGAATGAAGGAGGTTTCGATTTTTTTTACTTTGATAACGTTCCTTTTACAGATGAAAATTTATTGGTAGTTCCTAATCCACATAATACTCTGCAATTTTTTATCTTTAATTATGTTAAAAAGAATGACTTACTTTTTGTCAAAACGCTTGATATTAAGGATTATTTGGGAGTTCTGGAACATCTAGAAGAATTTAAAAATAAGCTTGATTTAATTATTGTAAAAGAGGGGTATTAAAAATATGCATACTTCAAATAAATTTAAGGAAAATATTCTACTGATAATAGGCTTGATTTTGTTTATTTTAGCTGGATTATTAAGAACTTATGAAATTGTCGCTTTATTTATAGCTCTTTTTGGACTGCTGGCGTTATTTATTAGCTCTTGGTACACGATAAAACGGAGGTTCTCAAATTTAATAGCCTATGTTAAGTCTTGGTTCAATTAGAGGGGGGAAAATTATGTGGCAACTTTTAAGAGAACGACGTGCTCGAGTACGTGGAGAACCTATTGTAGTTTCTCCTTTACTACCTAACGCATTCGTTGATTATATAGATATCTTAAAATTTAATCAGCGTATTTTGAGCTTTTTTCTAACATTTTGGATAGCTGTTGGATTCATTTCAGGAAATTGGCTTGCGGAAATTGTTGTATCTGTAACAGGGATTCCTATTTTATTTAAACAGTATAAATATTTTAAAAATCTACGCCATTTCTTCAGATATGAATATGAGACTGATTACAAACTTTTAAATTTTATTCAAGAAGCGGACTTAGATGAAAGCACTGTTGTTGTTTATGAAGAAAATTCTAGTGAGTTGCTAGTTAGGTTTTTGAAGAGTAATAACCCTACGTTAATCAATCAGTTAGAAAACTTAGAAAAATCTTTAGCAAGTTTATTTGGTATTTTGCCCGAAAAAAGAATTGATACACAAAGCGTTGATTATGTTTTTACTCTTGTCAAACCTGAAAGACTGGTTGTAACTGCTACGGAAGAACCTGAATTTACTGATGATATGAACATTGATTTGGGTTATGGCGTTGTCTATAACCCTATCAAGACACCGCATGTATTAATAGGTGGTGGAACTGGTTCAGGTAAAACAATTTATATAAGTTTCTTTCTGATTGAGCTCATGAGAAGGCATTCAATCATATATATTGCAGACCCCAAGAACTCGGACCTTGGTAATCTGTCACATTACCTTGATGACCATGTGGCTGTAACACCAAATAATATTGCTAGAATTACTAGACTTGCGGTTGAAGAAATGGAAGAGAGGTATTCAATTATGAACGACCCTCTGAATTTTAAATATGGTTCAAATTTTGTTGACCATGGTTTTAACCCTTTATGGTTAATTTTTGATGAAATGGGAGCTTTCCAAGCTAGTGCTACAGACAAAGAGGGGAAAAAGATTGTAGATGAAGTTATGTCAAATATTAAACAGATTATTTTATTAGGACGACAAGCCGGGTGTTTCATTTTAGTTGCAGCTCAGCAAATGCGTGCGGAAACCTTGAATTCTGATTTGCGTGATAATCTCGGTTTGAGAATAGCACTTGGAAACAACAGTCCAGATGGATTAAGGATGATTTTTAATGCACACATGCCAGCTTCGTTACCTGATGTAAGTGTAAAAGGTTCTGGTTTAATCTATGTTGAATCGACTGAAAAAAAGGGAGCAGAATATTGGGAAAGTCCTTTCGTTGATACCACAAAGTTTAACTTCATTGATGAGCTGTTAAAGTATAAAACAGCAGACAAATATTTTTCAGAATAAACGGTTTTGGAAGTAAGATTGTTCTTTAATCTTACTTTCTAAAACTGTTGCAAATCAGCGGATTTTGCTGATTATTAAAACAAAAATTAAATTGAAAGAGGTAATTTAAAGTATGAAAAAATTCGAAGTAGATAGTTTCTTAGAACCCAAATTATTGGGAGATGCATTCCTTGCCGTACAAGCAGAAGAAATTTTTGATTTTGAGGATAAAGAAAAAAAGGTTGGGTATTCTTTCTTTATAAATATTCAAGACCCTAAGTCTGAATTCTATTATAGCTCTTTCGCAGTAAAGATTAAGACATTAACTCCGTCTTTGAAGATTGAAGAATTGAGTAAAGGTCCTAAACCTGTAACTTTTAAAAATTTTTCAATGGGTCAATATAAAGGACGACTTTGGTTCTCGGCTGATGATATTATAGCCAAATAGATTGATTCAAACTACTTAGCATGGAAAATTTTTGAAAGGGGTGCGCTGTCGGGACGACAAAGCGCAAGTGGAACGTCCCTAAAAAAATTTCCATGCTTTAGTAGTTAGAAGAAAAATTTATTTTTCTTCTATGTTTATTTATTATATAAACCAACTTAATGAGAAAAATCAAATTGCAAACATTAATTTTTAAATATATTGTGGGGTGATTCCTTGTATAACGAGAAGATAAAATTCTCGGATACCTTCACAGAGATTTGGACATATTCTAAGCCAATTGGTCAGGGACGAAAAGAGCAAGATAGAGATGATGTAAAGAAGCGTCGTTCTTTTGAAGAATTGTCTAAAGAAGAACAGAAAGAAAAATTAATTCGTTTGCAACGTCATAGGCAAGAATGTAAATGGGAATTGATGAGATTAATTGAAACAAATTGGGATTCAAGAACCTCATTTATAACGTTAACGACGAAAGAAAAATTTGAACGTGATAAATTTACCGAACAATTTATGAAATTTATTAAGAGGCTTAATTATCAAGTGTTTGGGACTAAAAAGGCGACACTAAAGTATGTTGCTACTTTGGAAACTCAGAAAAGAGGGGCATACCATGCACACTGTTTATTTTTTTCAGTTCCCTTTATTGAGCATAAAAAACTTTTGAAGATTTGGGGTCTTGGGGGAGTGAGAATTAATAAATTGAATAAGCTAGATGATGTAAGCAATTGTGGCCGATATTGCGTCAAGTACATGGAGAAGTCTCTCGGTCAGGAGCTATTATATTCTGTTGGTAAAAAAGCGTATCTACGTTCAAGAAATTTAAAAATACCGGAAGAAGTAAAAATATTTTCTGTTAAACCACTTGAATTTGATAAAGAATTGATTGTTTATGAAAGTGATTATTTTTCTAAAGTTTACGTTGAAGGAAAATTAGTAAATAACCCTGTTCATTATCGAAAAATACGAAATAAGGGGAAATGCAGTGATGATAACTAGGTCAAGATTTAAACAGAACGAAAAAGTAGCTGTTATAAATGAATTTTCTGAATTGATAACAGGAATTATTAGGAATATTGATTCCTATGGTGGAAATACTTTTTATGATGTTAAGCATAATGATGGTTATATAAAACATATTCCTGAAAGTTCAATTTATTCAATGCCAAAACAAAAAAGCTTATCTAGAAAAGCTATGGATTTTTCTATCGAATATCACGAAGATTCTATAAATGAACTGATTATTGTCGCAAATTATGTATCTTGTGTTTCAGAACTTGAAGAATTATCTGCTGTGGTATATCTACAGGATATTTTAACAAAAGGTTGTTCCCTAGAAAAATTAGAAATTGAATTTTCAAAAGAAATTGTAGCAGCCGTCGTTGCTCTTACAAAAAAGAAAGAAGAAACGGATAGAGTTTATTTAAGAAGATTGAAGGTTAATGATTGGGCGCGAGTAATAAAAATTGGTGATTTTATTTATAAACAATCTTTGTTACAGATAAATGATTCTGCTAAAGAGAAGTATTGGAAAGATGTTTACTTTTTAGAAAATAAGAAGGTGATTTAATTGAATAATGAAGAAAGTTTTTCAGAAAAAGCTTTGAGAGTTGCTAGTAAATATTATGAGGGGGAGATGTTTGTTGGAAAGCTCACATTTATTGAATATCTTAGTAATGTAGTTGAATTGGTAAAAGAAGATATTCATTCAAACATTGATGAAGACAAACTAATTGCCGTAGCGTACTTGCATGGTGTTTTGGAAGATACAGATTGCACAAAGGAAGACTTGAAAAGTCTATTCCCAGAGGAAATTGTTGAGGGTGTTGTTAAGTCAACATACGGAGAATATCAGGCTGAATGTCGAAGTGAATGCCGAATTGAATCTGGCTTTGATGATTTTCTCGAATGGTTGAAAACAAATGAATTTGCAAGAATAGTTAAAATTGCAAGGCTAAAATTTATTTTTAAAGAAGAAATAAATATCTTAATGCTATAAATTTTTTACAACAATAAAGGGGAATATAAAAAGTAATGGAACTTGGTGCAAATTGTTATGTTGTTGGAGATGTTGTTGAATTTAAAACAAGTAATCAATTGTTGATAGGAACTATTGTTGTTAGTGATTATGGTGTACTAGGGTACTCTTCAAACAGATATGATATTTTTGCACAAAAAATGTTATATAAGCATGTTGAAGAAAAGTTCATTGTGAGAATGGTAGAAAAAACAGATAGACTTGTTTATTGGAAAAGACGTATTGAAACTTTTCTTGACGCATTGGGGGGGTTAGAAAAAGAGAGAATTAAAAGAATAAAAAGAGGTCAAAACCTATTTGAATTGAACAAACAAATAAAATCAGGAAAGTATTTAGTAAGCACAGAGTCGGGAAGTAAATATTTAATTCAATTTGATAAAGAAGAAATTTTTATGATTAGAAAAAATGAGCAAAATAACTTACGTAAAGATTCTCAAAGTATAAGAGTGTTATTTTTGGACGTAAGAATAGGATTGCCAGCATTTTTCATTTTAGAACCTTTAGGAAATAGTGATTTTACAATTCGTCAAACAACGAGAGTTACAGAAATAAAAGAATTTGATAGTTGAAAGTGGGTGTAATAGTAGATGTTGACACTAACAAAAAAAGAATTAATTGCTATTGGATTTGGACCAAGTCAATCAGCGGACATTATAAGGCGTTCTAAGCGATTAATGGTTTCTAAGGGCTTTGGATACTATACAAGTAAAAGGCTCGGTAGAGTTCCTGTTAAGGCTGTAGAAGAGGTATTAGGCATATGCATAGCAGATGAAAAAGGAGAGTTAGTTGATGCCACGAGTAAGTAATGTTTATTTGAATAAGAAAACAGGAAAATTTTATTTTGTCGCGAACCTTGGTTTTGACGAAAATGGAAAAAGAGTTCAACACTTTAAGCGAGGGTTTAGTACACAAAAAGAAGCAAAACAAGCCTATGATGAATTTATGAACAATCGTTCTGAAAGTGGAATAAATAAAAATAGTTCAATGAGTTTTGAAGTATTTTATGAAGACTATTTTTTGTCTGATTATAAGCGTTCGGTTAGAAAAAGTACTTTTGATAATAGAAAATTAATAATGGATAAACAGTTTAGATACTTTAACAATAGAAAATTAAAAGATATTTCTTTGGCTTATTTGAAAAAATGGCAGAATAATCTTTCAGAGCAAGGATTTAGCAATGGATATATAAGGTTGATTTTTGGTTTGTTAGAACAGGTTTTAGATTTGGCAAAAAAACTTGGTATGCTGCAAAAGAATCCAGCAAGGCAAGTAGGAAATGTGAAAAAGATAAAAAGGAAAGTAGATTTTTGGACTATTGAGGAATTTAGAAAGGTCTTTGCTACTTTTGACGATAATCAATATTATGATTTTTTTTCAAAAGTATTGATAGATTTTCTCTATATGACTGGTTTAAGATTTGGAGAGGCTCAAGCTTTAACGTGGCAAGACATAGATATACAAAATTGTATTGTTCACGTTAATAAGTCAATGTATTATAAAAATGCTGATGAATATTATATTGGAGAACCAAAAACAAGTGCAAGTATTCGTACAATAGCTATTGACCATGATACTGCTAAAATGTTGGCAGATTGGAAAGTAGTTCAAGAAAAGAATATTGGTAGTACTGATTTTGTATTAAGCTATAATGGAAGTCCAACTAATCGGAGTACAGCAAGGCATATGATAGAACATCATGCCGAAATGGCTGGTGTACATCGAATTAAGGTTCATGCTTTGAGACATTCACACGCTTCAATGTTGATTGCTATGGGCGAAAATGCTTTGGTTGTTCAAAGTAGGCTCGGACATTCTGATATCAAGACCACTTTGGGGGTGTACAGTCACCTATATCCTAATGTAAATCGTGAAGTCGCTGATAGAATTGTTGGAATACTTGATGGTGTAAAGTTTAATAAGAATGCAAAAAGAAAAACATTTAACGGAAATGAATATCTAAAAGGAAGTGATTTGTGATGAAATATTTTATTGCGGATATGCATTTTTGTCATGCGGATATCATTTCATTTAGTAATCGTCCATTTAAGAATGTTTTAGAAATGAATGATGAGATGGTTAAACTTTGGAATGAACGGGTGCAATCTTCAGAAGATGAAGTCTATATATTGGGAGATTTTATGTATCGAGGTTCTGCAGAAAAAGCAAATGAAATATTGAAAAAGTTAAGAGGAAAAAAATATTTAATTAAGGGAAATCATGAGCAATATTTAAATGATTCTGCATTTAATTTAAATAATTTTGAATGGATTAAAGATTACTATAGCTTTTATTACAAAAGAAAGGAAATAGTGTTGTTTCATTATCCAATTCTTGAGTGGGCTCAATATTATAACAATTCTATTCTGCTTTATGGGCATGTTCATGATAAAAGAATAGAATACTTCGATAGTACTTTGGGGCCAAGGGCATTGAATGTTGGTGTAGATAGAATTGGATTTGCTCCTTTAAGTATTGATAAAGTATTGGAAAAAATTGAAGAACAGGAAATATTATTTTACTAAATAGAAGAGCTAACAATTTGCAAACAATCCTTATTAAACAAGATATATTTTAGTTTACTGTTAGGGACTAAAATGTTGTTATATCAGTATTTCAATTGTAATTAATTTCTTAAATGATTGAGTGGGAATAAAACTAGTATAAATCAACAAATTAAATAATTCTGAAAAGCGCTAAGTTGCTCTGAACAATCAAATACGAGTCTCACTTGTTCCGACTTAAATCGGGATTGTGAGTACCAAAAAAAGTACTAATATCATTTTCAAATGATTTTTGGTACTTTTTTTATGAAACAAGTAATTTAAATTTCATGACTGAAAGCTATGTAACTGTAAGCATACTCCATATGTTATGGTAAGTTTTTTGGTGATGTTGGTGTATTTGATTTTGAAACCCACCCAAAAGGATTTGATACATTCCTTAGCTCAATTTGCTATTGATTATTTGAATAAAAGAATAAAGCCGGTCATAATGACTAGCTTTATTATTATTTTTACCATCCACCATCCATACTACGTCCAGCTGTCGTATTTGTACCTGTAATATTACCACTTTGAATTGATGCTGATGATGTTTGTGGAACTGTATTATTATGATAGCTACTTGCTGTTGGTGTCTTTGCTTGAGTTGAACTTTTTGCTGGTGCATGATAAGTTGAACTTGCAGCCGCATGATAAGATGCTGCTGCACTTCTTGCAGGTGTTGCTGATGCCTGTGTTGCGTGACTCGTTGTCGATTGTGTTGTATTTGTATTTGTTGATGCTCTTGTAGTTGATGTTGCTTGTGTTGCCGAAGTTGCTTGGGAAGCGGATGATGATCGTGTTTCTTCAGAAGACATTTTTGCCATATTTGAGGATTCAGCTGCACTTGCCGATGATGAACTTGCAGCAGCTGCCGCAGCTTTTGCTTGTGCAACTTTTAATTTCTTTTCCGATAATGGTTTTGTCATATCTAACACTTGTGACTCAGCATAATTTGTATGAGTAACAACTAAAACAACCATCGATTGTTCATATTCTTTTTCCATATGAGTTGCTAATTTTGAATTCTTTAAGTCTGCTATATGCGAACGAACTGTTTGCATATTAATTAAACTACTATCTTTTACTACATTAACAACATCTGTATATGCTCTACGAATATCTTTAGTATTCGTATCATTGCCTTTGATTTCAGCAATTGCCGTTGCTGCTTTATCTTCGGCCTTACTAACGATAGGCGCAACATAATTATCAGGTCGTCTATTAACAACATTGGGGTCAGTTTTGGCATCTTTTTGTTCAGCTTTATCATTAGCATTAAAGACATTCTTTACTGCCGTATCAGCTTTTTTTACTTGCTCAGCTTTTGACTTTGATAAATTTTGATATGGACTGTTATTTTGATTGTTTGTACTTGTCGCATAATTTTTGCTACTATCTTGTTTAGCTTGTCCCTTACCACATCCTATGAGTAACAAATTCATCATGACAACTAAACAAATTATCAATTTCTTTTTCATGCCTATCCTCTTATTAATGCCGAACAAGATAATGATGAAGACCATGATAGTTTGAAAATTACCGAATTAGTTGATGATGTAGTTAATCTCGTAAGATACCAAGCTAAAAAAGATTTATTAAGTGGCTCTATCAGTTACCAGCGTTTAATTACGCACGTTAAGTTCTTCGCTAACCGGCTTTTTACGGATAGGCAACTAGATGGCAGTGATGATATTATGACCATGCATCTACAAAACAAATATCCTGTAGCAACACGTGTTGCTAATCAGATTTGTGCCTTTATCCAACGTAAATATGGGTTGCAAGTAAGCAATGAAGAGTTTACTTTTTTGGTTATACATGTGGAACGTAACATTAAATGAAATAGTATATTTACAGAAAACATTATGGTAATTATCTACAACGAAGACTGTATTTGGAGAAATTATTTTAGTGAGTTTTTGGATAAGTATAGATTGTCTCCATGACAATAATTTTGACTTTTTCTTAGCATCGGCTTCAATTCTTATATGATTGCTTTCTATATAACTAGCTATAAAGACATTTTCTTTCCTTTCTAAAATAGTCGTGATGGATATTTTAGATGAGTAGGGAATGTCTATTTTTTTGTGTTTCTTTTGTTTTCAGTTCATATCTGAATTGTTTATTATTTTCAATAACCGCATTTTCTGGTTTCATACGCTCCATTCTTATGACATATGTTTCATCAGTAATCATACTAAGTCTTCTTTTCTATCAACATGTTATTCGGTTTATTTAAAACAGTAAAAAGTATGGCACAGTCCCGATATATGGAATAGAACGTTTTTGAATACTCTAAAAGTATAGAGGTGGAATTTTTAAAACATAAAAGAAAACAATTGACAGCAATAATTCCCATTCTTCTTTGAATAAAGTAAGTATTTACTTTAGAATAGAAAGTGTGAACCTAGGTAGAGAGGGGTAAGGTAGAATGAATGATCCAAAATTTAAATATCCAGATAAAGCATCTTATAAATTTGTAACAGATTATTTTTCATCTAAAGGAGTAGAAGCGGAAGGTATTGCATCTATTACTTACAATATTCAGCGCAACTACATTTTCGACCTAACACTCGAAGAAGTTCAAAAGGCTGTGGTTGATGTTTTGCATAAAAGAGAAGTACTAAATAATGCTATGGTTGGTATCGTACTGGACCAGTTTGCTTCTAAAAACCAATTACCCGAGCCATTGCAAAGTATTATTGAAAAAGATAGCGGAGTTTTTGGTGTCGATGAATTGATAGCTGAAGGTGGAATTTCGGGCATTTATGGCAAAATTGCTACGACTAATTTCGGGTATCTGGACAAAGAAAAACATGGAATTCTCAAAAAATTGGATACACCGACAGCTGGAAGTGTTAATACATTTTTAGATGATATTATTGCCGCAGTGGCTGCGGCAGCTGGAGCAAAAATTGCTCATGCACACGCGTGATTTTATACAGGCTCGTATCAGATCAGTAATGTGAGGGAGCTATCTTTTCAAGTTAATCTTGATGGAATTTTTATGAGAATTAGAAAATAAGGAATATTATTAGGCAAGATTGTTTTTTGATTGATAAATGTAAGTATCGCAAGCTGGATGTCTGGTAGAACTGTTAGTTTTTCAGACATATTGAAATCTTGCTAACTCTATGTTTTTTAAAGCAAAGTGGTGTTGTAAAACGATTTGAAGTCAGATCAAAAGTTACTTTTTGGTCTGGCTTCTTCATTTATTCTGAAAAATGGGTGATATAAGGCAACACTTTTAGCCTAATTTTGGAGTATTTATAGCAAATTATGTGTGTTATACACACAATTTCATGTTAGTATTCAAATTTATACCACATCCTCAATTCATTAACGGTAATGGAATAGAGAGGTTGAGGTTTATACAAATTCTAGAAATCTATGATTCCAGATATTTTCATAAAATGAATTAGTTGTTTCTGCATCCATATAGTTATTATCAAGGGTAGCTGCAGCACCATGAATCATTTGTAATTTGTATCCCAAGCCATGAGCCATTTTGATAGTGGTATCAACACAGAATTCAGTTTGAGCACCGCAAATTTCTATTGAAGTAACATTATTTTCATCTAAAATAATTTTTAGATTTGTCTTGAAAAAAGAATTAGCATGCGTTTTTTGGACGTAATAGTCATTATCTTTGGTATTTATTTCATCTATAATTGACCAGTTCCATTGCCCTTTCACTAGCTCATCATCATTATGCTGAATAAAGATAATTGGTTTTTCAGATTGTCGATACAGTTCAATTCGCTTGTTAATTCTGTGTATATAGTCAGTCAGATTATTAACAGGCGTGGCCCCCTTGCAGACACCATTTTGAAAATCAATGATTAGTAGAACATCAGCTAGTACCATTTTATCTCCCCTTTTGCATATGTCATTGTAATCTATTATAGCTAAGATAGTACCATAATTTAAATAGTATCAATTTTCTTTTTGAAATAATTAGTTACGCAATGAATGCAAATAACAATGGAAGAAAGGACAGAGTATAAAATATTTTTTCCGTATTTCACATTTTTGCATTATAATTATCACGGCAGTATTAAGTTGTGTGCGTTTAATTTTCAATTTAATGCAATATAAATTACTAGAAGGAGATTTGGGATGCAAGTACCAGCAGTAAAACAAGAAAATCCGATGCTTGTTGTTGCGATTGTTGCACTAATGTCATTCATGGGAGTATTGACGGAAACCTCAATGAATGTTACATTTCCAGCTTTAATGCGTGAATTTAATGAACCTTTGGGGACTGTCCAATGGGTAACGTCAGGCTACCTATTAATGGCGGCGTTAGTCATGTTAACCTCAGCATACATGAAAAGAAGATTTACGAATCGGCAGTTATTTATCATTGCAGTTATTCTTTTTAGCTTAGGTGATATTATTTGCGGCAGTGCGTTTAATTTTTGGATGTTATTAATTGGTCGCTTAATTCAAGCTGGCTGTGTTGGAATTTGTACACCATTAATGGTCAATATTATTCTTGATGTTGTATCACCGATAAAACTTGGAACATATATTGGCTTGGCAAATTTGATTATCCTAGTTGCTCCGGCTCTGGGTCCAACATTTGGTGGGGCGGTTGTGGCTTTTGCAAGTTGGCGTGTGATATTTTGGGCAACTTTACCATTAGCGCTTATCCTATTGGCAATGGGTGCTAAACGGATTAGGCAGTATGCACCAATCAAGGGAAAATATGTATTTGACTGGACAAGATTTTTGGTTCTGGGACTTGCCTTGGTCTGTCTAATTATGGGATTAAATGATCTTGGTCAGCATTCTTATATCACTTTTGCTATTTTATTGAGTATGAGCATAGTTTTAACTGGTTTCTTTGTAAAACTTTCAAAGACGACAAGTAAAGCTCTATTTTCATTATCAGTTTTTAAAGAAAAAGCCTTTTTATTTAGTTTTTTGCCATATATTATGTTGCAATTTTCAAATGTTGGAATTAATTTTTTATTACCTAATTATGTTCAAGAAGTCTTTCAAGCGACTTCACTGGTCGGAGGACTAATTCTTTTGCCAGGCAGTATCTTGAATTGCTTTGGGCAACCAATCTATGGATGGATGCTTGATCATTTTGATGGCAAAATTCCATTGTATATAGGTGATATCTTATTCACACTTTCGCTTGTTGGACTCACAATTGGTGGGCCACAATTAGGAGTCTGGGGAATTACCTTCGCTTATTTGGTTTTTGCAGTTGGTCGATCAATGGCATTTGGAAATTCGGTCGCTTATGGACTAGAACATATTAACAAGGAATTTCGTAGTGATGCAAATGCACTCTATAATACTGGGCAACAGGTTACAGGAGCAATTGGGACAACGGCTTTAGCATTGATAATGGATTCAGTTAATCGAACAGGCTATACCCATGCTCAAAATATCAGTGCAGGTAGCACATTAGCATTTATTTTATTAGTAGTGTTTGGAATAATTATCTTTTACTTATTTCATCATCTTTTGAACTTAAAGGTGGAAGTAGATAAGTAACTAAGGTATTTTTTTAAGAATGGAGGACTAAGATGGAGAATGATGAACAAAAATTGTTATTAAAGCCGGCATTAGAGCTTGCCAAATTAGTTCGAGAAAGAAAAGTTAGTTCTCTTGAATTAATTGAAATAGCATTAAATAAGATAGAAAGGGATAATGCACAACTAAATGCTGTAATTTCAACTAGAAGAATGAAAGCCCTAGCAGAAGCTGAACAGTTAGAAGACAGGGGACAACCATTTTTAGGAGTACCGATTTTACTTAAAGGATTGGGACAGTCACTTAAAGATGAGTCTGAAACTTATGGAAATAAGATGTTCAAAGATGCCAAAGCTCAATTGACGAATAATTATGTTAAAGCACTGCAACATGAAGGGTTCATTGTCATTGGACAAACTAATTTTCCAGAGTTTGGTTTGAAAAATATTACTGATTCTAAGCTTAATGGACAAACCTCTAATCCATGGAATTTAAATTATTATGCGGGAGGTTCTTCTGGTGGTGCAGGTGCAGCTGTAGCAGATGGAATGTTGCCACTTACAGGAGGAAATGATGGCGGCGGCTCAATTAGGATACCAGCTTCTTGGTCTGGAACGATTGGCCTAAAGCCAACGCGTGGAAGAGTTCCAGTTGGACCAATTGATTGGCGTTCATGGCAGGGCGCCTCTATTAATTTTGCCTTAACTAGAAGTGTTGATGATACAGCTGCGTTGCTTGACTCGTTACAAGTTATTCAAGCAGCAGGTGTTTTTCAGGTACCACTAAATAATTCTGGTTTTTTGAATAATATTAATGCGAAAATTAGAAATATCACAATTGGTTATACTACCAAATCACCAGTTGGAACACCTGTTGATGCAGAAGCAATAAAAGCAGTGGAAAATGCTGTTTCTTTTTTAAATGAGCAAGGAATAAACACGAAAGAAATGGTGCTGCCAACTGATGGAATTCAACTAATGCATTCATACTATACGATGAATGAAGGAGAAATGGCAGCAACGTTTGATGATATCCAACAGTCTATGAAACAAAAATTAACTTTAGATGATATGGAGCCGCTCACATGGGCATTATATCAAACAGGCAAGAATCTTTCAGCTGCTGAATACAGTAAGGCTCTGAATAGTTGGGACCATGCGGCTTATCAAATGGCTGTATTACATCAAAAATATCCAGTGATTCTAACCCCAACGACGGCTTCTGCGGCACCTCGAATAACAGATATATTAGTTAGCAATGAAAATTTGCTCAAAATGAAGAATATAACAGAGTTAAGTCCCAAAGAACAAAAACAACTGATTTGGGATCAATGGTTGCCAGCACTAAGTTGTTCTCCATTCACGCAACAAGCAAATTTGACTGGCAATCCAGCGATAAGTTTACCTACACATGTTACAGCAAAAGGGTTACCTCTTGGTATTCAATTCGAATCTGGGAAGGGGCAAGAGCAAATATTATTACAAATTGCAAAATTATTTGAAAAAAATGGAAAATTCAAATTTTTACACGCTACAAATTTTAAAAAATGAAAATTAGATAACATAATATGAGCTGTTTTGAGAAAAAAGAATTAAAAACTTATAACCTAAATCTCCATGAAAGGTTGCGCTTGTTGTCCAAATTATCTATAATTATTCATGTTGGAAAGCTAGAATAGGATAAATATTAGTTATAAAGACAGAATTAAAATTTATTAATTCAGTTTTCATTTTATAATGTGAAAAGGTTGTACCATTGTAAATATTCTTGGTACAACTTTTTGGAGGGAAAAAAATGAAACAAGAATCAAATGATGCACCTGATTTAAAACGCTCCATGACTGCTGGACAAATGGAAATGATTTCACTTGGAGGGGCTATCGGAGTTGGGTTGTTCATGGGTGCAACATCGACGATTAAGTGGACCGGACCATCAGTCTTATTAGCGTATATGTTTGTAGGCTTGATTTTATACATAGTAATGCGTGCTTTAGGTGAGATGATTTACATTAATCCAGGAACTGGCTCATTTGCGGACTATGCAACTGAATATGTACACCCATTAGCTGGTTACCTTGCTAAGTGGGCAAACGTTTTTGAATACGTAGTTGTCGGGATGTCAGAAGTTGTTGCAGCTACTGAGTACTTAAAATATTGGTGGCCGAATATTAATCCATTTTTCTCAGGAATTATTATTATTGTCTTTTTAGTATTAGCTAATCTTGCTAGTGCCAAAGCCTATGGATCATTAGAATTTTGGTTTGCGATGATTAAGGTGATTACAATTATTATGATGATTATTTTGGGATTTATGGTAATTTTCTTTGGCTTTGGTAATCATGGACATCCAATTGGACTTAGTAATTTATGGAGTCATGGTGGCTTCTTTACCGGTGGCTTTACAGGCTTTTTCTTCTCAATGTCAATTATTGTTGGTTCGTATCAAGGAATTGAATTATTAGGAATTTCTGCTGGTGAAGTAGCAAATCCTCAAAAAGCAATTGTTAAATCAGTTAAATCTGTTTTATTTAGAATCTTGATTTTTTATGTAGGCGCAATTTTTGTAATTGTGACAATTTATCCATGGAACCAACTAAGTTCAGTAGGTTCTCCTTTTGTTTCAACCTTCGCCAAGGTAGGGATTACAGCTGCAGCTTCAATCATTAATTTTGTAGTACTAACTGCAGCATTGTCAGGCGCAAATTCAGGAATTTATTCCTCAAGCCGGATGCTTTTCAAATTAGCACATGAAGGAGATGCACCTAAGATATTTGGGCGGCTATCTAAAAGAATTGTACCAAATATGGCTATTCTTGGAATTTCTGGTGGAATTTTAATTGGTTTTGTTGTCGACATTATTGCAAGTGCATATAGCAAGTCAACCTCTGATATGTTTGTGATTGTGTTTAGTTCATCGGTCCTTCCTGGAATGATACCATGGTTTGTGATTCTATTAGCTGAACTTCGTTTTCGTAAGAACAATCCTCAGCTTATGTCGGAACATCCTTTTAAACTTCCGCTGTATCCCTTCTCAAATTATTTTGCGCTAGCAATGCTTGTTGTGATTGTTTTCTTTATGTTTATTAATCCAGATACACGTGTTTCAGTAATTGTTGGTTCAGCAGTGCTAGTTGTGGCGACAATCGTATATAGTGTACGACACAGAAATAAATCAATTTAGGAAGACTGTAAGTTTGTAGAAGTTACAAATGAAATGTCTAAAAAGCCAGCTTTGAATATTGAAGTGACCCTCAAAAGAATCTAACCTTTTGGGGGTCACTTCATACTACATATTTGAGTGGGCTTTTATTTTATTGAATTAAAGCTGTTTTTGCTGCAAGACTATAGCACAGAGAGAGTTATTTTCCAATTGTTAGAAATGATTCGACGAGGTCATTTTCATAAGAATCAAGGGTTTTCGTAAGATTCATGGCAATAAAATAGTTTAAACTTATCAGGTTACTTGATAATGGATAGAGATTGTATGCTCCGGGAGTCAATTTATTAATGATACTCGTGGGAACAATTGTTAGCCCCAGTCCATGAGTGGCCAACTCGACTGCAGTTATAATATTTTGACTCTCAAGAATTATTTGTGGTTTGATTTTATATTTGTTAAAAAGAGAATCAACTTGATTGCGAATAGCAGATCCAGGTGAACTTAGAACTAATGGCGAACTTAGCAGAGCTTTGATTGGAATTGATCCAATCGAAAGTTGCTGCTTTTTTTTCTCAAAAAAAGGTGAGGTGGCAGGAATTATTGCGTAATAACTTTCAGTTTTTGCTGTTTCTAGTCGTAGTGAAGGTGAGATGGTTTCAGGGTTTTGACCAATGAAGAAGTCGATTTCACCATTGATAGCCAATTTTTCACTAACTGTTGGAATGTTTTCAACTAGGATGAGATTAACAGCAGGATGTTCTTGTAAGTATTTAGGTAAAAAGAGCGGAAGTAAAAAACTTCCAAGACTCTGTAGCACACCTAACTTGATTGTAGTTTTATCAGGGTGGGTGTATTGTGATAATTCTTGGGTTAACATGGCATTTGCGGTATTTTGTTTTTCAAGATAGTGATAGTATATTTTTCCAGCTTCACTGAGTTTAAGCCGCTGACTTTGGCGATCGATAATAGGAACACCTAATTCTTGTTCGATTTGTTTAATAACTTGAGTTAGATAAGGCTGCGATATATATAGATCTTTGGCAGCTTTAGTAAAATTACTATGTTTTAGGAGAACATCTAAATATTGCAGCATTAGTGACGGATTTTTTGAAAACAAGGTAATTCCTTCTTTCAATAACAAATTTGTTATTATTTGATAATTAAATAAAAACTTCACAAATAATCCTAACGTTATTATACTTAATTATAGTTCTTAAGTATACTTTTTTCCTTATAAATAAGTATAAATTACAATGCTTATTTAGAATGCAATTGTCGTGTATTAAATATAACAAAATTATTGAGAATAAAATCACATGATAGAAGGAGCTATTTAATATGATAAATCTAATTGGAATTGTTGGTACAGGAGCAGCTGAATCGACAAACCGAAAACTTCTTCAGTACATGAAGAAACATTTTTCAACACAAGCAACGATTGAAATTTTCGAATTAACCAATCTACCTTTTTTTGATAAACCCACTTCTAAATTAGCACCCGAAATAATTAATCAAATTTCACAAAAAATAATTGATGCGGATGGTGTGATTATCAGTACTCCTGAGTACGACCATACAATTCCGGCTGCATTGACAAGTTTGTTGGAATGGTTTGCGTATACCACACAACCACTCAGGGATAAACCTACGATGATCACAGGTGCCTCTTATGGTGTATTGGGAACTTCGCGGGCACAGGCACATTTACGGCAAATATTGAATGCACCTGAATTGAGCGGATTATTAATGCCAGGGAGAGAATACTTGTTGGGTGGATCATTACAAGCATTTGCCGATGAAGGCGAATTAGCAGATGTTGCAAAAAAAGAAGAATTAGACAGATATTTTGGTGATTTCATGCGATTTGTTGCTAAGAATCGATAATAAAGACTGCAGGAGGAATTTATAATGAAATTAGTTGGAATTAGTGGAACAAATGTTGATAATTCAGCGACAGCATTATTATTGAACTTTGTTAAAAAAGAATTTAGTGATCTAGCTGAAATCGAAATTATTGATGTTCGGCAATTACCATTATTTAATGAATCAATTGAAATCGGAACAAGTCAACAGGTGCAAGATATCAGTCAAAAAATAACTGAAGCAGATGGTGTGATTATTTCAACTTCAGAGCATAATCGTTCAATTCCCTCTGCATTGAATAGTTTTATTGAGTGGATGTCTTTCAAAGAGCATCCATTTAATAATAAACCCGTTATGATAATTGGAACTTCAATTAGAGTACAAGGGTCTTCAAGTGCGCAGTTACACTTACGACAAATATTAGATGCACCTGGAGTTGATGCGTTAGTATTGCCTGGCAATGAATTCTTACTTGGCAGTTCTGTTGCAGCATTTGATGAACAAAATAATTTAAAAGATGCATCAACAGTCAAGTTCTTACAGTCATGTTTTAAAAACTTTCTGCATTTTATTCAGGCTGCCGAGTTCTTAAATGCTTCTGAAGAAGTTCATTTTGAACCAGGAGAGTATCAAGTTAGTGCAATCGGTCATAATGGTAAGTTACCGATGACAATTACTGTATCAGAAAAAAGAATAGAGAAGATTGAAATTGATACAAAGAATGAAACAAAAGGGATTGCGGATACTGTATTTAAAAGAATTCCAGAACAGATTGTTAGTTCACAAACCTTGAATATTGATGTTGTATCAGGTGCATCGGTTACAAGTCATGGTGTAATCGATGGGGTGGCAGAAGCTATTGATTTAGCAGGTGGGGATTCAGCTGTTTTGAAAAGACGACCAAAACCTCAAAAAATGGTGGAGCAAGAACCACTTGAATTAAAGACTGATGTCATCGTAGTTGGTGGAGGCGGTGCAGGACTAAGCGCCGCGGCATGTGTCTTAAAATCCAAGAGACAAGTGGTAGTTGTAGAGAAGTTCCCTTCAATTGGTGGAAATACTATTCGTACTGGTGGACCAATGAATGCGGCAGATCCAGATTGGCAAGGAAAATTTGATGCACTTCCTGGTGAGGCAGCAACTTTGGAAGAAGTCTTGTCCCAAGATGAGAATCAAATTGATGAAGAGTACAGAAGTGACTTTGAAAAGCTAAAAGAACAAATTAAAGACTATCTAAAAAATGGTGATAATAAGTTATTTGATAGTATTTTGTGGCATCGAATTCAGACGTATCTTGGTGGAAAACGGACTGATTTAAATGGTACTGAAATTCATGGGCAATACGAATTGGTAAAAATACTAACTAATAAAGCGTTAGAATCAGTCAAGTGGCTTGAGGATATTGGGGTTGAATTTGATCCTAACGAAGTTTCAATGCCTGTTGGGGCAAAATGGCGTCGAGGGCATAAACCATTGAAGAATCAAGGATATGCTTATATTTCTGCTTTGCAAAACTTTATTAATAATCAGGGTGGCAAAATTCTGACAGATACCCCAGTGCAAGAGTTGTTGATAGAAGAAGGGACAATCAAAGGCGTGATTGGGCGTAATTCTGAAGGACGACGGGTAGTCATTCATGCTAAAAGTGTAGTATTGGCTTCTGGTGGTTTTGGCGCAAATACAAAAATGATTCAAAAGTATAACACTTATTGGACAAAAATTGACGATGCGATTGCTACTTCCAATTCACCAGCAATTACAGGTGATGGGATTAAACTGGGGGAAAGTGTTAATGCAGCATTAGTTGGAATGGGCTTTACGCAGATGATGCCTGTTTCAGATCCCGTAACAGGTGAATTATTTACTGGGCTGCAGGTTCCACCAGCTAACTATGTAATGGTTAATAAAGAAGGCAAACGCTTTGTTGATGAATACGAGAGCCGAGATGTCTTAACGCAGGCGGCTATTGACAACGGAAGCTTGTTTTATTTAATTGCGGATGACAAGATTAAAGAGACGGCATACAATACAAGCCAGCAAAAGATCGATGAACAAGTCGCTGCAGGTACATTATATAGAGCAGATTCATTAGTCGAATTAGCACAGCAAATTGGAGTTGATCCAGATACTCTTGTTGATACAATTGCTAAGTATAATTCGTATGCAGATGCGGGACATGATCCAGAATTCGGTAAGGAAGTCTTTGATTTGAAAGTTCAAGTTGCTCCTTTTTATGCAACGCCACGAAAACCAGCAATGCACCATACAATGGGTGGTTTGAAAATTGATAGTAATACTCATGTGCTGGACAAAGATGGTATCGTAATTGACAACTTGTATGCTGCCGGAGAAGTTGCAGGCGGAATTCATGCCGGAAATCGACTAGGAGGAAACTCTCTAACTGATATCTTTACATTTGGTCGAATTGCGGGAACAATGGCAGTGAAAAACATTGATGATAAGTAGAAAAGAACGCGACATAAGTCGGGAAAAGTTGAGTAATTAGAAGATAGACGGAGCATTTTTGACTTATGAAACACGTTTATTTGTGATAAGTAAAGGGGCTGTGCCATAAGTCCCTAAGTGAAAGAGCTTCACCAGAGAAAGTAATGATTTTTCTGGTGAAGCTCTTTTGGTATAATTAAAAATAAAAAAGCACTGGTTGGAGCCAGTACTTTCAAAAACAATACCCCTATAGAAAGGATAATCAAAATGTACAATAATTATAACATAAATCAGACTGTACTTAGTATTAAAACTGACTGGGAGCCAAAAGAAAATCATCCTGCACGGATGATTAATCAAATAGTTGAAGACCTTAAAATTAATGATCCTTACATCTTTGGACGACCGCGTAAGTATGATCTGCGTGTACTTTTAAAATTAATTTTGTTTGCGTACACAAAAGGTATCTTTAGTAGTCGCCGTATTAATACCTTGGCAGAGGAGAATTTGGCAGCCCGTTGGCTGACACAAGAACAGGTTCCAGCCTACCGAACAATTTGTCGTTTTAGAATTTCAGATGAAGTTGAGAGCTTGATTAATCAATGTATTCTAAAACTAACCAAATATCTGAAACAAAACAATTTTATTGATGAAGTTACTTTTATTGACGGGACTAAAATTTTAGCTGATGCCAATAAATATAGTTTTGTTTGGCGTAAGAATACGATTCGTTTTGACAAGCTTAATCGCTCTGCGATTATAACCCTTCTGGAAGAATTAAATGACGCTAAGTTTAAGTGTCAGCTCCCAGCAGAGACAGATCTTACTTTAGAAATGCTTGATGAAATTACCTTGCGGTTAGAAAATGACTTGAAAGATTTGAATAAAAAGATTGAAAAAGAACATATCTCTCCAAACCCAGACAAGTCAAGGCGTCGAAAACTAAAATCTTTAAAACGAAAACTTAAGTTACGGCAAACTAAATTATTAGCTCATAAAATACAAACCAGAATTTATGGTAAAAGAAATAGTTATTCAAAAACAGATCATGATGCAACTTTCATGCGTGTTAAGGAAGATCCAATGCTCAACGGACAGCTAAAACCGGCTTATAATCTACAAATCGCCACAAGTAAACAATTTGTAACTGCCTTCGGCATTTTTCAAAATCCAGGAGATACCAAAACATTAATTCCTTTTTTACAGCAACAAAAAGCAGCTGGAACTTTAGGTAAGTATATTGTGGCTGATGCAGGATACGGTTCAGAATCAAATTATCGATATCTCGAAGATGAATTACCTGAACATACAGCGTTAATTCCATATGGGACAATGTTAAAAGAAAATAGTCGCAAATGGAAAAGTGATGACCGTAAGGTCATGAATTGGGCGTATCATCCTAAAGACGATTATTTTATTGATCTGCAGGGAGTTAGATTTAGTTTTTATGCTTACCGTAAGCGCAAAGATAAGTACGGATTTGTACGTGAATTTAAAGAGTATCAGGCAAACAAATACGATAACGATTTTAAAATTGATCACCGAGCATTCACTAAAAACGGAAATCCTCGTAAAATAAGTATTAATAGCGCATGGGAGTATTTCAAAGCTAAGGAACGCAAGTTGCTTTCAAATCACCAAACTGGTTCAATTTACGGACAACGTAAAATAGATGTTGAATCAGTTTTTGGTGGATTGAAGGCTTGTTTGGGTTTTAAAAAATTTTCGGTTAGAGGTCTTGAGAAGGTAAAAAGGGAAGCTGGAATTGCCTTGATGGCAATGAATATTAGAAAATTGGTGGCGAAAGGCACCAATTATAACTGTTTTATAAACCAAAAGAAGAGATTAGTGAAAATCAAAGAACGATTTTCACTAATCTCTTCTATTTTGAAGGACTTATGGCACAGCCCCTTTTTTGGTGTGCAAAAATGATAAATTTTTTGTTAATCTTTAGCATTTCGCGCTAACGACTCTAGAATAAAAATTACTGGTATTTGTGTAGTGATGTTTAAGGTTTCCTTAATAATTTCAGGCTTGATATTATATGAAAAGTTGAGTTCAGAAACTTTGGCTAACGTTGAGTAATTGTTATTGGTAATAGAAATAACATGAAAACCTTCAGCTTTTAAACTGATTGCTCGATTAACGATTTCAGGAGTTTCACCGCTGACTGAAAGCATAATAGCTATTTGATTAGTGTCATTATGAATTTTTTGCGGCAAAGGATAAAAAGGGTCAATGTTATAGACCGAATTAACTCCAAAGTTAGAGAACTGGCGAGCACCGTATTGAGCGAGAATTCCAGATGTGCCAATTCCAAAAAATAAAACGTTCTCTGCATTGGAAATCAATTTTTTGAAGGCAGTTAGTTCACTTGAGTATTGCTGTAAAAGTGGACGATTAAAGAAATTGCTTGCTAAGTCAATAACTTCAGTATCATAATTGGATTCTAATTTTTTTGTTTGTAGGGCAAGTTGTTGCTGCTTCAAATTAAACTTAAATTCATAAAAGCTATCATAGCCCATTTTTTTAATACACCGAATAATCGAAGCGGATGAAACATGGATGGCACTGCCCAGTTGACGAATACTCAAGGTAAGTGCTTCATCGGGATGATCAATTAAATAATTGTAGATTAGAATTTCTGTTGGGGTAAATCCCTTTAAATCAATCATTGTATAATCCAACCTTTTCTTCAAAGATCACGTTTATTGGATTATACAATAACATTTCTAAAATTACAAAGGTAGAAAAATGTTACATTATCTGAATAATGTAACCGCTTTCTAAAATATGTAGTAAATGCTTATATTTTTAGGTAAACTAGAGTTAATAAATAAAGTTAGTAAAGGTAGGTGTAATAAAATGTAAAAAAGGTGTTGAGTATTCTTATAGAGTTGATAAGTTGGGAGTGATTTCAATGTAAATAAGGAATTTCTTATTGTTTTACAGCAGATATCTGGTATCAGAAAGAGAACGATGTTTAGCCGAAGAATTAATTAGTGCAGATCACAAATCTGATTACACAAAATTAAAAAATTCATGAAAAGAGGCGTTGATCTAATGAAAATTTCTGATTCTTTTAAAGAAAGTATGACCGAGAAAGTTGGTAAATTTGCTGGTTCACGTTTTGTCCGAGCAATTATGGATGCTGGTTATAGTGTTATTGCTTTTTCAATTATTGGTGCCGTGTTTTTAATTTTACAAATTTTGCCACAAGCATTTCAGATACCTGGATTTGCTGAACTTTATGCTAATACAGTTGGCCATTTTACGAACCTTTTCCAAGTTATTTATAATTCAACGATGGGAATCTTAGCACTCGTTTTTGCAGGAACCTTCACTTATAGCTATACCAAGATTTATCAAGAAGAAGAACATCTTAATTTAAATCCACTTAGCAGTTTGTTCATGTTCATGATGGCGATGTTTATTACTGTACCACAGTTAGTATGGAAAAACGGTTCTGTTGAATTTGTGCAATCGCTCAGTAAAACCAATATTATTGGTGGTGGATATGCAGTTTCAACTTCTGGAGTTACCAGAATAGCCGCTGTCGGAATTTTTACAGGTTTAGTTGTTGGTTGGCTTACAGTACAGATTTATCGTTTTACTATAAAGCATAATTGGGCAATCAAGATGCCTGCCGCGGTCCCAGCTGGAGTGGCTAATTCTTTCAGTTCCTTGATTCCAGGATTCTGTGTTGCAATTGTTGTTTCCCTACTCAATATGTTGCTTATCTTTGTAGGAACAGACATTTTCAAAGTTCTCTACATTCCATTCTCATTTATTAGTAATATTGCAGATACATGGTGGGGATTCTTGGTAATCATTTTCTTGATTCATTTTCTGTGGTGGTTTGGAATCCATGGTGCTACAATTATCAGTTCGTTTTATACTCCGATTGTTCTAGCTAATATGGCATCTAATAAATTAGGAGCAGATCATTTCTTTGCCGGTGATCCAATGAATGCTTTTGTTATTATCGGTGGTTCTGGTGCAACTTTAGGAATGACAATCTGGTTAGTTTCTAGAGCAAAGTCAATTCAATTACGAGAAATTGGAAAGGCGGAAATTGTACCTGCGTTCTTTAATATTAATGAGCCAATACTTTTTGGATTACCAATCGTCTACAACGTCCAATTATTTATTCCGTTCGTCCTAGCACCAATAGCTTCTGGAATAGTTGGATACTTTGCAGTTACCACACATCTGGTAGACAAGATTATTGCACAACAGCCTTGGCCAACTCCAATTGGATTGGGAGGGTTTATGGCAACAGCAAGCTGGAAAGGCGGGATATTAGCAATTATTTGTGCAACTGTCGCATTTGTTGTATGGTATCCATTCATTAGACATTATGATCGTGTCTTATTAAAACAAGAACAAGAGCAAGAACAGAAAAAATATTAGTATTTAATATTCATTTAAATAAAAGATGTTAATGAGCCACAAAAATAAATTATGGTTCTTCAAGGTTAATGGGAAGTATATTGGTGAACCATAAAAGGCTCTCTTCAAGAGGGCCTTTTATTTTGAAGATAAATGAGATTAAGAAAATTTGATGGATTGTAAGAAAGTTATGAAGGGTATATATAAGAAATGTAAGGAGGAATATCGATTGAATAGAGAAAATGTTTATAAATTACCACAGGATTTCTTATGGGGTGGAGCTGTAGCTGCACATCAGTTGGAAGGAGGCTGGCGAGAAGGAAATAAAGGAATTAGTGTTGCTGATGTAATGACTAATGGTGCTAATGGTGTTGAGCGAAAAATTACAGAAGGAGTGGTTGCTGGAGAGTATTATCCTAATCACGATGCAATTGATTTTTACCACCAGTATAAAGCCGATATTAAGCTTTTTACAGAAATGGGATTTAAATGTTTTAGAACATCAATTGCTTGGACAAGAATTTTTCCAAAAGGTGATGAGAAAGAACCAAATGAAGAAGGTTTAAAATTTTATGATGACTTATTTGATGAATGTCTGAAATACGGAATTGAACCTGTAATCACACTTTCTCATTTTGAGATGCCATACCACTTAGTCACAGAATATGGTGGGTGGCGTAATCGTAAATTAATTGACTATTTTGTAAATTTTGCAACCACTGTTTTTGAACGTTATAAAGATAAAGTAAAATATTGGATGACATTCAATGAAATTAATAATCAAACGGATTACAAGCGGGGATTTTCAATCTTTACTAATTCCGGAATTATTCCAAAAGATGGAGAAAATGTAGAAGAAACAATGTTCCAAGCTGCTCATTATGAGGCTATTGCAAGTGCTTTAGCAGTTCAGATAGGTCACAAAATTAACCCTGAGTTTAAGATTGGGGCTATGATTGCGATGGTACCACTTTATCCAGCGACTTCTGATCCTAAGGATATTTTAAAAGCTCAGCGCGCTATGCAATGGCGTTATTGGCTGGGAGATTTACAGGTACTTGGAAAGTATCCAGAGTGGTTATTAAGATATCAGGCGGAACATCATTTAGAAATCGATCGTACGTTAGAAGACCTTGATGTACTTCAAGCAGGCACAGTTGATTACTTAGGATTTAGTTACTACATGTCATTCACAGTTTCGGCTCATGGTGCTGCTGAAACGGTTTTCGCTTATGATGAGATGGAAGATTTGGTGCGTAATGAGTATCTGCCGGCTTCAGATTGGGGATGGCAGATTGATCCAGAAGGTTTACGCTATGCTATGAATTGGATGAATGATCGTTATCACATACCTCAATTCATTGTTGAAAATGGTTTAGGTGCAATTGACAAAGTCGAAGAAGATGGCTCGATTCACGACGAGTACCGCATTGATTATTTAAAGAAACACATTGAGCAGATGAAGTTAGCTGTGGAAAAAGATGGAATTGAGTTAATGGGTTACACACCTTGGGGATGTATTGATCTAGTTTCGGCTGGAAGCGGACAGATGGACAAACGCTATGGGTTTATTTACGTTGATAAGAACGATAAAGCTGAAGGAACACTAAAAAGAAGTCGAAAAGATTCTTTTTATTGGTATAAGAAAGTGATTGAATCACAAGGCACACAATTATAATTGGAGATGATTTAAATGGATGAAAAACAACAAGAGATAATTATGGGATTAATTATAAATGGAGGGAATGCTAAAGGTGAGGCCTTTGAAGCTATTAAAGCAGCAAAAGAAGGTGATTTTGAGACAGCAGATGAAAAGTTAAAGAGTGCAGATGAATTCATGGCTCAAGCACACAATGCGCAAACTGGAATGTTAACTGCTGAGGCCAATGGTGATCATGCAGAAGTTAATTTGTTAATGGTTCATGCACAAGATCATATTATGAATGCAATTACCTTTAGGGATTTGGCCGGAGAGCTGGTTGATTTGTATCGAAAGCTTGCTACAAAACAATAGATAAGTTTCTTGTTGATTTTTGAAGTGAAGTTTATAATCACTTTTGAGGTGAGTAATGGTGAACTATGTGTTGCGTGTAAAAAATCCCCAAAAGATTTTATTTGATGTTGCAAAATTCAATGTACGTGCGCAAAAGTTGTATCAAAAGATTGGTTTCGAAGTTGTGAATTATCATGAACAAGAAACAAATGGAGGAAGTTATCCGTTTGTTTTGATGGTTAAATCAGTCTGATAATTATCTGTTAGAAAAAGTTATGACAATTGTCATCCCCAGTCAATTACAATCCTGACTGGGGATTTTTATTGCCCTGACTTAAGATAAGTTACATGGGGGTGCATGATGGAGCAGATAATAAGTATAGAAAACTTGAGTTTTAGTTATGGTAAAAATGAAATTATAAAAGGTTTGAATTTGAGTGTTAATAAGGGTGAAATTATTGGCTTAATTGGTGAAAATGGAGCGGGAAAAACAACTTTATTGAATATCTTACTAGGATTGTTACCAAGTAAGAAGAACGTTCAGGTGTTTGGTGGTCATCCAGGCTCATTGCTTGCAAAACAAAAGATTGGGTCAATGCTACAAGGAGATTTAAGATTATCTAATGTCAGAGTTGAAGAATTTTTGGAAGAAGTTGCGATGCAATATAACAATGCTAATCCACTGGAATCAATACTAATAAAGCTGAATTTAGTACCACATCGGCGCAAGTTCTTGAAGGAATTATCAGGTGGACTGATGCGTAGAGTTACATTTGCACAGGCGCTGTTGAGCAATCCTGATTTACTTTTTTTGGATGAACCGACTGTTGGAATGGATGCACAAGCAAGGCACATTTTCTGGGAGTCGATTGAAGAACTTCGTGAACAAGGTAAGACAATGATTATTACAAGCCATTATCTGGAAGAGATTCAACAGGTTGCTAGTCGGCTAATTGTTTTACAAGCAGGAAAGTTCACATTCGAAGGAACTTTAAAAGAACTGCAAGCACTGCATAAACAAACCACAATTAGTATTACTAGTGAATCTGAACAACATAATTTTGCAGAGTTAGTTGGAGTAGTTAACGTTGAAGAAAGTGGCAGTCAAGTTGTAATCAAATCAGTTGATGGAGACAGAACACTTAAAGAATTATTATTGAAATATCCGAGAGTTTCAAATATTACGGTTGAACATGAGACATTAGAAAAAATATTTTTACAGATGACAACAGATAGGGGGAACAGTAAAAATGACTAAAATTATAAGACAGCTAAAGTTTGATGCACTAAGAATAATGATTCGTAATAAATCGTTTTTATTTTTCACGTTATTAATGCCTGCGGGATTTTATTTATTATTTACAAAGATAATGATTGTGGGGAGCGGCCCAGAGATGCATCAATTTTATATGACCTATATGGGCAGTATGATAATCTATAGTGGAGTAATCGGTGCCGTTTTTGGGGTGGCAACAATTTTAAAAAGTGATCGTGATAAGGGGTTGGTTTTATTTCTGCAAATGACACCGACTGGCAGTAAAAATTATTATATTTCCGTATATACAATTACTGTATTGCTAAATCTTTGTGCTGTGATTGTTTTGGGAATACTTGCTCGTTTCGTTAATAATGTTAATTTTAGTTTAGAACAATTTGCTGTGATTTTACTGATTGTATTAATTGGGCAGATTCCAATGATCTTGTTAGGAACACTGATGTCTTATTTTAAAACGCAAGAAACTTTGAGTGTTGCCAGTAACTTGATTGCCTTTCCGTTAGCAATAGTCAGCGGGCTGTGGTGGCCAATCAATACCATGCCAGATTGGTTGCAAGGGATTGGCAAAGTAATGCCAACTTATTTTGCGAATAATTTGTTAGAAAAAACAATGCTTCATGGTGAACTAGATTTAGGAGACATTTATGGTATTATTACGTGGATAGCGATTATGTTTAGCATAACAATTTTAGTTGTAAAGATACAGCAAAAGAAGGGACTAAGAATTAGTGAAGCTTAAAGGCTTTAGTAAACTCAAAAAAATAGATTGGGTATCATATGTCTGGCTGATATATTTACCTTACACGTTGATACAGTTTATCCCGATTAAAAGTAATGAAGATGTCTATTGGTTTTTATTAGCGGGATTATTTCTGATTCTCTATATTATTGTTAATGAGATTAGAGAATACCGTTATCTCACAATTCCACTGGAATTATTAGTAACAGGGATATTTGCAATTTTTGATTTTAATCTGTATCTGATTATTTTCCCTGCTTGGCAAGTACCTTGGATATTAGTGCATTATCCAAGAAAGTATCAAAAATATTTTCTTATGGCTTATTACCTAATAATCGGAATTACTTTGGTAAGAATTCAATTGAGGTATCCTGAATTTTGGAGAGATAGTTCCTCAATGGGAATTATTTTCCCATTAGTTTCACCAATCTGTTCTAGTATATTGTCAATTTCGTCATTTAGACAGCATCAGTTAAATCAGACTAATCGTAGACTTGAAACGATTATCCAGCGTGGTGAACGGGAACGCATTGCACGTGATCTACATGATACACTGGGGCAAAGCTTTTCGATGATTACGATAAAAACAGAACTAGCAAAGAAGCTCTTAATTAAGAATCCAGATAAAGTAGCTGCAGAATTAAATGATATTGAACAGACTAGTCGACAGAATCTACAATTAGTACGTTCAATTGTTAATAATCTACATCAAAAGTCTCTCAATGAAATTCTCTTGGAACAGGGCAAGAATCTTGCAACGGCAAATATTTTATTACTTACTAAAGGTGAGGAGCAGGCAGTCAAATGGCCAACACAAACGCAAGCAGTTTTTGGGAAGTCTTTGACTGAGGCAATTAGCAACATCTTGCATCACGCAAATGCACATCAAGTTCAGTTGCTTTTTTATTCAGATGAGGATATTTATAGAGTTGAAGTAATTGATGATGGAGTTGGCAAAAGATTTGTAAGAGCAGGTGGCAATGGAATCAGAGGAATGCGTGAACGAATGACTCAAGCAAATGGAAAATTTGAAATCTATCATGATTATCGTGGAACACATGTGGTATTGACTCAAATGAAAGTGACTGAGGATAATGATTAAAATATATATAGCAGAAGATCAGAGTTTATTAAATAGTGCGTTGACACAGTTATTAAATCTGGAAGATGATTTTCAGGTTGTAGGTAATGCTGTTGATGGAGCAAAAGCTTGGCAAGACTTGCAAGTCTTGAAACCAGATGTTGTGATTTTAGATATTGAAATGCCTAAGATGACAGGCTTAGAGGTTGCGTTGCAGGTAAATAAAAAGAACTTGCAGGAGAAAGTTATTATTCTGACGACATTTGCGCAAAAAGCTTATTTTGAACAAGCCGTGCTAGCGAATGTTTCGGGTTATTTGTTAAAAGATAGTCCTAGTGAAGAGCTTATAGCTGCAATTAGAGATGTATCTGCCGGTAAAACGATTTTTGCGCCAGAATTGGTAGTTGACATGATTTCCGCAGAGAACAATCCACTTAGTACAAGAGAGTTGGAAATTCTGAAGGTAGCTGAGAGTGGTATTACAACAAAGCAGATAGCACAGCAACTTTTCTTATCAGAGGGAACGGTGCGTAATTATCTGTCTGCAGTCTTCAGTAAGTTAGGGGTACATAATAGAATTGAAGCGATTAAGGTAGTTAAGAAGAATAAATGGCTCTGAAATTTAAATGAACCAGCTAATATCTTATCAAATTAAAACTTTGGGATTATACTTGTACTTAAAAGGAGATGACACAAGAAATGACTACAATATACGATTTTGAGGTATCACGTGAAGATGGAGAGAAGTACCAACTCTCAAAGTACGAAGGTAAGACAATGCTGATTGTCAATACAGCTACAAAATGCGGTTTGGCGCCACAGTTTGCAGAATTAGAAGAACTTTACGAGAAGTATAAAGATGAGGGGCTAGTTATTTTAGGATTTCCATCTAATCAGTTTAAGCAAGAGCTTGCTAATGGCCAAGATGCTGCGCAAGCATGTCGGACGACATATGGAGTGTCATTTCCAATGCATGAGTTAACCGTTGTGAACGGAAAAGAAACTGCACCATTATTTAAATATCTAAAAAAAGAGGCACCAGGTGAACTGGGCAATTCAATTAAGTGGAATTTTACTAAGTTCTTGATAGATCCAACGGGCAAAGTTCTACAGCGTTTTGCACCAAAAACAAAACCCAAGGCATTTGAGAACGATATCCAGAAAGTCTTGCCACAAATAAAATAATATGTGGAATTAAAAAAAGAGATTAGGCCAAAAGTTAACTTTTGAACCTATCTCTTTTTTATTGTGAGTAAATATGTTCCATGAGTCAAAATTATCCGTCTAACTCTAAATTCTCTCGACTTATGCCACACTTTTTGTGTTAAAAGTACCATTAAGTTATTTAAAACAATCCAATCACTGTTTTGATGCTTGCAAAGGCCATGAAGGCAACAACGAACCAACCAGAAAAAATTAACCATTTTGGATGGTGATAATCACCAACAATTTTTTTAGAAACACTAGCAATTAAAAGAATTGCCAGTGCAATAGGGAGGACAAATCCATTAGCTGCTCCCACAAAAACTAGGACCTTTGCGGGACTCCCGACAATATAGAAGATGACAGTTGAAATTACAATAAAACTAATGATTAATACTTTACGTGATTTTTGCAGGTCATTTTTTGATTTAACTGCAAAATCTAAGAAAGAAGTTGAGGTAAATGTTGAACCGAGAATGGAGGTCATCCCAGCTGCAAAGAGTAACAATCCAAAGAATTTGTAACCAAAGTTGCCTGCAGCATACTTAAAAATTGAAGCTGCGGGGTTCGTAGGATCAAGCTTGTATCCCGTTACGACAACAGAAAGCCCTGCTAGGAAAAGTAATACACGGATAAAAGAGGCAATTCCAATCCCTGTCAAGGCACCTTCGTTAACATACTTAATGTTTTGTTTACCCTTCATTCCACCTTCAATGAGTCGATGACCACCGGAAAATGAAATATAACCACCAACAGTTCCGCCAACAATTGTAACAATTGAATAGAAATCAATTTTTGTAGGTAAAAATGTATGATGAACGGCCGCCTGATAAGGCACTGCCATGATAAAGATAATGTAAAGTAAGATAGCAACCTTAACAACAGCCAGAATTTGAACAGTGCGATCCATAACAGTTAATGCATTTTTAACAACAAAGATGATAATTGCAAGCGCACCTGCAATTACGGCACCATTTTCGGGTGAGATGCCGAAAAGTACATTAAGCCCAAGGCCTGCACCACCAACATTTCCAATATTGAAGAAAAGGCCACCAACTGCAACAAGAAATGAAAGTAAATATCCAAGGCCAGGGAAAATATCATTTGCAATTACTTGTGCTTTTTTACCGCTGACAACAATAATTCGCCAAACATTCATTTGGACAATAATATCAAAAACAATACAAATTAGAATGGCAAAACCAAAATCAGCTCCCATTTGTCCGGTAAATGTAGCAGTTTGGGTTAGAAATCCTGGACCTACGGCAGCCATAGCCATTAAAAATGCAGCACCCATTGCAATACTGCGTGGAGAAGCTTTAGGGCCATTTAAATCAGGGATGTTATTAGAATCTTTTGATTTGTTCATCATAGTGAAATTCCTTCTCTCTTTATGGTTTCTTTAAAAAGCCTGAAGCTTAATTTTATTTTGCTGAAGTGTTTCACGGAGATTAGCGACAATCGCCAATGCTGCTGCATTATCACCATGGACACAGATAGAATCAGCTTGTAGTGGTACGGTTGAGCCGTCAATCGCAGTTACTGCTTGATTCTTTACCATTTCAAGTACATGTGCAGCAACTTCTGCGGGGTCAGTAATAACAGCATTTGCTTCACTTCTGGGTACTAGATTACCATCAGGCAAATAATTTCGATCACCGAACACTTCTTGTACGCAACGTATGCCAACAGTTTCTGCTGCTTGGACTGTTTTGCTACCTGCAAGAGCATAGATTGGAAGGTCTGGATCGATAGACTTAATTGCATGACAGATTGCTAATGAGAGTTCATAGTCCTTAGCTGCCATATTATAAAGTGCCCCATGAGGCTTGACATGATGGAGTTTCTTTGAAGATGTAAAAGCCTGAAGTGCTCCAACTTGATAAGTTATTAGATGTTCAACTTCTGCAGGTTGCAATAGCATATTTCGTCTACCAAACCCTTGCAAGTCAGGATAACCGGGATGTGCCCCAATCCCGACACCCGCTTCTTCAGCTAAGGCGACAGTTTTAGCCATCACGTCAGGATCACTGGCGTGGAAACCACATGCAATATTAACGGAAGTTACTAGTTGAATAATTTCCTTGTCTTTTCCTAGATTATAGCGACCAAAGCTCTCACCTAAATCACTGTTTAAATCAATTTTTGTCACTGAAATCAACTCCTATTCATATTTTAATATGGTATTTTTAACATCTGTCACCAGCATATGACCGGGAGCATGTGTAATTACGAATTCTGGTTTAACCTGCATAATTGCATTTTGTGGAGTTACACCGCATGGCCAAAATACTGGAACTTCACCGTGCTTGATTGTAACAGGATCACCATAATCAGGTTTTGAAATGTCAGTGATCCCGATTGATTCAGGACTTCCAATATGAATAGGTGCTCCATGAACCTTTGGCATCGCAGCAGTTACATTAACAGCAGTTACTACTTGGCTTTCAGGAATGGGGCGCATACTAACAACCATATTTCCATGGAATTTACCTGCAGATTCAAGAGGAATGGAGGTGTTATACATTGGGACATTAACTCCTTCTGTTATGTGGCGAATTTCAATTCCGGCTGCAATTAACTCTGCTTCAAAAGAAAAACTACATCCAATTAGGAAACTTACTAAATCATCTTGCCAGTAATCTGTGACACTAGTGACCTCATCAGTGAAGATACCGTTACGATAAATACGGTAACGCGGAAAGTCATTCGCTAAGTCAATATCTTGGGCAAATTTATGCAAACCGCGACTTCCAGCATCACTAACTTCCAAGATTGGACAGGGACGAGGATTTCTTTGAGCAAATAATAAAAAATCATATGCTAAATTCTTTGGTAAAATTACTAAATTGGCTTGAGTATATCCTGAAGCCAATCCACTCGTAGGTTTAGTGAATTTTCCTTCACGAATCAGGTGACGAACTTCGACTGGTGACAATGACGTTATATCCTTCAATAAGTCCATGAGGACACCTCCTAAATTGTGGCTGTTAACTTATCCAACCAATTAATATCAGTTTTATTTTCAATATAATCAGGTTCATTTAATAACTGAACTAGAAAATCTAGATTTGTATTTACCCCAGAGATAACTGCCTCATCAAGTGCTGTTTTCATTAGAGTAATTGCTTTTTTTCTTGAGGGGCCAAAAGTAATTATCTTGGCAACCATTGAATCATAGTTAGGAGGGATGATATATCCTTGATAGAGTCCGGTATCAACTCGAATACCATATCCACTTGGTAGGTGTAAAGCAGATATTTTACCGGCAGTTAATGCATTTATTCGACATTCAAGTGCAAAATTATTTGTTGTAATGTACTCCTGATTAAAAGGCAAGGGTTCACCTCGAGCAATTAAAAGTTGCAATTCAACAAGATCAAGTCCACTTGTCAGTTCACTAACGGGATGTTCGACTTGTATGCGAGTGTTCATCTCCATAAAGTAAAAATGTTCAGGATCGTCTAATAAGAATTCCATTGTTCCTGCACCAACATAACCGATTTCTTTTGCGGCTTTCACAGAAACAGCGAACATTCTTTGCCGAGTTTTTTCTGGTAATGCAATTGCGGGTGCTTCCTCAATTACTTTTTGGTGATGTTGTTGGATAGTACAATCCCGTTCACCAACCGCAGTTACATTGCCTTGATGATCGGCAATGATTTGAACTTCGATATGGCGCGGATGTGGTAGGTATTTTTCAAGATACATATGATTATCATTGAAAGCGTGTTGAGCCTCGCTTTGAGCTAAGCCAAATTCTTTGCTGAAGTTTTCGGCACTTTGAATGACCCGCATTCCTTTGCCACCACCACCTGCACTTGCTTTTAGCATAACTGGAAAACCAATTTTTTTAGCGAATGCTGAACCGCTAATTAAGTCGGTAAATTCAGTGTCTCCTCCTGGAACGACAGGGACTCCAGCCTTTAACATTGTCTCTCTGGCACGGGCTTTTTCACCCATTAATGCAATTACACGAGATTGTGGACCAATAAAGGTGATTTTTTCATCTTCACATTTTTTAGCAAATTCCTCATTTTCAGATAAGAATCCATATCCAGGATGAATAGCATCAGATTGAGTGATTTCTGCCGCTGCAATTATTTCACGAATATTCAAGTAACTTTTATTTGGTTCAGCTGGGCCAATGCAGATGGCCTCATCTGCAAGTTGGACGTGTAGGCTATTTTTATCAGCTACGGAGTAAACCGCTACAGCCTTCAATCCTAGGTTGTGGCAAGCACGAATAATACGAACAGCAATTTCGCCGCGATTTGCAACCAAAACTTTTTTCAAAATCAACACCTCAATTCTTGAGGACAATGAGTGGCGTATTGTACTCAACCGTACTCTCATTAGTGACCAAAATTTCGGTAATAGTACCAGTAACCTCAGATTTAACCTCAGTCATCATTTTCATTGCCTCTATGATACCGATGACCTGACCTTTTTGAATCTTGTCACCAATTTTGACGAAAGTATCTTCTTGTGGACTTGGTGAGGTATAAAAGGTTCCAACGAAAGGTGCATTTATTGTAATTTTTTTACTTTTTTCAGGTATTGTTTTTTTATCAGTCACGGATTCTTGTTCATTTGTAATTGGAGCAGCAATTTTTATTTCTTTTTTTAAAGTAATCTGATTTTCACCATTCTTAATTTCGAGGTAGGTAAGACCAGCCTCTTGAAATTTACTAATTAATTCATCTAAACTTGGTATTTCCATAACAGAAGTCTCCTTTAACTATTAGAAATTATTTCTTCGATTTTTTTACTTGTCCTTCTGATAGGACCAATTGGATATTGATACCGTTTTTGATAAATAGAAGTCGTTAAATCTTCTAAAAATTTGTATTGATTTCGTAGAGCATCGATCGCTTCCTTGAGTGAAACTTCTTCAAAGGTAAGTGGTTGACCTGCACCAAATTGAACAAATTTGCCAAGGTCTGCTCCAATTATTGTCGCAATCACTGGATAACCACCAGCGGTTTGACGGTCTGCCAATAAAACAATTGGCTGACCCGCTCTAGTTATTTGAATATTACCCAGTACGGTTCCTTCAGATAACATACTCTTTTGTGGTATTTCAAGATTTGGACCATCTAGTCTGAAACCCATTCGATCGGTTTGTGATGAAATAGTGAAAGGCTCAGCAATAAATGTTTGCTTTGCATTTTCAGAAAACAGGTTCCACTGAGGACCCTTGATAAAACGAATTGAACTGCCAGATGGTTCATGCCAAGGTAAGCTGCGGTTGGTTAGACTTGTGATTTGGTAGCAATTATTGACCGGTAAACGATCTCCGCTGGCAAGTGCTCGCCCATAATATCCTCCAAGTGTAAGACGAGTATTAGTGGATTGACTATCCAGGATAGGTGCAACTTGAAGTCCGTTGTTAGCAAAAGCGATATAACCAAAGCGCCCACTTTTCATAGGATGAAATGCTAAGACATCGCCTCTTTTTACAGCATAAGTGGTATTCAAGTTGATAGCTGAATTATTCAGCGTAGGTGCAGAAGCACCTCCAGTAATTGCAATGAAGGTTTCAACATTAAATTGGATAGTTGGTCCCAGAATACTAAACTCTAAGATTGCAGATTCTTCAGAATTATTTACTAGAACATTAGCTAGTCGGTATGAGTATTGATCAACGGCTCCCGAGACAGGGATACCTTTTGCTTGATGGCCTATTCGTCCCAGGTCCTGGACGGTTGTGGCTAAACCTGAGTTAATAATCTCAATATTTGGCATAGTCTTCTCCTTTATCCTGAAATTATTTTAAGCTGATATTCACCGTGAGCATCCAGTTCTTTTATCGCTGAGTATTCAGCACGATCGATTTGATAGAACTTAACCCAATCACCTGCTTGAAATGGTGGTAGAGGTCTGCTGGGAGTATAAAGTGTAATTGGAGTTCTACCAAGAATACGCCATCCTCCAGGTGAATCAACGGGATACATTCCAGCTTGTTTACCTGCAATTGCGACACTTCCTGGTGCAATTGAAGACCGTGGAACAGAGAGCCTAGGCATTGCAATTTGATCAGGGACATTTCCCATAAAAGTAAATCCAGGAAGAAAACCCATCATATAAATAAAATAATTGTTTTTTGAATGAAGTTTGATTAATTCTTTAACGCTTAGATTACCAAAAGCGGCAACATCTTCGAGGTCTATTCCAAATTCAGAATCATAGCAGACAGGAATTTCGAAAGTCCGTCCCTGATTATGCTTTTTATCTGAAACATAATGTGAAAGAAAATTTTTTAATTTAAGGCAGAATTCGTAATAAGTTGTTTTTCTAATATCAAAGTTGATAGTTAAGGTTCTGTATGCAGGAACAACATCTGTGATTTCGTAGTTAAATTCAGATTGTATTTGGTGTGCTAACTCTTGAATTATTTGGTTTTCTGAAATATCTATTTGTTCAGGGAAAACAATATGGATACCTTGGTCACCTGCAGGTATAAAATCGTATTTGTAATTTATCACGTATAACACCCCTAAATGAGTTGAAAATAATTTTTGGATTTTTATAATTGCATAGTTAACAAAATAACGTTTATTGAGAGATTTTTAAAGAGAATCTAACTAAAACCTAATTTAAATTATAGAAACTCGTTTTTTAATTATTTAATTAATTGGACACGATATATTTCTTTGAATAATAAAGTGTATATTTATCTATTAAATATTATTTATAACGAATTCAAAAAAAGGAAAAGATTAAAATATTTTAAACAACAAAAGAAAGTTAATCTCTGAAACATATTTAATAAGACAAAAAAGACTGGGGCAAAAGTTAATTTTTTGTCTCAGTCTCCTCAACTCATTTTGTATAAACGTGTTCTATAAGTTAAAATTCTCCGGCTAACTTTGAATTACTTGTAGCAAAGCACTTGCTATGTTCATAATTTCGAGTTGGTATTCAAATTTTCGCGACTTATGTTCCACTATTGTAGAGTACACTTTAAAGGTATTATTTAATTAATAAACACCACAAATCTTCATCCACAAACTACCGAGCCCAAGCCAGACAATAAGATAGAAAATACCTAAGATGGCATTAAGACGCCACCAGTCTTTTTGGGAGACATAGCCTGCTGAAAATAAAATAGGCGCTGGCCCGTTACTATAATGAGTAGTTGATGCAAATAAATTACCAAAGAATCCAAGTGACAATGCAGCCAACATTGGAGGAACACCAGAGGCAACCGCTACTCCTAGTAAAGCAGAGTACATTGCACTGACATGTGCTGTCGCACTCGCAAAGAGGTAATGTGAGTAGAAGTAAAATAAAATTAAAACAATCAAGACAAGAGGCCATGATAAGCCATGCACACTTGTAGAGATAGTCTTGCTTAGCCAAGGAATGAAACCAAGAACGTTCAATTCGTTAGCCATCATTACCAAGATGGAGAACCATGTTAGTGTATTCCAGGCACCTTTTTCCTGTAAAATATCACTCCAGCTAAGCACACCGGTTATCAGTAAAAGAGAAAGCGCAATGAATGCAGTCAAAGTTGCATCGACCTTCAACGTATCACCTAAAACCCAAAGAAGTAAAGCAACAATGAATATTCCTGCCATAAATTTTTCAGGTAGAGACATCTTACCCATCTCTGAAAGTTGTTCATCAGCCCAAGCCTTAGCATTAGGAGTTTCTTTGATTTCAGGTGGGTAAAGTTTATATATGATGTATGGAACAAGTACTAAACTTATAATCCCAGGTACAAGCGCAGCAATAAACCAACCCATCCAAGAAACATTAATATGTGCACTTTTGGCTAGAGATTGCGCTAATGGATTACCGGCCATTGCAGTTAAAAACATTGCAGCAGTAATCATATTTCCATGAAATTCAGCAAAAGTCAAAAATGATCCGACCTTGCGCTGAGTATTATCCTCGGGCGAAGAACCAAAGGAATGGGATAAGGAATTAATAATTGGAAACATAATCCCACCTGCACGAGCTGTATTGCTTGGTGTTGCAGGAGCAAGGATTAAGTCAACGCCAATTAATGAATATGCCAAACCTAGTGTTTTTTTACCAAAAATTCTAACAAATCCAAGAGCAATTCTACGACCTAGTCCAGTCTTAATAAATCCTCTGGAAATGAAAAATGCCATAGCAATTAACCAAATACTATTATTACCAAAACCGGCAACAGCAGTATCAATAGGAACTTCATGCGTAATAACTGTTGTAGTGAATCCTAAAATTGCAACTGCCCCAATTGGTAACGGTTGAGTGATACAGCCAATAATTGTAGCAACAAAGATTGCAAGCATATGCCACGCAACAACTGAAACACCAGCCGGGCGAAGCGGAGTCGTTAGCCATATGATTAGTGCTACAGCAATTGGAATAATAAACTTTTTATAATTTATTTTGGTAGCCAAGATACCAGATCCTCCTTAGTATTTGGGTGCCCATTTGGCATCATCTATTGCTGAAGCAACATCTGTTATTTTTTCTCTGGTTAGTCCTTGAACTTTAGCACTTTCAGCGACGGCTAAAGCAACTGTTGTTGAGAAATGATCTAATTTTGAAACAGGAGGTAAGACAGCTGCTCCAGCTTCTTTAGGGTCAACAATTCCACCTAATGAATGAGCGGCTGCTGAAATCATCTCATCATTTAAGATTGTTGCAGTTGAAGCAATCACGCCAAGTCCAAGGCCAGGATATACAAGCGCATTATTTGCTTGTCCAATATGATAAGAAACACCATTGAATTCAACATCAGGTGCAGGAATACCAGTGGCAACGAGTGCACGACCTTCAGTCCATTCAATTAAATCATGAGCTTTAGCCTCTGCTAATTTTGTTGGATTAGAGAGAGGGAAGATAACAGGTCTTTCAGTATGGGCAGCCATTTCACGAATTACTTCTTCTGTGAATGCGCCAGGTTGTGTAGATGTACCAACAAGAATTGTTGGGTGCACAGCTTTTACAACTGCCAATAGGTTAGTTAATTCAGCGGCATTAGCAAATTCACTTCTTGAACGAGCAAATGGCTTTTGTTCAGGAGTTAAAGTTGAATCATCATCAAATAACAATCCTTGTTTGTCAACCATGTAAAAATGCTTACGTGCTTCTTCTTCGCTCAAACCTTCTTGAACAAATTCATCGCAAATTCGTTTTGTAATCCCAGCACCTGCAGTACCAGCTCCAAAGCAAAGATATATCTGATCAGTCATTTTCTGTTTGGAGATATTTAATGCGCCAAGAATACCAGCAAGAGTGATAATTCCTGTACCCTGGATATCATCATTAAATGTTGTAATTTTATCTTTGTATTTGTTAAGCAAATTAGCAGCATTGTCGCGACCAAAATCTTCAAAGTGCAGATAAAGATTTGGGAATAAGCGTTCAGCAGCAGATACAAACTTATCTACAAATTCGTAATACTTGTCGCCGGTGATTCGACTATGGTGATTACCAAGATAAAGCGAATCCTGTAAGAGTTTGTCGTTATTTGTACCAGCATCTAGAACAACTGGTAATACTTGACTAGGATCAATTCCAGCTGCTGCAGTATAAACCATCAACTTACCAACAGCAATATCAACACCGTTTGTTCCCCAATCGCCAATTCCTAAGATTCCTTCAGCATCGGTAACAACAATTAACCGAATGTTACGACCGTTAGCAGCATTTTTAAGTGAGTTTTCAATTGCATCTTGATTATCGATGGATAAGAATGTCGCATTCTGTGATTGTACAAATAATTCGCTGTAATTTTCAATAGTATCTGCAATTGTTGGATCATAGACAATTGGCATAAATTCAACTACATGTTCACTAAAGAGCTTGTAGAAAAGTACATGATTTTCATTGAAGATTTGCATCAAGAATAATCGCTTTTCAAGGTCTGTTGGTTTTGTCTGGTATTGTGCATATGTTTGTGCAACCTGTTGGTCAAGTGTTTGAACATAGGGAGGCAAGAGACCTTCCAAACCAAGTTCTTTACGTTCTTCTAATGTAAAAGCAGTACCTTTATTCTTGAATGGATCATTTAAAATATTCATTCCCATGTTATTTAAACCTTCCTTTTGTTAAGATATACATAGAATAGACCCTTTGTTTTTTTATAGTCAAAAAATATTTTTTTAATAAGATATTCTTATAATGAGATTTTAAATGCCGCTATATGTGGGGAAGGATGGACTTTTTATGAATACAAGAGATCTCGAATATTTTATAAGGCTTACAGAAATAAAAAATTTCTCGAAAGTTGCACAAGAATTTGGTGTCAGTCAGCCTACAATTACTTTTGCATTAAAGAGATTGGAAGAAGAAGTGAATTCACGGTTAATTATCAGGCATCGTGCACAGGGAGGTTTGTTAATAACTGATAGTGGTGCACAGCTATTGAATCATGCTAAACGAATGTTATTACATTATAATTTGGTCCAAAAAGAAATTACAAATAGTCGTCTAAAGATGCTATCGATGGGTTTGCCTCCAATTATTGAGAATAATTATTTCCCAGAAGTTGCTAAAAACTTAAAAAAGGCAAGTTTGTTGGATAAAATTCAGACAATGGAGTACGGTTCAAGGACAACTTTGCGAGCATTACAAAATGGAGAAATCGACATGGCACTATTAGGGTCAATTGATCCTTTGAGTGATGAGTTAATCATAACTGAGGAATTCGATCGTCAACCCTTTGAGATATTTGTAGCTAAAAATCATCCACTAGCACAGAAAAAAGAAGTTTGGTTTAAGGATCTAAGAAGAGAAGATTTTGTATTGTTTAAAAATGGTTTTGTGCATAATCATGCGTTTGATTTGCTTGCTGCACGCAATCATTTTCGACCACATGTTGTCTTTAGATCAAATGGAACACATAGTTTAATGAATTTGATTGCTGATGGTGTTGGAATTGGACTTTTGACTGCGGTAGTTAACCCTATTCGTAAAGACATCGTTAAGATAAAATTATTAGATACAGATGTTCCAATGTTTGTAACGAGTATTGCATATCGAAGATCCCACGTTTTTAATAATTTGCAGCAATCAATTTTAGATAATATTAGGGGAACACTTATTAAAAATGAGTGAAGATAGGCTTAAGTTCAGGTATAGTGTGAAGGAGACATAATATTAAGGGGTAAGGGGAGATCGAATGTTAAAAATAGCTCAATTAAAGAAGAGCTTTGGTAATAAGCTTGTTCTAGAAGATATTAGTTTTTCTGCTGACTCAGGTGAGATTACTGGACTGATTGGTAAAAATGGTGCAGGAAAGACAACGATTTTTCATAGTATTTTGAATTTTGTTAAGTCGGATGGCTCAATCTTGTTTGGGGATAAACGAATCTCGGAACAGACGTATAAAAGTATTGGTTATTTGCCAGAAGAGAGAAGCTTGATGCCTAAGTTAACAGTCTTTCAACAAGTTAGATTTCTTGCAAGTTTGAAGGGAATGTCTGCAAAGACAACAAGAATTGAACTACTCAAGTGGATGGAGAAGCTTGAGGTCAAGGGCAAAATTGATGATAAAATAAAAAGTTTATCTAAAGGGAATCAACAGAAAATACAATTAATATGTACTTTAATTCATCAGCCAATGTTAATTATCCTAGATGAACCCTTTAGTGGGTTGGATCCTGTTAATACGGATTTGTTAAAAGAAGTTATTTTGGCTGAAAAAAAACGAGGAGCAACAATTATCTTTTCTGACCATGATATGACAAATGTAGAGGAACTTTGTGACAAATTGGTAATGATTAGTGATGGTCAAGTTGTTTTGAACGGTGAAATTCAGGCATTACGCCTTAGTTTTGGAAGTACTAGGATTTTTGTGCAAACTGAGATGACACAAGAAGAGCTGCAAAGCTTGGCCCATGTGACTGCAGTTGAAAAGACCAAATATGGAACATACCGGCTAGACATAGAAGAAGAAAAATATGGTAAAGAGATCTTTGATGAGGTTACAGGGGGACATTACGTGAAAACTTTTGACCAACAACCACCAACATTAAATGAAATCTTTAAGATGAAGGCAGGTAAATAAGATGAAACAAATTTTATTAGTTCTTATGGAAACATATAGAAGACAAGTTAAGAGCTGGAGTTTCATTTTACTTGTTATCTCCCCTTTTATCTTTATTTTCATTTCGTTTGGTTTTGGATATTTGAGTAGTACACTTGGCGGAGATAGCAGTGATCAGATTGCAATTGTTTCAACCAATAAGGGATTAGCTAAACAATTAAGATATGACAAGGATGAAATGACGCTCAAATATCACTCGCAAAAGAGTGCACAGCAAGCCTTGAAGAAAGAAAAGATAAAGGGATATCTAGTGGCTGAGCAAAAAAACAGTCAATTAGTTGCCAAATATGTTGGAAAAACAAGACTTAGTACCACACAAAAAACACAGTTCCAGCAAGTATTGCAAGCAAATCAACAGAGTTTAAATGTACAAAAAGCACAGTTAACACAAGCACAGCTAAAGGCACTTGCAGTGCAACCAGTTTTGGAACAGCAAGTGTCGAAAAAAGGGGCATCTGATGAAACAATAAAGACAATTTCTTTCATGATTACTATTTTCCTGATGTATTTTATTTTGATCACTTATACAACTACAGTCGCACAAGATATTGCATCAGAAAAAGGTACGAAGATTATGGAAATGATATTTTCCAGCATGCCGGCTAAGAAGTACTTTTATGGAAAAATTCTTGGGACTTTTGGAGTAATTGCAACGCATCTTTTAATTTATTTGATTGGAGGCGGTGCAGTATACTTAATTTTACCAAAGTTAGAATTGTCAAAAGAAATATTTGCAGAATATAATACGACGATTGGAAAAGTTGCGGGTAATCTGTTATCAATTAATCTAATCTATATTTTGTTAGGAGTTGTCATTTTTACAATTCTTGCAGCTTTATGTGGGGCACTTGTTGTTCGCCCAGAAGATACGTCAAAGGCAGTTCAACCTGTAATTTATATTGTTTTAGTAGGCTTTATTGGTTCGCTGGTATTTGGTGAGAATGCAAACAATCTTATTGTAAAGATAGCGTCTTACGTTCCGTTTATTTCTTCGTTCTTTATGCCAATGCGCTTGATATATAGTGAGGTTAGTCCTGTCCAAGTTGGACTATCATTGCTGTTATTGATTGGAGCGACATTTGGTTTGGCAATGTATGTCGGTAGAATGTATGCAGGATTAATTTTACAGACTGATGATTTGGGAATCATAAATAGTTTCAAAAGAGCAAGTAAAATTAGATAATTATTAGGCTTATTGCCATAAAAAGCAGGACATACTTAAATGTCCTGTTTTTTTTCCGATTTAACAGTGTAACTAAAATCTTGGAGGATAGTACAAAATGACGAAGAAGAGAACAAAGAGTATTGGGCGCGTGTACGCCACTGTTTTAATTTTTGCTGCGATTACCCCTATCGTAATTATGTTGGTGAGTTCATATATTAATACATATGATTTGTTAATTGATAGGAATAATTCTAGTAAGATTGGTGCGGTTAGTACCGCTGTCAGTAATCGAAAGGAATTAAGGGAACAGGCTAGTGAGGCACTAGATGGAATTGCAAAGCAAGATGTTTTTAAAGAAAAGTTCAATTTGAAAGCTATTAAAAAAAGTATTAGAAATGCAGAAAATGGTAATAAGATAGTTGAAGATGCTATCTTCTCAAAGAAGAATGGTGATTTTGTAGCTAATAGCAATAAGTTAGTTAGTAATTTTGATCCGACAGTTCGTCCTTGGTTTAAGGGAGCTGTCTCAAAAGACGGGTCGACTTTTTTTTCCAAGCCTTTTTTAAGTGTTACTACAAACCAATATACAATAAGTGTATCCAAAGTCATAAAAAATAAATATGGACAAGCTGGAGTACTGTCCTTTAATGTTTCCTACAGTATTGTCCAGAGTGGCATAGAAAACCTGAAGATTGGGCGCACTGGAAATGTCATGTTAGTTTCAGATGATGGAATTGTAATTGCTTCAAAAAATAAAAAATTGATTGGTAAAAGTATTAAAAAGACTTCGCTATATAAAGCGGTTGTTGGCTCTTCCAAAACAAAGGGAAGTGTGATTCCTAAGGGATCATCTAAGGTACAAGCTGCTTATTTTGATAAGGGGGGGAGTAACCAAACTTTTGCTGTTGCACAGACAAAAGCAAACGAACTGAATTTAGAATTAGGATCTCTTGTAAGAAATTCAATCGTAATCTCACTGATTATGATTATTATAGTTATCGCTATATCAATCTTGACTACAAAGATACTTAAGCAGATTTTCGGGGTGTTAAAGGCTTACTTTGAAAAGGCTGGAAATGGAGAACTTGAATTAATAGAAGATAAGAAGTTAGATAATGCTAATTTATTTAGAACTACTAAAACTATGGTAAAAGCAGATGATTCTGGAAACGAGATTCAAGTATTGAGTGCGAGCTTTAATAAGATGGCTAAATCAATCTCTGAATTAGTTACAAAAATACAACATGAAGGAGATAATGTTGCTAAAAAATCAGATACATTGTTTACACTTGCTCAGCAAACGGATACGGCAACTGAAGAAGTAGCAAAAACAATTACAGGAATTGCAGAAGTAACAAGTGTTCAGGCACAGGAAACTGAAAAGAGTGTGGAACAAGTAAAAGACTTGTCTAAGGTTGTGCAAGAATTACGAGAGAATATAACCGAAATGACTAAAAAGTCAACGGAAGCATCTAACTTGAATGGCGAAAATATTCAAATTGCTGGTAATGTTGATAGCAATTGGAACCAAGAATTAGTAAGAATGGAAAAACTAAATAATTCAATGAATGAATTAAACAATAATGTTAAGAATATTAACAAAATAGTAAATGTAATTAATGGAATTTCGCAACAAACTAATTTATTGGCGCTAAATGCGTCCATTGAAGCTGCGAGTGCTGGTGAAGCTGGTAAAGGATTCTCTGTTGTTGCTAGTGAAATTAGGAAACTTTCAGAACAAACCAAAGAATCGACAAATGAAATTGAAAAGATAATCGAAATAATTACTGAGCAGTCTGCAGAAATGGCACAACAAACTAATGAATCATTATTGGGCGGAGAAAAACAATCTGCATTAATAAAAGAAGCAATTGATTCATCAACCGAAATCTTTAACAAAAATAAGGATGTTGCTAAAAAGATTAGTGATGTTGAAAATGCAAGTAAGAGTATCGAAAAGATTCAAACTCGTGTTTTATCTAATTTAGAAAGTGTGTCTGCTTCAACTGAAGAAAACGCTGCGGGAACTGAAGAAGTCTCAGCCAATTCAGAGGAAGTCCTGGCAACAATGGAAGAGTTTACAGGAAATGTTGCAGAGCTACGTAATATTTCAAAGAAGCTAAAAAAGGATTTGGCTGAGAAGTTTAAAGTAATCGAATAGAGTTTAATGAAGAAGGTTTGTCACAAAGTAATTATTTTGTGGCAAGCTTTTTTTATTTGACTAATAGGCTAGCCGGTGATATGGTTAGTTACATAAGTGATTAACCAATTAACAAGATGGGGGATATAAAAATGCAAGATACAATTATCGAGGTCAATAATCTGAGAAAAATATATGGAAAGAGAAATGAAAAACAATATGAAGCACTAAAATCAATTAATTTTAATGTGGAGAATGGTGAATTCGTTGGAATTATGGGGGCATCTGGTTCGGGAAAAACAACATTGTTAAATATGCTTGCCACTTTTGATAAACCAACTAGTGGCTCTGTCAGGATTAAGGGTGAGGAAGTAGCAAAATTAAAGGGGAATGCACTCGCTGATTTTCGTGCTAGTAAAATTGGCTTTATCTTCCAGGACTTTAATCTACTGGAAAATTTGACTGCTGCAGAGAACATTGGCTTACCACTGTCTTTGCAGGGAGTTTCGGCAAAAAAAATTGATTCTATTATAGTAAAAGTTGCTAGTGAACTTGGTATTTTTGAACTATTGAAAAAATATCCAAGTGAACTTTCTGGTGGGCAAAAGCAAAGAGTTGCTTGTGCACGTGCATTAGTTCATAATCCAGCAATTTTATTTGGTGATGAACCGACAGGGGCACTTGATTCGAAGTCTGCACGTGAATTATTAGAACTAATGTCAGAAGTTAATGAAAATATGGGAACTTCAATTTTAATGGTTACACATGATGCTTTTTCAGCAAGTTTTTGTAAGAAAATTATTTTTATCAAAGATGGCAGAATTGAACGCGAATTAGTTAGGACAGAAAATCAGAATCGAAGCAATTTTTATCAAGAAATTTTAGATCTTTTAGGAACATTTGAACAATAGAAAGGAGGGAAATTGATGTTACGGAAGTTAGCAATAAACGGCATTAAAAATCGCTGGAAGGATTATTTAGTGCTTTTTTCAGGATTAGTAATTTCAAGTTCTATTTTCTATTTGTTTGAGACGCTCTCGACAAATGAAAAATATCTGAAAGAAAATGGCGCATTAGTCAGTATGATAGGATATATTTTTACCTTTGGTTCGATTTTATTAATGTTAATTACGCTGGTATATATTAATTATGCAAATAATTTCTTGTTAAGTATGCGTCAAAGAGATTATGGCTTGTTCATGATGCTGGGGGCACGCAAAAGAAAAATCGGGCAACTGATTTGGATAGAAACAATGCTGGTCGGATTTTTATCAACTTTTGTTGGAGTTATTGTAGGAATTATATTGAGTACAGGCATGCAAAACATTGTTATTAAGTCTTTAGGATTGACTGCAAAGTACTATACGCCAATTTGGTGGAAGGCAATTGTTTGGACATTTATCCTTTATCTAGGTCTTTTCTTTTTGGCAGCAATTTACAATGCTTTCTTGATGACTAAAAAACCCGCACTCAAATTATTAAAGAGTCAACAAAAAGCCGCAAAGAAACAACTTTCTATCTGGATTCAGATTGTTCAAGCAATAATTGGAGTTACTTTGCTTGTGATTGGATATGGGGTAATTTTGAATGCTGTTAAGTATGGTAACAAAACGATTCCCATTAGTTTGTTTACAATTACTTTTGGAACATTTTTTGTCTTCAACTCAGTTGTGACAGTTGGAATTAACCTCTTACGTAAAACAACACTGGCAAAGAAAAAACTAAATGGTTTTACTTTAGGGCAACTTGAGTTTCGAGTACATGATTACACTAAAATTTTAACGTTGGTTACAATGCTTTTGGCACTGGCACTTGGTGCAATAACAACGGGGATTGGTTTTAACAATATTACGGATAAGACTTCACAGGCACAATCTGCTTATACATTAAGTTTATTTCAACCAACTTCAAAGCAGAAGAACTTAATCAAAAAATTAGATATTGAGCACCAATCGAATTATTCATATAAGGTTGCTGGAGATGCTGTTTATTTTGAAGAGGCAAAGTTTAAAAGTCAGCCTTTTCAAACTGTAAAGTTCAATAAGAAGAACTTTACGACAAGCTATACTAAGATAAATGTGAATGCACTCAAGAAAGACAGTTATCCTATTCAACACTTTACAGCAAGTATTCAACCTAACAAAAAGATTTTGTTTGTAGATGAGCAAAAATTTGCCGCACTTCAAGGTCAGACACAGACTGCATTATTTTTCAGAGCGAAAGATACGTATAGTGCGCAGAGCGTTCTGGCACAAATCTCAAATCTTGAATATGCAAAGAGTAAACAAAAGGATAGAACAAATGCAATTCAGGGAAATTATGATGCAAAAATTTATATCATAAAACCGCTGTATTCAGGATTGGAATTTATGGGGATTTTCCTTGGAATTGCTTTTCTTGCAATGCTTGCGAGTTGCTTAATGTTCAAGATCCTCTCGGGTGCGTTTACCGATGTTACGAGATATTCGATGCTAGCAAAATTAGGTGTACGTAAGTCTTTATTGCGCGGAGCAATTGCTAAAGAAATTGGAATATTGTTTGTTTTGCCCGCGATTGTGGGTGTTGTTCATGTTTTAATTGGCTTAAATCTATTTAAAGGAATATTAATTAATCCATATTATGGGATTTGGCTTCCATTTACGATATTTGCAGTGCTGTATCTGTTATACTACTTAATAGTATTCTTTATGTACCAGAAGATTGTACTAAAAAATAAAATTTGACAACTAACAAATAAAGTTAGAATCCTTGATTTTGTGTTTTATGGATGATGAGGTGAAAAAAGATGCATTTTAATTTTAACAGCACAGAACCAATCTATTTGCAGGTTGCAAGCCAAATTGAGGAAGCAATTTTTACTAGAAACTATGCTGAAGAAGAACAGATCCCATCAACTACGGAGATTTCGCGTGATTTTCATATTAATCCTGCAACAGTCTTGAAGGGGATTAACTTACTGGTAAGTGATGGCTTAGTTGAAAAAAAACGTGGAATTGGAATGTTTGTTGCTCAAGGTGCATATGAAAAACTCGTGAAAAAACGGCGAGAATTATTTTATCAAGATAAGGTTGTTCAAGTTGTCGCCGAGGCAAAAAGGTTACAGATATCAGAAGAAGAATTATTAGACTTAATCAAACGGGGGTTTTGATTGATATGGGAATTGAAGTTAAGAATATCCAAAAAAGTTTTAGTAAAAAGAAAATCTTATCCGATATTAGTTTTGAATTGGAACCTGGAAAGATATATGGTCTTCTAGGGCGAAATGGTGCCGGAAAAAGTACTTTGCTGAGCATTATGGCCAATCGAATATTCTCGGATTCTGGTGAAGTATTGTTGGATGGAAAAAGTGTCTTTGATTTTGATGAAGCATTAGGACAAATTTACTTGATGAGTGAACGTAATCTGTATCCTGAAGGAATAAAGATTGAGAAAATCTTTAAGTTGACTGAGCTTTTTTATGGTTCATTTGATTATGATTATGCTAATGAATTAGCTGATAAATTCGGGCTAGATTTAAAGCAAAAGTTTGGTAAATTATCAACTGGTTTTCGAAGTATCTTTAAGCTGATTATTGCGTTGTCAGTTCCAGCAAAATATGTTTTCTTAGATGAACCAATTTTAGGGTTGGATGCCAACCATCGTGAATTATTTTATCGTGAGTTACTTGATAATTATGTTAAAACGCAAAAAACCTTTGTGATTTCAACACACCTTATTGAAGAAATCGCAAATATGCTTGAACACGTCTTTATTATTTGTCATGGTGAGATTGTAATTGATGGTGATGTTGAAGATGTTTTAAAGAAAGCATATCTGATAGCTGGGCCCCAAAATGATGTTGATAAATATTGTCGCGGACTTAACATCATAGGTAAAGAAACTTTGGGAAGTATCCATGGAAACTACATCTATGGCAAGTTAGACGATGAACGGATTTTGCCAGATACAGTCTCTGTTGAACGGATGGATTTGCAGAAACTCTTTGTTAATCTTACAAATTTGGAGGAGGGGACTAAAAAATGATGACTAAAAAAGAAATTAGTGTTACCAATTACTTTTTTAAAAATACAGTTAAACAACTCGGCTATATATTGATTTGGATAGTCTTCGCATCTTTATTTTTTCCTTGGCTATTTAGTGGCTTTAATTTTAGCAGCTTGTCTGTAAAGAATGTTTTAACGGATACAAATTTGGGACCGACTCTCTCCATTTTAATTTCAGGAATTGCACTTTTTCCATATAACGATTTTAAATTATTAATTCAAAATGGAATATCACGTAAGACATTCTGGAAAGCAAGAGTTTTGTCTTTTTTGGCTGTTAGTATCCTAGGCCAACTCATTGGAATCATTTTCGCTCTTTTAAATCCGTATACGCAACATTCATGGCAGGAAAGTTCAATGTACATGCAAGTTTATGGCAAGTATTTTGGTAGCACTGCAATGAACTCTTTTATGGGATTATGTTTTATTCTACTTTCAACTTCAGTTGTTACGATTGGGGCAATCATGGTGGGCAGTATTTTTAGTTTATTTACTAAAAAAGCTAAAGTATATATTTTCATAGGACTTTTTGCGATGATCGTTGTCCTTATCAATTGGATTTCTGCGGCTGTACAAAATGATTACATGTTGCATGTTATTCAAGGGACTAATTCTTTTATTCATTTTATTATCGGGTACAGTGGAGCTAGTTCTCATGCAGGCGCATGGAATCCAACAATGCCATTTATTGTATCTATACTTACTGGTGTAATTTGTTTAATTGGAAGTTATGCTACCATGAAACTTTTTAAAATCAAGAATGAGTAGATATTGTTTTTAATCTGATCTTTTGAGTTATACTAAGAGTTAGATTTTAGATAACTTTAAAAGGTTGGTGTTTTACGGTGATTGAATCAGGGCAGACATATAGAAGAAGTGAAAAGAAAAGATATTCCAACGAACCGGGGCGAAGTGTGAGCAGATACTTAGCATTTTTCATCGCGATAGCATTAATGATGGTTGCTGGAACATATGCATTAAAAAATACAATATTGAATGTCAAAGTGGCCGTTGCTGAAGTTACTAAAACGGTTTATGTCAAACAAGCTACAAGCACTTTAAATAGTGTTGTGGCTGCTTTGGCGTCTCAAAATAATATTCCTACCTCATTAACGGCCAATCTAGTCACTAAGGAACAGGTGAAAACAGACTTAGCAACAGTTACACGTAATATTTACGCCGGAAAAAGTGAAATTATTGATAGTTCATTAATTAAGAAACAAATAGAGAAAAACTTGACTAAAAAAGCTACAAATGTGGGGATCGCTACTGATAATGTGGTGTATCAATCTGCACAAAATACATTTTTAAGTGGAATGAGTACCTATATTACTACCAAGATAAACGCAACGCCGGCAGCAAAATTGCCTAAAGTGATTGTTAATGTCAAGAAGACGACTAATTTAATCTTTATCATTGGAATTATTGCATTTGTTGTTTTGTCGCTGTTATTAATAATCCATGACCGAAGTATTTTTAGATTATCATACTACTGGGGAATTTCAGCTATCTGGGGCGGAATTGTATTGGCAGCAAGTGCTTTTTTGATTGGAAATTCAGAGATTCCAAATAAGGTTGCAAGTGCAGCAGATCAAGCCAGTGGGTTAATTGGTACACTACTACAAACCACATTTGAACAAATCCAAAGCTATGGATTAATATTGTTGGGAGTAGGTGTAGTACTCTTTGTTTTAGGTTTGCTAAGAAGGATAATGAGATAGGAATTTGAATTATGGAATATACATGGATAAATAGTGAAAGTGATCAAACCATCAAAAAGATTTTATTAGCTAATGGCATAAGCCAGCGCCTTTTGAGCCAAATTCGACGTGGCGAAGGTGATCTATTAGTTGGAGAGAAATATCGCAAATTGACAACGATGGTAGCTCATGGTCAGGCAGTAACACTAAGGCTACCAGATGAAAACAATGAAGAAATTGCAATCGCTCATGGAACTCTTACGATATTATACGAAGATTCGAATTGGTTAATTGTTGATAAAAAAGCGGGTATGACGACAGTCCCTGGACCGAGTAATCGAGAGACAACACTTGTTAATTATGTAAAAGGATACCTTTTTGATTCTGGTGCAACTGACTTAGTACCACATATTATTACTAGACTTGATCGTTTTACGAGTGGAATTGTTTTAATTGCTAAGAATAGGATTGCTCAAGGGATGATTGAAAAGGTTGAATATAAGAATTTCGAAAAATATTATTTAGCAGTCGTTGAGGGTGATCTGCCATCAGAGCATGCGCTTATTAATAAACCGATTGGGAAAAGAGACGCAAATATCCGTAGAGAAGTTATGGCCACAGGGCAATCAGCAGTTACGGAATATTGGGTAAAGAAACGATTAGGCAATAATTCATTAGTACTGGTTAAACTTCATACTGGAAGAACTCACCAGATTAGGGTGCATTTTAGTGAAATCGGATTTCCTTTGCTTGGGGATAAGTTGTATGACGGTAATATAGAAAAAATAGCAAGACAGGCGTTGCATGCATTTAAATTAAAATTTTTAGATCCTTTCACAAAAAAATATATTGAAGTTGAATGTGGTTTACCTGAAGATATGCAGTGTCTTTTAGAAAAATAGTTGAATCAAGCAAAAGGATAGTTATATTATTTTGGCAGAGCAATTTTTTTTTGCTATAATATAATGCGAGTGTACTAAATATTGAAGGTGCTAAAGGAGTGGAACTGTTTGACACCAAAAAAAGAAGACTATTTGAAAATCATTTTTGAATTGGGTGGAACACAAAAGAAAGTCTCAAACAAGCAGATTTCATTAAGCCTGAATGTTGCGGCTGGATCTGTCACCGAAATGGTGGCAAAGTTAGTTAAAGACGGCCTAGCTGTGCATACGCCTTATGCAGGAATTTCTTTAACCAAAGAAGGAATTAAAGTTGCAGAGGAACTAGTCAGAAGACATCGACTATGGGAGACTTTTCTTGTCTCTGCGTTAGGTTACAAATTGCAAGATGTTCATAGTGATGCCGAGGTTCTCGAACATATTGCAAGTGAAAACTTGATGGAACATTTGGATGAATTTCTAAATCATCCTACACACTGCCCACATGGTGGGGTAATTCCAAATAAAAATGGCGATTATCAAGAAGATGGTCATAATGTTTTAGCTGATGCAAAAGATGGCGAAGTGGTAAAAGTTGACCGTTTCATTGATAATCACGATTTATTAACTTACTTAGATGATATCGAATTGCAAATTGGCGATGAACTTAAAATAATAGGTCATTCTCCTTTTGAAGGGCCTATTAAAATTATGATTAAAGAAACAGGCCAAGAGATGAGTGTGAGTTTTAAAGCAGCACACTACATTTTTGTAAAATAGTAGGTGAAGAACACTATCTTTTTTTAGGATGCCATGGTATACTAAGGGTGTATTTTTGTATGGGTTACCGTGGTTAGAATGTTTCAAATAACTTTCCCCATTTGTGCCGATCAAGAATTACAACTATTATTAGATAGTGCCAGATAGGCACAAGGAGGAGTTTATTCATGGAACAAGGTACAGTAAAGTGGTTTAATGCAGACAAAGGTTTTGGTTTTATTACTCGCGAAGATGGTAGCGATGTATTCGTTCATTTTTCAGCTATCCAAGGCGACGGTTTCAAAACTTTAGATGAAGGCCAACATGTAACTTTCGACGTTGAAGAAAGCGACCGTGGACCACAAGCAGTTAACGTTACAAAAGACTAATTTAAAGTCAAAAAACGACCGAAGTGAGACAGCTGTCTCGCTTCGGCTTTTTTTATTAGGAGAGAGATGAAAAAATTAAAATTAAGATGGCTACTAGTAGGAAACTTGATTTCAAGTACTGGAACGAGTTTTATTTGGCCACTCACAACCGTATATATGCATGACTATTTAGGGAAATCATTAGCACTTGCAGGAACTGTCTTATTTATAGAGTCATTAATTATGATTGGCGGAAGTTATATTGGTGGTTATCTCTACGACCAAGGCAGTGGGCGAAAATGGATGTTACTCGCAATCGCAATTTCAATTACTGCACTGTTGTTATTGGTCTTTTTTAATAAATGGCCAGCATATCCAATATTATTAATCATTAACGGATTTGCCGGAGCAATTGCCAATACAATTATTAATGCTTTGGCAGCATCTATTAAGAACCACGAAGCGAGTTATGTATTTAACATGATGTATTTTATGGCGAACATAGGGGTTGTGTTAGGAACATTAATTGTAGGACTTGTTGTCAAATTAGATATTAGGTATATATTTGTGGTTACTTTTTTGTTATACGTAATCTTTTTTATAATTGCTTTGACAAAATATGTATTTGAAAATGTGCAGACAAAAAAGAATGAAACACATATAAAAAAAGAAATACTTCAAAAGACGACAAAAAGTAGTATTTTCATAATTAGTGGAATTTTACTAACATATTTAATGATTCAGATGGGTTATGCGCAGTGGCAGTCGAATCTTTCTGTTTATATGCAGTCGCTAGGAATAGGATTAAACAAATATAGCTATTTATGGACGATTAATGGAATTATCGTGGTAGTTGGTCAGCCAATTATTAGTTTTCTTGACAGGCGATATGGGATAAACAATGTTAAAAAAGTGTATGTAGGCTATGCACTGTTCGTAGTTGCTTTTGCATCTCTGATTTTTGCCAAAGACTACGAACATTTTATGATTTCAATGATAATAGTAACATTTGGTGAAGTAATTGCATTTCCAGTTATCCCAGCAATTGTAGCCAACTTGAGTAGTGATTCTGAAAGAGGTAAATACCAAGGCTTTGTCAGTATAGCGGCTTCTATGGGGCATGCGGTTGGACCTTTACTAGGAGGAGTGGTAGTTGAGCTTTTTTCATATGAACTATTATTTGAGATGATAGTTTTATTGGTATTAACTACTACAATTATTAGTTTAATAATTACGCGGTTTAATTTAAAAAAATAATTGCAATTATCAAAATACTGATGGATAATTTTTCAAAAAAGGTTGTGAGATTTATGACTAAAAACGATCTTATTATTGAAACGATTTTAATGGCAGGGAAGATTATGATTGAAAATGGAGCGGATATGGCTCGGGTGGATGACACGCTAACACGGATAGCGCGCAACGCTGGCATTAATAATCCTAAAATATTCGAAACGACAACTGGGATTTTAATGTCAATTCCAGAACAATCTTCTGCACAAGTTGAGCCTATTCAAAAAAGAACCATTGATTTGGAAAAAGTTTCCTTGGTCAATGAGAACTCGAGGGCTTTTCAAGATGGACAAATTTCATTGGAAGAATTTCGAAATAATTTGGTGAAGTTAAATATATCAACACCTTTTTTTTCTTTTTGGTTACAACTAATAGCTGCGGTGGTTGTAAGTGTGACTTTGATGATTATGTATGGGGGAGTCTGGCAGGATATAATTGCGACCGCTTTTGCAGGCGGATTGGGATATAGTTGTTATTATTTAATTAATAATCGACTTAAAATTAGATTTGTTAGTGAATTTTTAGCATCGTTTCTGATAGGTGTAATAGCAGTTTTCTTTGTACGGTTACAATGGGGGACGCAGATTGGAATGATTACAATTGGTGGTGTAATGCCATTAGTTCCAGGAGTACCAATTACTAACGCTGTCCGTGATGTTTTTGCGGGCCATTTTCTTAGCGGAATGGCACGTGCGATGGAAGCTCTTTTGAGTGCTTGTGCGATTGGTATGGGAATTGCATTTGTTTTTCGTTTTTTGTGAGAAGGTGCAAAATAATGATGATAGTACAGATAATTTGTAGTTATTTAGCAACAATTGGTTTTGGCATTATTGTTAATATTCCACATAGGGCACTTAATGCATGTGGTTGGGTAGGTGTCTTGGGGTGGATGACTTACTTGGTGGTTAAAACGGCTGATGGTGGGACGATGCTAGCAAATGCTTTAGCTGCTTTGGCAATTGGGCTTAGTTCGATCTTCATGGCTCGGAGGTTGAAAATGCCAATGATTTTGTTTAATATTCCAAGTCTTGTTCCCCTCGTTCCAGGAGGACAGGCGTACAAAGCGGTTCGTAGCTTTGCTGTTGGCAATGATTTGGCGGCAATTGGGAATCTGGTACAAGTTGCAATGATTGCAGGCGCAATTGCGATGGGTTTTTTCATTTCAGAGTTGGTAGCTAGAACATATTTTAGAATTACGATGAAACACTAAATAATAATCTACAGATGGCTGATTCAAAAGTTAAATTTTGATTTGGTCTTTTTTATTTTGTAAAGGAAGTTCATGATATTAACAAATTTAATAGAAGCTTTTATCGGAAAATATTCTAAAATTATTCATAACTTCCAACTAATATTAATGAGGTACAGAAGAATGACTTCTGAGGCAACCTATGAATAATAGATAAAAAATGGAGGAAGTTACAGGAATACTAATTATTTAATGGAACTTTAAACATGGAGGCGAAAGAATGAATTTTATCAAACGAGCTTTTCTCAACATTAAGGAGAAAAAAGGCAGATCAATATTACTTCTGTTAGTAATGTCAGCAATATTATTATTTGTGCTATCTGGAATCATTATTCAAAATGCCGCAAAGAGTGCAATCGCAACGGCAAAGGAAAGTTCAAATGCTACAGTTACCTTGACTGCTAATAGAGAGCAAGCGTTTAAGAATATTAGAAAGAGCAAGTCTAAGTCGACGACGTTGAGCTTGCCAAGCGTCAGCATTGCTACGGCTAAAAAAATAGCCAAATCTAGCTATGTTAAGAGTTACAATGTCACAAACAGTACGACTGTGAATGCCAAATCATTTACAGCGATAAAAACATCCTCAAGTAGTCAATCAGGACCATCAATGGGTGGAAATAATAAATCACAGAGTTCCAGCGGGGATATTACCCTTTCTGGTGTTTCAAGTACTTCAACAGTTTTATCAAGCAGCAGTGCTAAGTTAGTTTCTGGACGAGGATTAACAGTTAGTGATGCGAACACTAACAACGTCGTTATCGAAAAAGAGTTAGCTAAGGATAATAGTTTAAAGGTTGGTTCAACAATTAAGGTTAAAGATACAGATGACAAAGTTCGTACTTTGAAAGTTGTCGGAATATATAAGGCATCTAGTACTGCAAGTTCTGGTGGAATGGGACAATCTGATCCAGGGAACACAATTTATACATCTGCACAATATGTTAACAAAGTTAAGGGAACAACTGGAAAAGCTGAATCAGTAACATTTATCATGAATAATCCTGCAAAGGCAAGTGCATTCATCAAGCAAGCTAAAAAATTGATCAGTACAAGTAAGTTTTCTTTGACAACTGATGACAGCACATATCAGTCATTATTGACACCTTTGAACAATGTTAAATCATTTGCTAACAAGATTGTTTGGTTAGTAACCATTGCAGGTACAATTATTCTTGCATTGATTGTTATTTTGATGATTCGTGAGCGAAGATATGAAATCGGCGTTTTGCTTTCAATGGGTGAAAAAAGATGGAAGGTTATTTCTCAATTCTTTACTGAAATGTTTGTTGTATTAATTTTCTCAACAATTATTGCAGTAATTGGTGGCGGTTTTGTTGGGAATTACATGTCCAAGGAACTTGTTTCACAATCATCATCTACTACTACAAGCACGATGACTGTTAGCAGCGGTCAAAGCCAAGGTGGAGCACCAACTCAAGGTGGAATGCCAAATGGTGGTGGAGCTACACAACAAGGACAAAATACTGGAAGTCAGCAAAGTAGTTTGTCTAACTTAGAAGTATCAGTTGACCTAATGTCAATACTTGAATTATTCGGCTTTGGATTAGTGATTATCCTGATTGCTATTTTAGCTGGAACAGTTAATGTCTTGCGATTAGAGCCAAAGAAAATTTTGATATTATAAGGAGGCAGAATATGATTACAACTAAAAACCTAACATATTGGTATGACGATGTTAATGAAAAACTTTTTGAAGATATTAATTTACAATTTGATGCAGGTAACTTATATGCGATAATCGGAAAGAGTGGTTCCGGTAAAACGACCTTCTTGTCATTGATAGCAGGATTAGACACGCCAAAAAGCGGAACAATTGAATTTGAAGGCGAAACACTTAAGAAGATTGGGTTGATGAATTATCGGAAGAAATGTGTGTCAATGGTGTTTCAATCGTATAATTTGTTAACGTATATGTCGGCATTAGACAATCTACTGTGTGCAATGGCGATTACCGAGGCAAAACATGCTGGTGACAAGAAGTATGCTTTGGACTTGTTGGATAAGATTGGCATTGATGAGGATAATGCGAAACGAAAAGTGACAAAGTTATCAGGTGGTCAGCAACAAAGAGTCGCGATTGCTCGTACAATGTGTTGTGATTCGAAGTTCGTAGTAGCAGATGAACCAACAGGAAACCTCGATGAGAATAGTACAAATGATGTGTTGGACTTGTTCAAACAAATTGCGCATGAACAAAACAAATGTGTAGTTATAGTAACTCATGAATTTGATGTTGCCCAAAAATGTGACTCAATTATCGAGCTTCGTCAAAAGAAGTTTGAACAAGTTTAGAGTTTTCTTTATGAAACACGCTTATTTACAATAACAAAAGGACTGAATCAAAATTTATTTTGACTCGGTCCTTTTGTTTTGAGCTAAACATATGTTACAAGCAAGAATTTTGGTATCTGATTTCAAATTTTAGCGACTTGTGACACATTTTCTTTGGTAATGGTTTCTTATTTTTCAGTTGTATTTATACTACTTGAATTTAACAAAGTATTGCCGGTAGTTGCAGATTCAAGATTCAATGAAGAACGAATTAAATTTGTAATTCGCTGTTTTTCAGTTGCTGGAACTGACTCAAAGGAGATACCGGATATTAAGTCGGCTTCGCCTTGTAAGTGATCTGAGGTCATATTGCGTGTTGTCCCACGATACTTGAGGGCTAGTAGCAGCATATCGTTGAATGTAATATCTGTTTTTAGTTGTTTTTTAATTTCCTTGAAGAAACGTTCTGTCATAAGAGATTTTAATTTTGTTCCATTCTGGGCAACTTTTGTTAAGACTTGACGCTGCCTTTGTTGTCGGCCGTAATCTCCTAATGGGTCGGAGTGACGCATTCTGACATATGCAAGGGCAGTACTTCCATTCATCTTGGTTGTTTTGTTTTTAACGAATGAATGCCCACCATATGAAAATGTTAAAAGAGGTTTGACTGTGATACCGCCAACGGCATTAACCATGTTTTCAAGGCCACCCATGTTAATGGTTGCATAAAAATCAATTGGAATATTTAAGTAATTTTGTACAGTCTTAATGGTTGTGCCGGAACCACCATAATCGTATGCCGAATTTAATTTACTAGGATAGTACTTTTTATAACCAGTTACCGCAACAAGTGCATCTCTGGGAAGACTTACAATTGTCATTTTATTTTTTTGGGGATTCAATGTTAGCACAATCATCGTATCGGTTCGCCCCTTGAAGTTTCGTCCGACCGCTCCAGTATCTGTACCCATTAACAGAATAGAGATTGGTTTACCTGCTTTGAGTAAGCTTTGCGTATCACGAGCTTTTGTGATATTGCTGGAACTGTATATCTTGGTTGTCATTTTCTGTGCATCTCTATAAATATGTCCTAAATATAAAAAGAAGGTTCCGAGCAACACGACAATTACGAATATAAGTGCTGTGAAATATTTATGCTTTCGTGGCTTAGCAACCTGATTTTTTCTGTTTTTTATTTCTGAGCGCTTAAATTCTGGCTCTTTTACCACAATATTTCATCTCCTCTGATGAATTAACAGTTATAATTTTAACAGAAAATAGTAATTATGACTAATTAAGAAAACTATAAATAAGATATGTTAATGTTATAGAAATCTAGACAGATGTTAGAAGTAATTAATTGTTGATAAAATAAAGTGTAGTTTGTCGAATGTCCCTAGCTATTATGATGTATCTTTAATAAAATTAAAAAAATAAATACTGTATAATAATATTAGATGAAAAAATACGAAATAACTGAAATAGTTATCGTGTGCGTAAAAAAGGTAAGGTGACCAATTAATGAATTGTCAACGTTGTGGATTTAGTATTAAGGAAAGTGAGCAATATTGTGACCATTGTGGAATGAAACAGGAAATTTTTACAGAAGGATTTGAAGCTAAAAAATGTAAATTTTGTCAAAAGAATATCCCAGTCAATGCAAACTATTGTCAATACTGTGGAAAAGATCAAGCTTTTATTGATGTTGAAAGCTTTTCAGAAAAAGTAACAGTGGCTGAAAAAACCGATATGGATAACTTGGATGAAAGTAAGAAAAAGGAACTGTTACTGAATGAAAGTGCAAAGCCCGGAATTTTTACTTCTACAAAATTAATGCTTAAAGATATGTTTGTGCTGCAAAAAAGAATGGGACGAGCTGATTTTTGGTGGTCGATTGCAGGAATCTTTTTACTATCGCTGATCTTTGGTATGGTAATGGGGGAGACATTAGTGGTAGTAAATGGATTTAGTCCGTCATCTGTAGAGATAGTTGAGAGAATTGCGATAAGCATGTGGATGACTTTGGTTTATATTTCAATTACAACTGCTCAGATAAGGAGACTTCATGACTGTAGCTTACCGGGAATTTTGATACTTATAAAGTTCTTATTTGGATTTGGAGACTTTTTGTTATTTTTACTGCTCATTTTACCCCAATCAAAGCGTGATATGAGTTATACTTTTAACAAGAAGCAATAGATAAACTATATCCAGTATTGGGGAATTAGGGATGATTAAGGGAAAGCAAATATTATTGCGTCATGTTCAATTTAGTGATATCAATGATCTATATGAGTATAGTTCTCAAAAAGACGTTGCACGGTCCGCGGGATTTATTCAGAGTGGTAATTATCTGTCAGCTAAGGATTTCTATGCTGAATTAGATAATGAGTTGGCATGGGTAATAGCTCTTGAAAATGGTAAGGTTATCGGAAATGTTTGTTTATATGAACAAGAATTTGATGATGCAGAGCAAATTGAAAAACGGGTTGCTGTAGGCTATGCGCTCAATAATAAATATTGGAATAAGGGTTATATGTCTGAGGCGTTAAGAAGATTGATAGAATGGATCAAAAAAAATCATAAATCAATAGAGGTCATTGAAGGATATGTTTCCGTTCAAAATATTGCATCACAACGCGTATTGGAAAAAGCAGGATTTGTAGTTTCAGCAATTATGGAAATTCCTTACTTTGACGAACAACTTATGAAGAAAAAAGTAATAGCTTATGAAAAAAAATTAAGAGAGGAAGAAATTGAAGATGCAACTAACTAAAGGATTTGAGCAGGCAGCATGTATTATTGCGCTTTTAGCGACTCAAAAAAGAGATGTGCCATTATCGTCACAGATGATTCATGAGAGGATTAAAGGTTCCCAGACTTATTTGCAAAAGATAATGCGTAAGTTAGTAGTTGCTGGATTAATAACGTCTGTTTCAGGCAATAGCGGTGGCTTTTCTCTGGCAAAGGATCCAAAGGAAATAACTTTTCTTCAAATTATAAATGCAACAGAAGGAGACATAAAAACTTACCCCGATTTAGGTTTTCTTGACTTGGTGTTTAAAGATTTTTTACCAATCTCACATGAAGCAACACATGTAATTGGTGAACTTTTTCAAGAAGCTGATAAACGTTGGTGTGAGTATTTAAGTAAGAAGACTGTTCATGACATAATTCGTGAGACTTTTGGAAATCGTCAAGTTAAGTTAGTAGACTGGAATAATCCAGATGTTACAAAAAATCAAGAAATGACCGACTTGTTAAAGGATATTAAGTATTGAGAAAAAAACTATTGAGTGGCTTTTTTGCAAAGTTACCCCTTTAACAAAGCAAACTTTTTTTAATCTATTCAATTCTCTAATTACAAGTAATTGCTTACATAGATGATAATTATTTTGTTCACAAGAAAAAAACAAGCTAGTATTTAATAGTTCTCAATGCTATCATAATCCTTGAATTTACAAGCATCATTTATTGAATGATGCAGATGAGCTAGTCTGATTTGATTAAAAAGGAGTTTTGCTACAATGGAAGACAAGGAAAAATATTATGGAGCTGACGCATTGATCGATAGTCTTGCAAACCACGATGTTGAATATGTATTCGGTATCCCTGGTGCAAAAATTGATCGTGTATTTGAAAAATTGGAACATCCGACTAATCCCAAAGCACCTAAATTGATTTTGACACGTCATGAACAAAACGCTGCATTTATGGCCGCAGGTATTGGACGAATTACAGGTAAACCGGGTGTTGTTTTGACAACTTCGGGACCTGGTGCAAGTAATCTTGCAACTGGGCTTGTTACAGCGACCGCTGAAGGAGATCCAGTGTTGGCTATTTCTGGGCAGGTTCAAAGAACTGACTTGCTTCGTTTAACACATCAAAGTATGGATAATGCTGCTTTATTTGCACCAATCACAAAATATAGTGCTGAAGTACAAGATCCCGATAATATTTCAGAAGTTGTCGCCAATGCTTATCGTGAAGCAGAAGCTGGTAAGCAAGGAGCAGGTTTTGTTTCTGTACCGCAAGATGTTGTTGATGCTAAGGTAAATACAAAGGTAATCAAACCATTAATTGCACCAAAATTAGGGCCAGCAAGTCCGGTTGAATCGACATTATTGGCACAAAGAATTAAAGCTGCTCAAATGCCAGTATTACTTGTTGGGATGCGTGCATCTTCCCCTGAAGCAACAAAAGCTATTCGTGCATTAATTTCAGAGACTCATTTGCCAGTTGTTGAAACATTCCAAGGAGCCGGAATTATTCCGCGCGATATGGAGGACGACTTTTTTGGACGTGTTGGATTATTCCGTAATCAACCAGGAGATCAATTGCTTAAAAAGAGTGACTTAGTTATTGCAATTGGCTATGATCCTATTGAGTATGAACCAAGAAACTGGAATGCCACGGGAGATGCAAATATTGTTGTTATTGATACAATTGAATCTCAAATAGATAAGAACTTTCAGCCTGAGCGTGAATTAATTGGTAATATTGAGCAGACATTAGATTTCTTATTGCCATATATGAAGGGATATAAGGTTCCTGAGACGTCCCATGAATATCTCTCAGATTTACATGTCAAATTGGAGGAACGTGACGAAGCTCCTGCAGTTAAAGAAGATCAAATCTTAAATCACCCGTTGAGTGTTATTCGTGAAATGCAAAGTCACATAACTGATGATATGACGGTTACTGTTGATGTTGGAAGCTTCTATATCTGGATGGCTCGTCATTTTAGAAGTTATGCACCGCGTCATCTATTGTTCAGTAATGGGATGCAGACATTGGGTGTTGCTTTGCCATGGGCAATCGCAGCAGCGTTGGTTCGACCAAATGCACAAATTGTTTCCGTTTCTGGTGACGGTGGTTTTCTATTTTCTAGTCAGGACTTGGAAACAGCGGTTCGCCTTAATTTGAATATCGTACACATCATTTGGAATGATGGTAATTTCGACATGGTTAAATTCCAAGAGGAACTTAAGTATGGACAAGATGCCGGTGTTAAATTTGGTCCAGTTGATTTTGCTAAGTATGCTGAAAGTTTTGGTGCTACGGGAATGAAAGTTACCAAGGCAAGTGAACTTAAAGCGGTACTTGACAAGGCTTTTGCAACTAAAGGGCCTGTTGTTGTTGATATTCCAGTCGATTATAGTTTTAATCATGAACTGGGGACACAGATTTTGGAAGATCAGATTCATTAATTATAAGTTGGAAAGACAGGACTTATTTATAGGTGTTGTCTTTTACTTTAGACAGCGTATAATTGAGACATATCGAAAAGAGGTTGCAAATGATATTAGTAGCTGCTATGAAATGTTAAGGCATTGGTGACTTGCAGTGAAAGGAGATTTTGCCGAAATGACTAGTTGCTTTAACAACTAGTTGTTGGGATTCAGCTTAAGAGGCTGGGGACTGTCGTACAGATTTGTACGGAGAGCTATCGAGTATGACTTTTTATTAAATTATGGATTATAAAAGTCTTACTGCTGCTAGCGGTATGACTTTTTTATTTTATATTATTATCCACGTGTAAAAGGTTCGTTAACTGAAACACATGCTTGGTTGCCTCTTGAGAACTTAGGAGGAAGAATGGAAGCAAAAAGAGTTACAAGAAAAGTTAGTAGAACGCTAAAGACAAGGCATTTGTCAATGATTGCTCTTGGTGGAAGTATTGGAACAGGGTTATTTGTTGCAAGTGGTTCCGCAATTAGTACTGCAGGGCCTGGTGGTGCATTGGCAGCTTATATAGGAATAGGAATCATGGTCTATTTTTTGATGACTAGTCTAGGCGAGATGGCGACATATCTGCCGGTTACCGGATCTTTTGCGACTTATTCCAGTCGATTTGTCGATCCTGCTTTTGGGTTTGCAATGGGGTGGAATTATTGGTTCAACTGGGCAATCACTCTGGCGGTTGATGTTAGTACCGTTGCACTGGTAATGAAGTTTTGGTTTCCTCATGTACCAACATGGATATTTAGTATGGTAGCACTGATAATTATTTTTGCCATCAATGCCTTTTCGGTTTTGTCATTTGGTGAAGCTGAATACTGGATGTCACTAATTAAGGTAGTTACAGTCATTATTTTCTTAATAGTTGGTTTCCTGACAATCATTGGTATTATGGGAGGACATGCAGTAGGACTTGAGAATTTTGTTTATCACAAGGCACCATTTGTTGGTGGAGTTCCAACTTTACTGAGTGTTTTTGTAGTAGCAGGTTTTTCATTCCAAGGAACAGAGTTGATTGGAATTACAGCTGGTGAGTCTGCTACACCGGAAAAAAGTATTCCTAGAGCAATTAAACAAGTATTTTGGAGAATTTTGTTATTTTATATTCTGTCTATCTTTGTAATTGCTTGTTTAATTCCATATACAAGCTCTAACTTGTTAGGTTCAAGTGCAAGTGATATTGCAATTAGTCCGTTCACACTTGTTTTTAAAAGGGCAGGGTTAGCATCTGCTGCCAGTGTGATGAATGCAGTGATTTTAACTTCAGTAATTTCTGCCGCAAACTCAGGGATGTACGCTTCCACAAGAATGCTTTTTTCATTAGCACATCATGGAAATGCACCACGGATATTTAGCAGATTGAATACGAGAGGTGTTCCTTTTTATGCATTGTTAGGAACGACTGCGGTTGGATTATTGACCTTCTTTGCCAGTATATATGGTACTAGAATATACTCATTTTTATTAAGTGCCAGTGGACTGACTGGATTTATTGCTTGGCTTGGAATTGCAGTCTCACATTATCGTTTTAGAAAAGCATTTAAGGTACAGGGAAAATCATTGGATGATCTGAGATATCATGCAAAATGGTTCCCATTTGGTCCAATTCTCTCTTTCGTTTTGTGTGTATTGGTAATTATAGGGCAGGACTTGAAGTCGTTTGCTAACTGGGATTGGCAGGCGATAGGTGTTAGTTACATGAGTATTCCACTATTTTTAATTTTATTTTTCTACTATAAGTTCAAGTATCATACAAAAATGATCCCGTTGGAAAAAGTCGATTTGACACCCCATGATATTGCTAGTAAAAAAATAGATTAAGAGTTGCAATTTTATTGAAAAAATATTACTATTAATCATAGATGATATATCAGAAAACACTAGAGTACGCCTTAAGTAGACTTTCAGAGACATGATGGTTGGTGCGAATCATGAAGTCGAAATTCCAGCGTTCGTTATGTGGGCAGGTAATGCTGCACGGGAGACCGTTATTTTAGTTGAGTGCGATTTTATTAAAATCGAACTTGGGTGGTACCGCGAATGAAGTCTTTTCGTCCCAATTGAGGGATGAGAAGGCTTTTTTAATTTAGAAAAATTAGGAGGAATGTGGAGATGTTAGATATTAAGATGATCCGTCTTAATGAGGATGAAGTTAAGACAAGGTTGGCAACGCGTAATGTTAAACCTGAAACAATTGATGAGTTGCTTGAACAAGATAAAATTCGGCGTGAATTGGTTGTTAAAACAGAAACTCTGAAACAAAAAAGAAATGAAGCATCTCAAGCAATTGCACAAGCAAAGAGAAATAAGGAAGATGCAGCAAAAGCGATTGCTGAGATGAAAGAAGTCGGCAATGAGATTAAAAAACTTGATGAACAACTTAATGTTGTGAATGACAAGGTTCTTGATAAGGCAGCAAGATTGCCTAATTTACCTAATCCAACTATCCCCGTTGGTCCGGATGAGGAATCGAATGTAGAGATCAAAGTTGTTGGAACTCCTCGCAAATTCGCTTTCGAACCTAAGGCACATTGGGAGATAGGTGAGAAACTTGGAATTTTAGATTTCGAACGTGGTGCGAAGGTTTCAGGCAGTCGTTTTCTATATTACAAAGGCTGGGGTGCGCGCTTAGAGCGTGCTATCTATAACTTTATGTTAGATGAGCATTCTAAAGAAGGTTATACAGAAGTTTTACCACCCTATATGGTAAATGGTGCTTCAATGTTTGGCACAGGTCAATTTCCTAAGTTTAAAGAAGATGTTTTTCAAATTGAAGGGCAGGATTTAACTTTAATTCCTACGGCAGAGGTACCTTTAACAAATTATTATCGGGATGAAGTTATTCCAGATGAAGATTTACCAGTATATTTTACAGCTTTATCACCGTCTTTTAGATCGGAAGCTGGCAGTGCAGGTAGAGATACAAGAGGACTAATAAGATTACATCAATTTAACAAGGTAGAGATGGTTAAGTATTGTAAACAAGAGACATCTTATGACGAATTAGAGAAAATGACGCTAAATGCTGGCAATATCCTTGATAAGTTAGGACTTCCTTACCATGTTATTACGCTTTCAACCGGTGATATGGGCTTTTCTGCAGCTATGACTCACGATGTTGAAGTTTGGATGCCATCACAACATGTCTATCGTGAAATTTCAAGTTGTTCTAATTGCGAAGATTTTCAAGCACGAAGAGCACACATTCAGTATCGTGATCAAGATGGCAAATTGAAGTTTGTGCATACATTGAATGGTTCTGGTCTTGCTGTTGGAAGAACTGTAGCGGCAATTATTGAGAATTACCAAAACGAGGATGGAACGATTGCTGTTCCAGAAGTGCTTCAACCATATTTAAATGGATTAGAGATCATTGAATAAACAAACATTTAATCACAATAGTAATTAAATGAGAGGGTAACGCTTATCAACTAGGCGTTACTTTTTTTGTACAAATAAGGTGTATTATTTGACAATATAAATTATTAAGAACAAAAAATAAAAAAAGTTGTTGACGCAATAAAAAATAGTTGGTATGATATTCATTGTTGTCAAGGAGATTGATTGCTTTTTTCTTCTTGGAAGGACATACATAATGAGGTTGTTTTAATGAATTGTTGGTTTTGAAAATCCATGATAAAGTAAAAAAAATGTGTTGACAATTCAGCAGCTGATGTGTATAATAATTTCTTGTGTCATGTCTAAAAGTAGACCTTTGAAAACTGAACAAAGTTTCGACAAATCAAATGTGTAGGGTCTCTTGTTTAGTACAAGAGCAAACATTTGCGAAGTCAATTCGCTAGTAAATAAGTAATTAAAGAGTCACAAACTTTTAAAATGAGAGTTTGATCCTGGCTCAGGACGAACGCTGGCGGCGTGCCTAATACATGCAAGTCGAACGAAAAACTTTCACCGAATGCTTGCATTCACGAAAGTTTTGAGTGGCGAACGGGTGAGTAACACGTGGGTAACCTGCCCAGAAGAGGGGGATAACACTTGGAAACAGGTGCTAATACCGCATAATAACAAAAACCGCATGGTTTTTGTTTGAAAGATGGTTTTGCTATCACTTCTGGATGGACCCGCGGCGTATTAGCTAGTTGGTAAGGTAAAGGCTTACCAAGGCAATGATACGTAGCCGAACTGAGAGGTTGATCGGCCACATTGGGACTGAGACACGGCCCAAACTCCTACGGGAGGCAGCAGTAGGGAATCTTCCACAATGGACGAAAGTCTGATGGAGCAACGCCGCGTGAGTGAAGAAGGTTTTCGGATCGTAAAACTCTGTTGTTAGAGAAGAACGTGTGTGAGAGTAACTGCTCATGCAGTGACGGTATCTAACCAGAAAGCCACGGCTAACTACGTGCCAGCAGCCGCGGTAATACGTAGGTGGCAAGCGTTGTCCGGATTTATTGGGCGTAAAGGGAACGCAGGCGGTTTTTTAAGTCTGATGTGAAAGCCTTCGGCTTAACCGAAGTCATGCATTGGAAACTGAAAGACTTGAGTGCAGAAGAGGAGAGTGGAACTCCATGTGTAGCGGTGAAATGCGTAGATATATGGAAGAACACCAGTGGCGAAAGCGGCTCTCTGGTCTGTAACTGACGCTGAGGTTCGAAAGTGTGGGTAGCAAACAGGATTAGATACCCTGGTAGTCCACACCGTAAACGATGAATGCTAAGTGTTGGAGGGTTTCCGCCCTTCGGTGCTGCAGCTAACGCATTAAGCATTCCGCCTGGGGAGTACGACCGCAAGGTTGAAACTCAAAGGAATTGACGGGGGCCCGCACAAGCGGTGGAGCATGTGGTTTAATTCGAAGCAACGCGAAGAACCTTACCAGGTCTTGACATCTTCTGACAACCTAAGAGATTAGGTGTTCCCTTCGGGGACAGAATGACAGGTGGTGCATGGTTGTCGTCAGCTCGTGTCGTGAGATGTTGGGTTAAGTCCCGCAACGAGCGCAACCCTTATTACTAGTTGCCAGCATTTAGTTGGGCACTCTAGTGAGACTGCCGGTGACAAACCGGAGGAAGGTGGGGATGACGTCAAATCATCATGCCCCTTATGACCTGGGCTACACACGTGCTACAATGGACGGTACAACGAGTCGCGAAACCGCGAGGTTTAGCTAATCTCTTAAAGCCGTTCTCAGTTCGGATTGTAGGCTGCAACTCGCCTACATAAAGTCGGAATCGCTAGTAATCGCGGATCAGCATGCCGCGGTGAATACGTTCCCGGGCCTTGTACACACCGCCCGTCACACCATGAGAGTTTGTAACACCCAAAGCCGGTGAGGTAACCATTTATGGAGCCAGCCGTCTAAGGTGGGACAGATGATTGGGGTGAAGTCGTAACAAGGTAGCCGTAGGAGAACCTGCGGCTGGATCACCTCCTTTCTAAGGATATAACGGAAACCTACACACGATTGTTGAAACTTTGTTTAGTTTTGAGAGGCCTACTTCTCTATTTGAGGATGTTATGGGCCTATAGCTCAGCTGGTTTAGAGCGCACGCCTGATAAGCGTGAGGTCGATGGTTCAAGTCCATTTAGGCCCATCCTTTTTATATTTTTTATGGGGCCTTAGCTCAGCTGGGAGAGCGCCTGCTTTGCACGCAGGAGGTCATCGGTTCGATCCCGTTAGGCTCCATTGACAAGATAATTGTCAAATTTGTTCTTTGAAAACTAGATAATATTTTTCTAAAATAATTAACAAACCGAGAACACCGCGTTTTAAAGAGTTTAAAACAAGAAAAATCTTGAACGCTAAACTCATAACCGCTTTACCGTAGGTAAAGATAGGTTAAGTTATTAAGGGCGCATGGTGAATGCCTTGGCACTAGGAGCCGATGAAGGACGGGACTAACTCCGATATGCTCCGGGGAGCTGTAAGTAAGCTATGATCCGGAGATTTCCGAATGGGGAAACCCAATAGTTTTTATCGACTATTACTACTGGTTGAATACATAGACCAGTTAGAGGAAGACGCAGGGAACTGAAACATCTAAGTACCTGCAGGAAGAGAAAGAAAAATCGATTCCCTAAGTAGCGGCGAGCGAACGGGGAACAGCCCAAACCAAGAAGCTTGCTTTTTGGGGTTGTAGGACTGAATATTTGAGTTACCAAAGAATGTTATAATCGAATGATTTGGGAAGATCAGCGAAAAAAGGTGAAAGCCCTGTAGATGAAATGACATTCTCTCAATTCAGTATCCTGAGTACGGCGGAACACGTGAAATTCCGTCGGAATCCGGGAGGACCATCTCCCAAGGCTAAATACTCCCTAGTGACCGATAGTGAACCAGTACCGTGAGGGAAAGGTGAAAAGCACCCCGGAAGGGGAGTGAAATAGTTCCTGAAACCATGTGCCTACAAGTAGTTAGAGCCCGTTAATGGGTGATAGCGTGCCTTTTGTAGAATGAACCGGCGAGTTACGTTTGCATGCAAGGTTAAGTCGGAAATGACGGAGCCGTAGCGAAAGCGAGTCTGAATAGGGCGTATCAGTATGTAGACGTAGACCCGAAACCAAGTGACCTACCCATGTCCAGGTTGAAGGTGCGGTAAAACGCACTGGAGGACCGAACTCATGTATGTTGAAAAATGCTGAGATGAGGTGTGGGTAGCGGAGAAATTCCAAACGAACTTGGAGATAGCTGGTTCTCTCCGAAATAGCTTTAGGGCTAGCCTCGGAAAGAAAGGATCGTGGAGGTAGAGCACTGTTTGGACTAGGGGCCCATCTAGGGTTACTGAATTCAGATAAACTCCGAATGCCATCGATCTATATCCGGGAGTCAGACTGCGAGTGATAAGATCCGTAGTCGAAAGGGAAACAGCCCAGACCACCAATTAAGGTCCCTAAATATATGTTAAGTGGAAAAGGATGTGGAGTTGCATAGACAACTAGGATGTTGGCTCAGAAGCAGCCACCATTTAAAGAGTGCGTAATAGCTCACTAGTCGAGTGACCCTGCGCCGAAAATGTACCGGGGCTAAACATATTACCGAAATTGTGGATGCAACCGTAAGGTTGCGTGGTAGGAGAGCGTTCTAAGGGCGAAGAAGCTAGACCGGAAGGACTGGTGGAGCGCTTAGAAGTGAGAATGCCGGTATGAGTAGCGAAAGACAGGTGAGAATCCTGTCCACCGAATGACTAAGGTTTCCTGGGGAAGGCTCGTCCTCCCAGGGTTAGTCGGGACCTAAGCTGAGGCCGAGAGGCGTAGGCGATGGATAACAGGTAGAGATTCCTGTACTAGTTATTATTGTTTGAACGATGGAGGGACGCAGGAGGCTAAGTATGCACACTGATGGATATGTGTGTCCAAGCAACGAGTTTGTAAGTGAGTCAAATGCTTACTTATAAGGACGAGTTGTGATGGGAAGCGAAATTATAGTAGCGAAGATACTGATGTCACACTGCCGAGAAAAGCTTCTAGTTAGATAATAACTACCCGTACCGCAAACCGACACAGGTAGTCGAGGAGAGAATCCTAAGGTGAGCGAGAGAACTCTCGTTAAGGAACTCGGCAAAATGACCCCGTAACTTCGGGAGAAGGGGTGCTGAACGCAAGTTCAGCCGCAGTGAATAGGCCCAAACGACTGTTTATCAAAAACACAGGTTTCTGCAAAATCGTAAGATGACGTATAGGGGCTGACGCCTGCCCGGTGCTGGAAGGTTAAGAGGATGGGTTAGCTTCGGCGAAGCTCAGAATTGAAGCCCCAGTAAACGGCGGCCGTAACTATAACGGTCCTAAGGTAGCGAAATTCCTTGTCGGGTAAGTTCCGACCCGCACGAAAGGCGTAACGATTTGGGCACTGTCTCAACGAGAGACTCGGTGAAATTATATTACCCGTGAAGATGCGGGTTACCCGCGACAGGACGGAAAGACCCCATGGAGCTTTACTGTAGCTTGATATTGGGTGTTTGTACAACTTGTACAGGATAGGTAGGAGCCATAGAAATCGGGACGCTAGTCTCGATGGAGGCATTGGTGGGATACTACCCTCGTTGTATGAACACTCTAACCCTCACCAATAAACGTGGTGGGAGACAGTGTCAGGTGGGCAGTTTGACTGGGGCGGTCGCCTCCTAAAAGGTAACGGAGGCGCCCAAAGGTTCCCTCAGAATGGTTGGAAATCATTCGCAGAGTGTAAAGGCACAAGGGAGCTTGACTGCGAGACCTACAAGTCGAGCAGGGACGAAAGTCGGGCTTAGTGATCCGGTGGTTCCGCATGGAAGGGCCATCGCTCAACGGATAAAAGCTACCCTGGGGATAACAGGCTTATCTCCCCCAAGAGTCCACATCGACGGGGAGGTTTGGCACCTCGATGTCGGCTCATCGCATCCTGGGGCTGTAGTCGGTCCCAAGGGTTGGGCTGTTCGCCCATTAAAGCGGTACGCGAGCTGGGTTCAGAACGTCGTGAGACAGTTCGGTCCCTATCCGTCGCGGGCGTAGGAAATTTGAGAGGATCTGTCCTTAGTACGAGAGGACCGGGATGGACACACCGCTGGTGTACCAGTTGTTCCGCCAGGAGCATCGCTGGGTAGCTATGTGTGGATGAGATAAACGCTGAAAGCATCTAAGTGCGAAACTCACCTCGAGATAAGATTTCCCATTCCTTCGGGAAGTAAGACCCCTGAGAGAAGATCAGGTAGATAGGTTGGAAGTGGAAGTACAGTGATGTATGGAGCGGACCAAAACTAATCGGTCGAGGACTTAACCAAAGAAAGAAATGCGGACGGTAGTTGATTAAGGAAGAGAAATATTAGCTAGTTTTGAGAGAACAAAGTTTTCTCAAGTAAAAGAGTGCGGTGATGATGGCAAGAAGGATACACCTGTTCCCATGTCGAACACAGAAGTTAAGCTTCTTAGCGCCGATAGTAGTTGGGGGATCGCCCCCTGCGAGGATAGGTCGTTGCCGTGCAAATATGGAGGATTAGCTCAGTTGGGAGAGCGTCTGCCTTACAAGCAGAGGGTCACAGGTTCGAGCCCTGTATCCTCCATCTTGAGTCGTTAGCTCAGTCGGTAGAGCATCTGACTTTTAATCAGAGGGTCGACAGTTCGAGCCTGTCACGACTCATTTCTTTTTTATTTTTATATTTGCGGGTGTGGCGGAATTGGCAGACGCACTAGATTTAGGTTCTAGCGTCGAAAGACGTGGGGGTTCAAATCCCTTCACCCGCACCATTTTTGCCGACTTAGCTCAGTTGGTAGAGCATCTGATTTGTAATCAGAGGGTCGGGCGTTCGAATCGTCTAGTCGGCATTTATATTTTTTTGCGGAAGTAGTTCAGTGGTAGAACATCACCTTGCCAAGGTGGGGGTCGCGGGTTCGAATCCCGTCTTCCGCTTGTTTGTTTTTTGCCGGGGTGGCGGAACTGGCAGACGCACAGGACTTAAAATCCTGCGGTAAGTGATTACCGTACCGGTTCGATTCCGGTCCTCGGCATTAAGTTTTATTATTATGCACCCATAGCGCAATTGGATAGAGTGTCTGACTACGAATCAGAAGGTTGTAGGTTCGACTCCTACTGGGTGCATTAATCGGGAAGTAGCTCAGCTTGGTAGAGCACCTGGTTTGGGACCAGGGGGTCGCAGGTTCGAATCCTGTCTTCCCGATTTGAGAGTTGATTGACTTATTTCTTTGGATTTATTAATCGGGAAGTAGCTCAGTTTGGTAGAGCACTACGTTCGGGACGTAGGGGTCGCAAGTTCAAATCTTGTTTTCCCGATTTGAGAGCATGTATATGATGAAGTTATGGGATATTACCATAACTTTTTTTGTGTCTGCAATCTTTTTTAATATTTAGGTTGATAAAAAAGATTTTTGTGGTTTAATCTTTAACAAAGAATATAATATTTTGCCAGTATGTCATTAACTTTGCAATTGCAATTTTTTTCCGTATAATAAAAGTCAATATTAGTCAAATTAAAAAGGATGATTGCATGCAAAGCCAAAATATTTCAGATATTATTGAGAAATACTTAAAGAGTATTTTAGCTGATTCACAACAAGTTGAAATCAAGCGCTCCGAAATAGCTGATCTTTTCAACTGTGTACCATCACAGATTAATTATGTCATTAATACTAGATTCACCATTCAAAACGGATATGTTGTAAAAAGCAAACGTGGTGGAGGAGGCTACATCAGAATTGTCAAAGTCAATTTATTAGATGATTCAGACGTTATAGATGATTTGATTAGTATAGTAGGAGATGAAATTGATTTTAATAAGGCATTTCAGATCATTCAAAGTTTGTATCAGGAAGGAATGCTGACAAGAAGAGAATCTAACTTGATTATTTCTAGTATTGATAAGCGAACTCTTGCTTTTCAAAATAACCAAATCGAAAAGATAGTTAGGGCAAGAATCTTGATTAATATATTGAATCGTTTAAGATACGACGACTAGAAAGTGAGGGGTTACAATGGATAATTTATTTACACCAAGCGCGAAAAAGGTTTTAGTTTTGGCACAGGAACAGGCTAAATATTTTCGCCATCAAGCAATTGGAACTGAACATTTATTACTTGCTTTAACCCTCGAAGAACAAGGTATAGCAGCTAAAGTTTTAAAACAATTTATAATTACAGAAACAGATGTTAGAGAAGAAATCGAAAGAATTGCTGGATATGGCACACTGAAAAAAACTGACAGTGTTGGATATCTTCCATATTCACCCCGTGCAAAAGAAATATTGGCGTTAGCTGGAGATGAAGCTAAACGAACAAATGCACAAAAAATTGGGACTGAACATCTTTTACTTGCTTTGTTAAGAAATAATGATATTCTTTCTTCACGTATTTTACAGGCACTTAATGTTGACACTAGGAGAATGTACCAATCAATAGTGCATAAATTGGGCTTGAGTGAAGCTCAAATGAAAAAGTATGATAAAAAAACAACTAAGACAAATGGGACACCAACACTTAACTCATTAGCTAGGGATCTTACTGATTTAGCTCAAAATAAAAAAATAGATCCTGTAATTGGACGGGAAAAAGAAGTTAAACGTCTTATTCAGGTTTTGAGTAGAAGAACAAAGAATAATCCTGTTTTGCTAGGTGAACCAGGTGTTGGTAAGACAGCCGTAGCAGAAGGCCTTGCAGAAGCTATTATTGCGGGAAGTGTTCCTGATTCTTTGCAGAATAAGCGTGTAATGATGCTTGATATGGGTTCATTAGTAGCTGGAACCAAGTATCGTGGAGAATTTGAAGACCGTGTTAAGAAAATAATTGATGAGATATATGCTGATGGAAATGTCATTTTATTTATTGATGAGTTGCATACGTTAATTGGAGCTGGTGGTGCAGAAGGAGCAATTGATGCTTCAAATATTTTAAAACCAGCTTTGGCTAGAGGAGAAGTTCAAGTTGTTGGAGCAACTACGCTTGATGAATTCCAAAAATATATCGAATCTGATTCTGCGCTAGAACGACGGTTTGCTAAGGTATTAGTTGAAGAACCTTCGAGCGAGGATACAATTGCTATTCTTAAGGGCTTACGCTCTCGCTATGAGGATCATCATCAAGTCGAAATAACGGATGATGCAATTGAAAGTGCTGTACAATTAAGTGTTCGTTACATTGCAGACCGTTTCTTACCAGACAAGGCAATTGATTTAATGGACGAAGCAGCGGCACGTGTACGTATTGAAAATAGCAACGGAGTTAATAAGATTGCCGAAAAGAAGAATCAATTAAAAACATTGGCTGAGCAAAAAGTTGTAGCGTTAGGTTCAGGAGAATTTGAGGAAGTAGCTGAAATTCGAGTAAAAGAATTAAAAATTAAGAAACAAATTGATAGATTGATAAAAGCAAGTACTGATCACGCAAAATATACTCTGAGTGTAGAATCGGAAGATATTGCAAAGATTGTTTCTGAATGGACAGGTGTACCAGTCACGCAGATGCAAAAGAAGGAAACAAATCGCTTGATTGATCTTGAAAAGGTTCTGCACAAACGTGTTATTGGACAAGATGAAGCAGTCTCGGCAGTTTCTCGTGCTATTAGGCGTGCACGCAGTGGATTGAAAGATCCTAACCGTCCAATTGGTTCATTTATGTTTCTTGGCCCTACAGGTGTTGGGAAAACAGAACTTGCCAAGAGTCTTGCAGAAGTAATCTTTGGTTCAGAAGATTCAATGATTCGGATAGATATGAGTGAATATATGGAAAAATATGCAACTAGTCGGCTCATTGGGTCACCCCCAGGATATGTTGGTTATGAAGAGGGTGGACAGTTAACAGAAAAAGTGAGACAACATCCGTATTCAGTTATTCTTTTTGATGAAGTGGAAAAGGCCCACCCAGATGTCTTTAATATTTTGTTACAAGTTTTAGATGATGGATATTTGTCAGATTCAAAGGGAAGAAAAGTTGACTTCAAAAATACAATCATTATAATGACCTCTAATCTTGGAGCAACAGCACTCAGAGATGAAAAAGAAGTTGGATTTGGTAGTACTGATTCAGCTAGTGATTTTACTAAAATGTCAGCTAAAATTCATGAAGTCTTGAAAAAATCATTTAGACCAGAATTTCTTAATAGAGTTGATGAAACGATTGTTTTCCACTCACTTCAAAAAGAGGAATTGCACAAGATTGTTAAACTTATGGCGAATGAATTACTAAATCGTGTAAGGAAACAAAATGTTTCAATTAAAATTACACCTGCAGCTATTGATGTAATCACAAAGAATGGTTTTGATCCTGAGTATGGTGCAAGACCAATTAGAAGGGCTTTGCAAACCGAAGTTGAAGATAGATTGAGTGAACTATTGATTACTGGTCAAGTTAAAATCGGAAGCAAAGTAACAATTGGAGCAACTAAGGGTAAGATTAATATCGTTGTTACTGAAGATGAAAATAAAAAAGAACTGACAAAGCAGTAATACTGTATTTCAAAGAAAAAATTTTAGAAGTGACTGAGTCAAAGGTCAAATTTTCTCGACTGATGGCACATTCACATATGGAAGGGTCATAACAAATAGTTATTTTGTTGTGGCCCCTTTATTTTGAATTAAGATTAAAAAATTAATTCTTGACATAATATAATTATATTGGTATCATAAATAATTGCGAAACTGTGAAATGGGGAGACTGTGATCTATTGTCCATAGAATCCCTTTATAGAAGCAAAAATGGTGTTAATTCGTTAGACGATGTGACCTGTTTTTGGTTTTTTTTTGCCAAAAAAATGTTTTTCTAGTAATTTGTAACACAAATGTAATATTTCGTTGGCTGTCACAGAAAAATTTTGAGAGGTGAACAACTTGGCAGGACATATAGTAAAATACGGTAAACACCGTACACGTAGAAGTTATGCTCGAATTAAAGAAGTGCTGGACTTGCCTAACTTGATTGAGATTCAAAGCGACTCCTACAATTGGTTTTTGGATGAAGGTCTTCGTGAAATGTTTGAAGATATTATGCCAATCGAGGACTTTGCAGGTAACCTATCACTTGAATTTGTCGACTATCAGTTGCTTGAACCTAAGTATACTGTGGAAGAAGCAAGACAACATGATGCAAACTATTCAGCTCCACTTCATGTAACGCTTAACTTGATTAACCATGAAACTGGTGAAATTAAGGCACAAGATGTCTTCTTTGGTGATTTTCCATTAATGACTGAACAGGGGACATTTATTATTAATGGTGCTGAACGTGTAATTGTTTCTCAATTAGTGCGTTCACCAGGAGTTTACTATAATTCAGAACTAGATAAAAATGGGCGTGAGAATTATGGAACAACTGTAATTCCTAACCGTGGTGCATGGTTAGAATACGAAACAGATGCAAAAAATATTGCATATGTTCGAATTGATCGTACTCGTAAGATACCATTGACAGAATTGATTCGCGCTCTGGGCTACAGTTCAGATGACGAAATCATCCAAATTCTTGGTAACACAGATAGCTTGATGTTGACTCTTGAAAAGGATGTTCACAAAAATGCAGATGATTCACGTGTCGTTGAATCACTGAAAGACATTTATGAAAGACTACGTCCAGGAGAACCTAAAACTGCAGATAGTTCACGAAGTTTACTGACTGCACGTTTCTTTGATCCAAAACGTTATGATTTAGCTCCTGTTGGTCGTTATAAGATTAATAAAAAACTTGATTTGAAAACAAGATTACTTAATTTAACTCTTGCTGAAACTTTAGCAGATCCTGAAACTGGTGAAATTATTGTTAACAAGGATACGGTGTTAGACAAGCACGTTATGGAGAAGTTAACACCATATCTTGAAAAAAATGACTTTAAAACAGTTGTTTTCCATCCATCAGATGAAGGGGTTGTGACTGACCCTACGACACTTCAAATTATTAAAGTTTATTCTCCAAAGGATCCAGAAAAGATTGTCAATATGATTGGTAATGGCAACATTGATTTGAAGTATAAACATATTTTACCCGCAGATATCATTGCTTCTATGAATTATTTCTTCAATTTGCAAGAAGGAATCGGTTTTGTTGATGATATTGATCATTTGGGTAATCGTCGTATTCGTTCAGTTGGTGAGTTATTACAGAACCAATTTAGAATTGGACTTTCACGTATGGAACGTGTTGTTCGTGAAAGGATGTCAATTCAAGATATCTCAACTGTTACACCACAACAATTGATTAATATTCGCCCTGTAGTTGCTTCTATTAAAGAATTCTTTGGTAGTTCACAACTTTCACAATTTATGGACCAGACTAATCCGCTTGGTGAACTAACACATAAGCGTCGTCTATCAGCCTTAGGACCTGGTGGATTGACTCGTGATCGTGCAGGATATGAAGTTCGAGATGTTCATTATACTCATTATGGTCGGATGTGCCCGATTGAAACACCTGAAGGACCTAATATCGGTTTGATTAATAGTCTTTCTTCTTATGCACGAGTAAACCGTTATGGATTTATTGAAACACCGTATCGTCGCGTTTCATGGACCACACATATGGTTACAGATAAGATTGATTATTTAACTGCTGACGAAGAAGATAATTATGTTATTGCACAAGCAAACTCACCATTGAATGAAGATGGGTCATTTGTTGATAATGTCGTTATGGCTCGTAATAAGAGTGAGAACATCGAAATAACCGTTGACAAAGTCGATTATATGGATGTTTCGCCTAAACAAGTTGTTGCGGTCGCAACTGCATGTATTCCTTTCTTGGAAAATGATGATTCTAACCGTGCGTTGATGGGTGCTAATATGCAGCGTCAGGCTGTGCCATTACTTGATCCACATGCACCACTTGTTGGAACAGGGATTGAATATAAGACTGCACATGATTCAGGGGTAGCTTTAATTAGTAAGAGTGAAGGAACTGTCGAATATGTAGATGCACGCGAAATTCGTGTTCGTCGTGCTGATGGTTCACTTGATAAATATAAATTAATGAAATTCCGTCGTTCTAACGGTGGTAAGAACTATAATCAAAGACCGATTGTTCGTGTTGGAGACCATGTTGATTATGATGAAGTTCTAGCTGACGGTCCATCAATGGAAAGCGGTGAATTGGCATTAGGACAAAACCCATTGATTGCCTTTATGACTTGGGATGGTTATAACTTTGAAGATGCCATTGCTATTAACGAACGTTTAGTCAAGGAAGATGTGTATACTTCTATTCATATTGAAGAACACGAATCAGAAGCACGTGATACCAAGTTAGGGCCTGAAGAAATGACGCGCGAAATCCCTAATGTTGGTGAAGATACATTACGTGATCTGGATGAATTTGGAATTGTCCGTATTGGTGCTGAAGTTCATGATGGTGATATTTTAGTTGGTAAGGTTACTCCTAAGGGTGTGACAGAATTATCTGCTGAGGAACGCTTATTGCACGCAATCTTTGGAGAAAAAGCACGCGAAGTTCGTGATACTTCATTGCGTGTACCTCATGGTGGCGGCGGAATTGTACAAGATGTAAAAATCTTTACACGCGAAGCTGGGGATGAATTATCTCCAGGGGTCAACATGATGGTCCGTGTATATATTGCACAAAAACGTAAGATCCAAGTTGGTGACAAGATGGCCGGACGTCATGGAAACAAAGGAACGGTTTCGATTGTTATTCCTGAAGAGGATATGCCATTTATGCCAGACGGTACTCCAATTGATATTATGCTTAGCCCAATGGGTGTGCCATCGCGTATGAACATCGGACAGGTTCTTGATCTTCATCTTGGAATGGCCGCACGTAAACTTGGTATTCATGTTGCTTCACCTGTTTTTGATGGTGCTCGTGATAGTGATATCTGGGATGCATTAAAAGAAGCTGGCATGTCAACTGATGGTAAGACAGTTCTTTACGATGGCCGTACAGGTGATGCATTTGATAATCGTATTGCTGTAGGGGTTATGTATTATATGAAGCTTGCACATATGGTTGATGATAAGATTCATGCTCGTTCAATCGGGCCATACTCACTTGTTACGCAACAGCCTTTGGGTGGTAAAGCACAATTTGGTGGACAGCGTTTTGGTGAAATGGAAGTTTGGGCACTTGAAGCTTATGGTGCTGCATATACTCTGCAAGAAATACTGACATACAAATCTGATGATGTTGTTGGACGTGTTAAGACCTATGAAGCAATTGTCAAAGGCGAACCAATTCCAAAACCAGGTGTTCCTGAATCATTCCGCGTTCTTGTAAAAGAATTGCAATCATTAGGACTTGATATGAAGGTCTTAGATACAGCTAAAAATGAGATTGAATTACGTGATATGGATGATGAAGATGATGAGGTCGTAAATGTTGATGCTTTAAGTAAGGTAGCAAAAGAACAGGCTGAAAAGAAAGAACAAGAAGAGGAAGTCAATGCTGAAAAGGCTGAATCTAAAACTGAGAACTAATGTAATTAATCAGTCAGTTACTCTAAATCATCCAAATAAGAAAAGGAGGTCGATCTCTTGATCGATGTCAATAAATTCGATAGCATGCAGATTGGTTTGGCTTCTTCAGATAAGATCCGTAGCTGGTCTTATGGTGAGGTAAAGAAACCAGAAACAATCAACTATCGTACCCTTAAACCAGAAAAAGACGGTTTGTTTGACGAAAGAATTTTCGGGCCAACAAAAGATTGGGAATGTGCATGTGGTAAGTACAAGCGTATCCGCTATAAAGGAATAGTTTGTGATCGCTGTGGCGTTGAAGTTACGCGTTCTAAAGTTCGTCGTGAGCGTATGGGACATATTGAACTTGCCGCACCAGTCACACATATCTGGTATTTTAAAGGAATTCCTAGTCGTATGGGACTAGTTCTTGATATGAGTCCTCGTGCACTTGAAGAAGTCATTTATTTTGCTTCATATGTGGTTACAGAACCTGGAAATACACCACTTGAAAAGAAACAGCTTTTGACAGAACGTGAATTCCGTGAGAAACGTGAACAATATGGTCAAGAATTTAGAGCTGGAATGGGTGCAGAAGCAATTCGTACTTTGTTACAAGATGTTGAACTTGAAAAAGAATGTGCAGAATTAAAAGAAGAACTAAAGGAAGCAACTGGACAAAAGAGAACTCGTGCAGTTCGCCGTCTTGATATTCTTGAAGCGTTCTTACAATCAGGCAACGAACCTAGCTGGATGGTAATGGATGCAATTCCTGTTATCCCACCAGACCTTCGACCAATGGTACAACTTGAAGGTGGACGATTTGCTACCTCAGACTTGAACGATTTGTATCGTCGTGTAATTAATCGTAACAATCGTTTGAAGAGATTGCTTGATTTGAATGCACCAGGAATTATCGTTCAAAATGAAAAACGTATGTTACAAGAAGCAGTGGATGCTTTGATTGATAATGGTCGTCGTGGTCGTCCTGTAACTGGACCTGGTAATCGTCCTTTGAAATCATTGTCACATATGCTTAAAGGTAAGCAGGGACGTTTCCGTCAAAACCTACTTGGGAAACGTGTTGATTATTCCGGTCGTTCTGTTATTGATGTTGGACCTAAGTTGAAGATGAACCAAATGGGAATTCCTCATGAAATGGCACTTGAATTGTTTAAACCTTTCATGATGAAAGAACTTGTTCAACGTGAAATGGCTTCTAATATCAAGAATGCTAAGAGAAAGATTGATCGCCGAGATGAAGATATCTGGGATGTATTGGAAGAAGTTATTAAAGAACATCCTGTTCTTCTTAACCGAGCACCTACACTTCACCGTTTGGGTATCCAAGCCTTTGAACCTACATTAGTAAATGGTAAAGCTATGCGCTTGCATCCATTGGCTTGTGAAGCTTACAATGCTGATTTTGATGGAGATCAAATGGCTATTCATGTCCCATTATCTGCAGAAGCACAAGCAGAAGCACGTTTGCTGATGCTTGCTGCTCATCATATCTTGGCACCGAAAGATGGTAAACCAATTGTTACACCATCACAGGATATGGTTATCGGTAACTACTATATGACAGTTGAAGAAGCAGGCCGTGAAGGCGAAGGGATGATCTTCAAGGATGTCAATGAAGCACGTACTGCATATCTAAACAACTATGTTCATTTGCACACACGAATTGGTTTGCAGACAACATCGCTTGCTAAAATTGGTAAGCCATTCAGTGATTGGCAAAAAGAACGGATTATGGTTACAACTGTTGGTAAAGCAATCTTTAACGAGATTCTTCCACCAGAATTTCCATATCTAAATGAACCATCAGAAGAAAATCTTACAGGATTGACACCTGACAAATTCTTTATTGAACCAGGGGCAGATATTCATCAATATTTGGCTGATCATGAACTAGTGCTATCATTTAAGGCAGGGTTCTTAAGTGATATTGTTGCCGAAGTTTATAAGAAATTCAAGGTTACGGAGACATCTAAACTGCTTGATAGAATGAAGGATGTTGGGTATTATCAATCCACTAAATCTGGCTTGACAGTTGGGATCTCTGATGTTACTGATTTGAAGGAGAAACCAGCTATCATTGATGAAGCACATAAGGAAGTTGCAAATGTTGCAAAGCAATTCCGTCGAGGCTTGATTACTGAAGATGAACGTTATGAACGAGTTATTGCAATTTGGAATGATGCAAAAGATCAAATTCAAGAAAAACTTATTCAAAATATGAATCCTAAGAACCCAATTCAAATGATGTCAGATTCTGGTGCACGTGGTAACATCTCTAACTTTACACAGTTAGCTGGAATGCGTGGTTTAATGGCTGCTCCTAATGGTAAGACAATGGAATTGCCAATTATCGCGAACTTCCGTGAAGGCTTATCTGTTATGGAAATGTTTATTTCTACTCATGGGGCCCGTAAAGGTATGACTGATACGGCTCTTAAGACTGCTGACTCAGGTTATCTTACACGTCGTTTAGTGGATGTTGCACAAGATGTAATTATTCGCGAGAAAGACTGTGGAACTGATCGTGGACTTGATGTGACAGCAATTCGCGAAGGAAATGAACTGATTGAACCGTTATATGATCGTATTTTAGGTCGTTATACGATGAAAGAAGTTAAGAATCCAAAAACTGGTAAAGTTATTGTGCCAGCAAATGTAATGATGGTTGAAGACATTGCTGCTGAAATTATTAATGCTGGGGTTGAAAAGGTTACAATTCGCTCAGCATTTACATGTAATACTCGTCATGGTGTATGTGAACATTGTTATGGTCGCAATATGGCTACAGGTGATGAGGTTGAAGTTGGTGAAGCTGTCGGAACTGTCGCTGCTCAATCAATTGGTGAACCAGGTACTCAGCTTACGATGCGTACTTTCCATACTGGTGGTGTTGCTGGGGATGATATTACTCAAGGACTTCCTCGTGTTCAAGAAATTTTTGAAGCACGTAATCCTAAAGGTCGTGCTGAGATTACTGAAGTTACAGGTGTTATTGAGGCAATTGAAGAAAATCCTGCTGAACGTACGAAGGAAGTTACAGTTAAAGGTGAAACTGATACAAGAACCTATAGTCTGCCATTTACTTCAGTACTAAAAGTTGCTGAAGGAGATCAGATTCATCGTGGAGATGCACTGACTGTTGGTTCAATTGATCCTAAACAACTTATTCAGGTACGTGATGTATTATCAACTGAAAACTATATTCTAAGAGAAGTCCAAAAAGTTTATCGTATGCAAGGTGTAGAAATCTCCGATAAGCATATTGAAGTTATGTCTCGTCAGATGTTACGTAAAATCAGAGTGATGGATCCAGGTGATACGGAGCTCTTACCAGGTACATTGATGGATATCTTCGACTTTAAGGATCAAAACTATAAGACCTTGATTAAAGGTGGAATTCCTGCAACTGCAAGACCGGTCTTACTTGGAATCACGAAAGCATCACTTGAAACAAATAGTTTCTTGTCTGCTGCTTCATTCCAGGAAACAACACGTGTCTTAACAGATGCTGCAATTCGTGGTAAAAATGATCCACTTATTGGTTTGAAAGAAAATGTTATCATTGGTAAGATTATTCCTGCTGGTACAGGTATGCCTGATTATCGTGGAATCAAGCCTAAAGAAGTTGGAACTGTTTCTGAAAATGTCTATTCTATTTCTGATTTAGAGAAGAAAATGAAAGAAGAAGAGGCTGCTACACAAAGCACACCTTCTAATGACTAAATAAATCTGAAACGATAAAAAGAGTGGGATATAAGTCGAATAATTTGGACTTTTGGAACACATTTATATGAAACAAATAGAGAAGTTGGATCAAAAGATATCTTTTGACCCAACTTCTTTTTTGTAGTGACTAAGGTTATATTATATTGTTGTTTTTTATTATTATGTGAAAATGGGATATAAATCTGAATTTGCTGACAAAATTAAAAAACAGTGAAATTGTGTACTTACATTCAAAAATAAGAAGTTCAACATAGTGGATGAGCAACGGTGATAATAATTAGTCCGAGAGCTTGAAATGGTAAAAAGGGGATTTTTTTAAAATGTGTGACTAAGAAGAATAGCATACAAAAAATTGTTGCAATAAATAATAACCACAAGGTGTGTTGATAACCGATTACAAAATAAGAAGTAGTTGTGTAAATTACATCAGCCCAACCAAACATTTTCTTAATTGAAAAATAAATGAGGATAGCAAATAGTAAAGCAAATTGAAAAAAATAAGAGAATGAAAATTTTAAGATTATGATACTTACTATTAAGAATATGGAGAAACCAGAATATAAAAGTGTACTTGAGGCTGCATATAACTTATAATCTTGGAGCCCAAGACAAAGACTCCATAGAATGAAAGAAAATAAAATAAAAAAATAGGAATGAGGGTAAGTATAATAACAAAATACGGCAAGACTTCCACCTAATAATTCAATGAAAGTGCTTAAAGGGGGAATTCTTGAAGCACAAAAGAAACAACGTCCGCGCTGCAAAAGAAAACCAAGAATTGGAATTAATTGCCAGGCCTTTAGGTTATGGTGGCATTTTTCACAGAAAGAACGATGTTGTAATTGAGAGATGTTATTAACGTATCTCCAGCTGTAGCACACGATGAACGAACTTGAAGCTGAGCCAAATAAAAAAAGTAAAACATAATACATTCAAATTACCACCTTTTGTCCATTTCAAGATAATTACGCAATTAAAATAAAAATGGAAAATATTGAAAAAAGATTGACAGATGTCTAAATGGGATGTTATTATACTCAAGGTGCTTTATGTGGACAGTTTCTCTCGTTGTCGGGACATGCTGACTGTGTTACGTTAGCATACATCGTTTCATCTAGGTCTTTTTTATTTTTTTGCAAAATAATGAACCACCTGGATGTGTGTACTTAAAAAATGTAAATTTAGGAAGGAGGAAGCTTTAGATGCCAACAATTAATCAATTAATTCGTAAAGGTCGTAAATCTAAAGGTTCAAAATCTGATTCCCCAGCTTTAAACTTTGGGTATAACAGTTATAAGAAAGTTCAAACAAACAATCCTGCTCCTCAAAAACGTGGGGTTGCAACTCGTGTTGGTACAATGACACCTAAGAAGCCTAACTCAGCTTTACGTAAGTATGCTCGTGTTCGTTTGTCCAACTTGATTGAAGTTACAGCGTACATTCCAGGTATCGGTCATAACTTACAAGAACATAGTGTTGTTTTGATTCGTGGAGGTCGTGTAAAGGATCTTCCTGGTGTTCGTTACCATATCGTTCGTGGTGCTTTGGATACAGCCGGTGTCACTGACCGTAAGCAGAGTCGCTCGAAGTATGGTACTAAGAGACCTAAGAAATAATAATAGATCGGTTTAAGGAGGTTATTTAGATGCCAAGAAAAGGTGCTGTTACAAAACGCGAAGTGTTCCCAGATCCAATTTACAAATCTAAATTGGTTACTCGTTTGATTAACCGTTTGATGGTTGATGGCAAGCGTGGAACTGCTTCAAGAATTTTATACGAAGCTTTTGATTCAATTAAAGAAGAAACAGGTAATGAACCATTAGAAGTGTTTGAAGAAGCAATGAAGAACATCATGCCTGTACTTGAGGTTAAGGCTCGCCGTGTTGGTGGTTCTAACTATCAGGTTCCTATTGAAGTTCGTCCAGATCGTCGTACTACATTAGGTTTGAGATGGTTAGTTAACTATTCTCGCTTACGTGGTGAACATACAATGCCAGAACGTTTGGCAAAAGAAATTATTGATGCTGCCAATAATACTGGTGCATCTGTTAAAAAACGTGAAGATACACATAAAATGGCAGATGCAAACCGTGCATTTGCACATTATCGCTGGTAAATTTGGAAAATGGCTATTATATGATTTCCGTAATCCTATAGTAGTCATTTTTTTGAAATTGTTTAAAACGTTCATAATCTTAATTAGATTTGGAAGGAGAAATCTCTCAAATGGCTAACAAACGTGAATTTCCGTTAGAAAAAACACGTAATATCGGAATCGTTGCTCATATTGATGCTGGTAAAACGACAACGACAGAACGTATCTTGTATTACACTGGTAAAATCCATAAAATTGGTGAAACCCATGAAGGGGCATCACAAATGGATTGGATGGAACAAGAGCAAGAACGTGGGATTACAATTACATCTGCTGCTACAACTGCTCAATGGAAAGATCATCGGATCAATATCATTGATACCCCAGGACACGTTGATTTCACAGTTGAAGTTGAACGATCATTACGTGTTCTTGATGGTGCTGTAGTTGTTCTTGATGCACAATCAGGTGTTGAACCACAAACAGAAAATGTTTGGCGTCAAGCTACAACATATGCTGTTCCTAGAATTGTTTTTGCTAACAAAATGGATAAAATTGGCGCTAACTTTGACTACTCTGTAGGTACAATCAAAGATCGCCTTCAGGCAAATGCCGTAGCTATTCAGATGCCTATTGGTGCTGAAGATGCATTCCAAGGTGTTATCGATTTAATTGAAATGAAGGCCGACATCTACGACGAAGATGAGCTTGGTTCAAAATGGGATACAGTTGATATTCCTGATGATTACAAAGAAGAAGCACAGAATCGTAGAGATGCAATGATTGAAGCAATTGCTGATGTTGATGAAGGTGTTATGGAAAAATACCTTGAAGGTGAAGAAATTTCTGTTGAAGAATTGAAGGCTGCTATTCGTAAGGCAACATTGAACTTAGAATTATTCCCAGTATTAGCTGGTTCTGCTTTCAAAAATAAGGGTGTCCAAATGATGCTTGATGCAGTTAATGATTACTTACCTTCACCTTTGGATGTTAAACCATACAAGGCAACTGATCCTGATACAGATGAAGAAGTTGAATTAGTTGCAGGCGATGATAAACCATTTGCTGGTTTAGCATTTAAGATTGCAACAGACCCATTCGTTGGTCGTTTAACTTTCTTCCGTGTATATGCAGGAACACTTGAAGCTGGTTCTTATGTATTAAATGCTACTAAGGACAAACGCGAACGTGTTGGTCGCTTGTTGCAAATGCATTCAAATCATCGTAAGGAAATTGCTGAAGTATTCTCAGGTGATATTGCTGCTGCAATCGGTTTGAAAGATACAACAACAGGTGATTCTTTAACTGATATCAAACATCCATTAATTCTTGAATCAATGGAATTCCCTGATCCAGTTATCCAAGTTTCAATTGAACCAAATACAAAAGCTGACCAAGATAAGATGGATGTTGCTTTACAAAAACTTGCTGAAGAAGATCCAACTTTCAAAGCAGAAACTAACCCTGAAACTGGCGAAACATTAATTGCTGGGATGGGTGAACTTCATCTGGATATTATCGTTGATCGTATGAAACGTGAATTCAAGGTTGAAGCTAAAGTTGGTGCACCTCAAGTTGCTTATCGTGAAACATTTACAAAGCAAGTATCTGCACAAGGTAAATTTGTTCGCCAGTCTGGTGGTAAAGGTCAATATGGTGATGTTTGGGTTGAATTTACACCAAACGAAGAAGGTAAAGGCTTTGAATTTGAAAATGCTATCGTTGGTGGGGTTGTTCCTCGTGAGTATATTCCTTCAGTAGAACAAGGTCTACGTGAGTCAATGAAGAATGGTGTTCTTGCAGGATATCCATTGATTGATGTTAAGGCTAAGTTATATGATGGTAGTTATCATGATGTCGATTCTAGTGAAGCTGCATTTAAGGTTGCTGCATCATTGGCATTGCGCAATGCCTCAAAGAAGGCAGGTGCCGCAATTCTTGAACCAATCATGCGTGTTGAAATCGTTGCTCCTGAAGATTATTTAGGTGATGTTATGGGACACGTTAATGCTCGTCGTGGTCGTGTTGAAGGTATGGAAGCTCGTGGAAATGCACAAGTTGTTAAAGCTTTTGTTCCACTTGCAGAAATGTTTGGCTATGCTACAACGTTGCGTTCAGCAACACAGGGTCGTGGAACATTCACAATGACAATGGATCATTACGAACCAGTTCCAAAGACTATCCAAGAAGAAATTATTAAGAAAAATGGCGGTAGCGCCGAATAATTAAAAAAGACGGAAGCAAAGTTAACTTTGCTTCCGCTTTTTTTATACAGCAATTGTAGCTTAATTGGACAATTATGGTCAAAAGTGGATATTGTAGAGTTCAAGATAATTGAAGTTTAAATAATTGTAGCTCCAAGACTTTTTTTAAAATGTTCAAGTGCCCATTCATGTCCAACTTGATTAAAGCTGGCCACAGCTTTTTGAGGAATGATAATTTTAAAGTTCTTATTATATGCATCAATGGCTGTATGAAGTACACAGATATCAGTGCAGACACCGGTAAGGTAAAGTTCTTCAATATGGTGTGTACGTAAGAAATTTTCAAGATTTGTATTTACGAAAGAGGAGTATCTATTCTTGGCAAAAAAATAAACTTTATCATCATTTTGATGAAGATTAAACCAACTACCAACATTTCCAAAAAGCTCACGACCCCAAGTGTTTTCAAGGTTATGTGGAGGGAAAAGTTTAGTTTCAGGATGATAGGGATCATTTTCTTTATGCAAGTCTGTGGGAAAAATAACATAATCGTGATTAGTTAGAAAGTCAGTTGCTAATTTTGTGATTTCAGTGTCAATAGCTTGTCCAGAAGCACCACAGGTTAGTGAACCTTCATCAGCAACAAAATCATTTGTATAATCAATTATTAAGAGTGCTTTTTTCATTGGAATCGACTCCTTCTAGAAGTGTTTACAAAAAGAATAAGCATTTTTTTGAAAAAAAGCAAATTAAATTAAAAAAAGCCTTGCGTTGAAGATGCATCCAAGGTATTATAGAAAGGTACTTGTCCAAGGGATGAGTGCGCGCATTAAAAAGAAGTTTGAGCTGTGATGTTGAAGGTTGCGACACACCCGGGAGCTTTGCCATGGGGTGGTTGGGAATTTCGACGGAGCTAGTCTTGTTTTTAAAATAGACGAAGGAGGGAACACAATGGCAAAACAAAAAATTCGTATTCGTTTAAAGGCATACGAACATCGCATTTTAGATCAGTCTGCTGATAAGATTGTTGAAACAGCAAAGAGAACTGGTGCAGCAATCGCAGGTCCTATTCCATTACCAACGGAACGTACACTTTATACGGTTATCCGTTCACCACATAAGTATAAGGACTCACGTGAGCAATTTGAAATGCGCACACACAAGCGTTTGATTGATATTGTTAATCCAACACCAAAAACAGTTGATTCATTAATGAAATTGGATCTACCAAGTGGCGTTGATATTGAAATCAAATTATAATTCAGTAATTACTAAAGCAATAGTAAAATAAATTAATTGGAGGTGTACTCATGACCACTAAAGGAATCTTAGGGAAAAAAGTAGGGATGACACAAGTTTTCACTGATAATGGCGAATTAGTTCCTGTAACTGTCGTTGAAGTTGGTGCTAACGTAGTAATGCAAGTCAAGACTGTTGAAAATGATGGTTACGAAGCTGTTCAGTTAGGCTTTGATGATTTGCGTGAAGTGTTGTCAAATAAACCTGCTAAAGGTCATGCAGCAAAAGCAAAAACTGCTCCTAAGCGCTTCATTCGTGAAATTAAAGATGTTGAGCTTGGAGATTACAAAGTCGGAGATGAAGTTAAGGTAGATATCTTTGAAACAGGCGACATCGTTAATGTCACTGGTACATCAAAGGGCCATGGCTTCCAAGGAAACATCAAACGTTGGGGACAATCACGTGGACCTATGGCTCACGGTTCTCGTTACCATCGTCGTCCTGGTTCAATGGGTGCGGTTATCAACCGTGTATTCAAAGGTAAACTTCTTCCAGGTCGTATGGGTGGAGATCGCGTTACGATTAAGAATCTTGAAATTGTAAAAGCTGATGTAGAAAATAACGTACTTTTAATTAAAGGTAATGTGCCAGGTGCTAACAAGTCATTGGTTACTATCCTTGGTACAGTTAAAACAAAATAACTCGAGGAAGGGAGGACAATTAAATGCCAAAAGTTACATTATTCAAACAAGATGGTAGCAAAAATGGTGAAGTTGAGTTAAACGAAAGCATTTTTGGTATCGAACCAAATAATAATGTCGTCTTTGATGCGGTAATTATGCAACGCGCATCATTACGCCAAGGAACACATGCTGTTAAGAACAGAAGTGCAGTTTCTGGTGGTGGTAAGAAACCATGGCGTCAAAAGGGAACAGGTCGTGCTCGTCAGGGTTCTATCCGTTCACCACAATGGGTTGGTGGTGGAACAGTCTTCGGACCAACACCACGTTCATATAGCTACAAACTTCCAAAGAAGGTTCGCCGTTTAGCAATTAAGTCAGTACTTTCACAAAAAGTTGTGGATGAGAGTTTACTGATTGTTGACAAATTAAGTTTTGATCAACCAAAAACAAAGGCTTTCGCAGAAGTTTTGAATAGCTTAGATGTTAAGACAAAAGTTTTAGTAGTTCTTGAAGATGGCAATGACTTAGCTGCTCTTTCAGCTCGTAATTTACCAAATGTTACGGTCGTTGGTGCTAAAGGCGTTAATGTATTAGACGTCATTAACAGCGACAAGTTAGTCATGACTCAAGAAGCTCTTTCTCAAGTAGAGGAGGTTCTTGCATAAAATGGAAGCACGTAAAATTATCTTAAAACCAGTTATCACAGAAGCTTCAACTGAAGGATTAGATGCAAAGCGTTATACATTTGATGTTGACACTCGTGCAACTAAGATTGAAGTTAAAAAAGCTGTTGAAGAAATTTTTGACGTTAAGGTTGTTAAAGTTAACATCATGAACGTTAAAGGTAAATTAAAGCGTATGGGTCGTTATGCTGGCTACACAAAAAAGCGTAGAAAAGCAATCGTAACATTAAGCGCTGATTCAAAAGAAATCAAATTATTTGAAGAATAAAAATTTGTAATAGGAGGGAATACACGTGGGGATCAAAAAATTTAAACCAACCTCTAACGGACGTCGTAATATGACTGGTTCAGATTTTTCTGAAATTACAAAAACAACTCCAGAAAAATCATTGCTTGAATCACAAAGCAAGACAGCTGGCCGTAATAGTTATGGCCGTATTACTGTCCGTCATCGTGGTGGTGGTCACAAACGCCAATACCGTTTAATTGATTTTAAACGTATTAAAGATGATGTACCTGCAACAGTTAAGGCAATCGAATATGATCCAAACCGTTCAGCAAATATCGCATTACTTGTTTATGCTGATGGTATTAAGTCATACATCCTTGCTCCTAAAGGTCTTGAAGTAGGCCAAACTGTTCAATCAGGAAAGGAAGCAGATATCAAGGTAGGTAATACTTTGGCATTAGCAGATATTCCTGTTGGTACAGTTATTCATAATATCGAACTTAAGCCTGGAAAAGGTGGACAATTAGTTCGTTCAGCTGGAACATCAGCACAATTACTAGGTAAGGAAGGCAAATATGTTTTAGTTCGTTTGACTTCTGGTGAGGTTCGTATGATTCTTTCAACTTGCCGTGCAACAATTGGTGCAGTTGGTAATGAACAACATGAACTTATCAAAATCGGTAAAGCTGGTCGTTCACGTTGGGCTGGCAAACGTCCTACAGTTCGTGGATCTGTAATGAACCCTAACGATCATCCACACGGTGGTGGTGAAGGTAAAGCTCCTGTCGGTCGTCCAAGTCCTATGTCACCATGGGGTAAGAAAACGATGGGTTACAAGACACGTTCTAAGAAGGCACAATCTGACAAATTTATCGTGCGTAAACGTAACAAGTAGCCAAAGGGTTGCTTAAGGATTAGATGATCCGAAAGGAGGATTCACATTGAGTCGTAGTTTGAAAAAAGGACCATTTGCTGATGCTCATTTGATGAAGAAAATCGAAGCTCAAGCAGATCAAGAAAAGAAATCTGTAATAAAAACATGGTCACGTCGTTCAACAATTTTCCCAAGTTTCATTGGTTATACAATCGCTGTGTATGATGGTCGTAAGCATGTACCAGTTTATATTCAAGAAGATATGGTTGGCCATAAGTTGGGTGAATTTGTACCAACACGTACGTTCCGTGGTCATGGTAGTGGCGATAAAAAAACAGGTGTTAAGTAAGGGAGGGTAATAAAATGGCTGAACAAGTTACATCAGCAAAAGCAACTGCCAAAACAGTTCGAATCCCTGCACGTAAAGCACGTCTAGTGATCGATCTCATCCGTGGCAAAAGCGTAGCTGAAGCATTAGGGATTTTAAAGTTCACACCAAGAGCTGGCTCTCTAATCATCGAAAAAGTATTAAAATCAGCAATTGCAAATGCAGAAAATAATTTTGACTTGGATGTTGAAGATTTAATAGTAAGTGAAGCTTTTGTTAACGAAGGACCAACTTTAAAACGTTTCCGTCCTCGTGCAAAAGGTTCTGCTTCTCCAATCAACAAACGTACTAGTCATGTTACTGTAGTTGTATCTGTAAAATAAGGAGGGATAATGCGTGGGTCAAAAAGTAAATCCAACGGGATTACGTGTAGGAATCATTCGTGATTGGGATGCAAAATGGTATGCAGAAAAAGATTTTGCTGACAATTTACATGAAGATTTACACATCCGTGAATACATTCAAAAAAAATTAGCCGATGCATCTGTCTCTACCGTTGAAATTGAACGTGCTGCAAAGCGTGTTAATGTTTCAATCCATACTGCAAAACCAGGTATGGTTATCGGTAAAGGTGGAGCAGAAGTTGAAAAGCTTCGTAAAGAATTAAATGAATTAACAGGTAAGAGAGTTCATATCAATATTGTTGAAATCAAACGACCTGATTTAGATGCTTTATTAGTAGGCGAAAGCATTGCCGTTCAATTGGAGAACCGTGTTGCATTCCGTCGTGCTATGAAGCAAGGTATCCAACGTACAATGCGCTCAGGTGCTAAAGGAATTAAAGTTCAAGTTGCAGGCCGTCTTAATGGTGCTGATATGTCACGTGTTGAACATTTCTCAGAAGGAACTGTTCCTTTGCACACATTGCGTGCTGATATTGATTACGCATGGACAGAAGCACAAACAACTTATGGTAAGTTAGGAATTAAAGTATGGATTTACCGTGGGGAAGTTTTACCTGCTAAGAAAGATAATCGTAAAGGAGGGAAATAACCTATGTTAGTACCAAAACGTACAAAACATCGCCGCGAATTTCGTGGTAAGATGCGTGGCGAAGCAAAGGGTGGCAAGACTGTTGCTTTTGGAGAATATGGCTTACAAGCTGTTGATTCACATTGGATTACGAACCGCCAGATTGAGGCTGCTCGTGTTGCAATGACACGTTATATGAAACGTGGTGGGAAAGTTTGGATTAAAATTTTCCCTCATAAATCATATACTGCTAAAGCTATTGGTGTTCGTATGGGTTCTGGGAAAGGTGCTCCTGAAGGTTGGGTAGCTCCAGTAAAACGTGGCAAGATTCTTTTTGAAATTGCCGATGTTCCAGAAGAAGTTGCTCGTGAAGCATTGCGTTTAGCTTCCCACAAGCTCCCAGTGAAGACTAAGTTTGTAAAACGTGAGGAAGTAGGTGGCGAATCAAATGAAGGCTAAAGAAATTAATGAATTAACCACTGCTGAAATGCTCGATAAAGAAAAGCAATTCAAAGAGGAATTATTTAACTTGCGCTTCCAATTAGCTACCGGTCAATTGGAAAATACAGCTCGTTTAAAAGAAGTTCGTAAGACGATTGCACGTATCAAGACTGCATTACGTCAACAAGAATTAAACAAATAGAATACGAAGAGGAGGAAACTAAAGTATGACTGAAGCTCGTAACCAACGTAAAGTCTATCAAGGACGTGTTGTTTCGGACAAAATGGATAAGACAATTGCTGTTGTTATTGAAACTTATAAGAACCATAAAGTTTATAACAAACGTGTTAAGTACTCCAAAAAGTATAAGGCACATGATGAAAACAACGAAGCAAGAGTTGGAGACATTGTAAAGATTATGGAAACTCGTCCGTTGTCAGCAACAAAGAGATTCCGTTTAGTTGAGATCGTTGAAAAGGCAGTTATTATCTAGAGACTATTCTAGATTTAAATGTACTTTGATTCGTATTCTGATTCGTTAACGAAAGGAGGTCACATACCGTGATCCAACAAGAAAGTCGTTTAAAAGTTGCTGATAACTCTGGTGCACGTGAAATCCTTGTAATTAAGGTTTTAGGTGGCTCACGCGTTCGTACAGCAAATATTGGTGACACAATCGTTGCTACTGTTAAACAAGCAACACCAGGTGGCGTTGTCAAAAAAGGTGATGTTGTAAAAGCGGTTGTTGTTAGAACAAAGTTTGGTACACATCGTGCTGATGGTTCTTACATCAAATTTGATGAAAATGCAGCAGTTATTATTGGTGATGATAAATCACCAAAAGGTACACGTATCTTCGGGCCAGTTGCACGTGAATTACGTGATGGAAACTTCATGAAGATTGTTTCCTTAGCACCTGAAGTATTGTAATAAACCGATGTTGGCAAGGAGGTGCGAAATAAAATGTTCGTAAAAAAGAATGACAAAGTTAAGGTAATTGCCGGTAAAGATAAGGGAAAAGAAGGCGTCATTGAAAAAGTTTTTCCTAATAAAGACCGTGTGATTGTTAAAGGTGTAAATGTTATTAAGAAACACCAAAAGCCAAGTAACGCAAATCCTAATGGTGGAATTATTGAGGTTGAAGCACCCATTCATGTTTCCAACGTTATGTTGCTTGATCCATCAAACAATGAAACAACTCGTGTAGGTGTGAAAGTTGTTGATGGTAAAAAAGTTCGAGTTTCTAAAAAAACTGGTGAAACTTTAGATAAGTAGAATAGGAAAGGAGGATTACTTTCTTCATGGTTAATCGTTTAAAAGAAAAATATGATAAAGAAGTAGTTCCATCAATAATGGAAAAGTTTAGCTATACTTCAATCATGCAAGCTCCTAAAGTTGATAAAATCGTTATCAACATGGGTGTTGGTGATGCAGTTAGCAACGCTAAGAACTTGGATGAAGCTGTTGAGGAATTAACTTTAATTTCAGGTCAAAAACCTGTTATTACAAAGGCAAAAAAATCAATCGCTGGTTTCCGTTTACGTGAAGGTATGCCTATCGGAACTAAAGTTACATTACGTGGTGAACGTATGTATGATTTCTTAGACAAATTAGTATCTGTTTCATTACCTCGTGTTCGTGATTTTCATGGTGTTAGCAAACGTGCCTTTGATGGTCGTGGTAACTACACATTAGGTATCCGTGAACAGTTGATTTTCCCTGAAATTGATTTTGATGATGTTAACAAAGTTCGTGGTATGGATATTGTTATTGTTACAACTGCAAATTCAGACGAAGAATCTAAGGAATTATTGTCGCAATTAGGAATGCCATTCGCTAAATAAAGGGGGTTTCACATTGGCAAAAAAGTCGCAAATTGCAAAGAACAAACGCGAAGCTAAGTTCTCTACGCAAGAATATACACGCTGTGAACGTTGTGGTCGTCCACATTCAGTTTATCGTAAGTTTAAGTTATGCCGTGTTTGCCTAAGAGATCTTGCCCACAAAGGTCAAATTCCTGGGATGAAAAAGGCTAGCTGGTAATCCAATAAAGTAAAGGAGGGCAAATTTAATGGTCATGACTGATCCAATCGCAGACTTCTTGACACGTGTTCGCAATGCTAATATGGCAAAGCACGAATCTCTTGAAGTACCTGCTTCAAAAATTAAGCACGATATTGCAGAAATCCTCAAAAATGAAGGTTTCATTCGCAATGTTGAATATATTGATGATGACAAACAAGGAATTATCCGTGTATTCTTGAAATTCAGTAAAGATAACGAACGTGTTATTACTGGGATTAAACGTATTTCAAAACCTGGTTTACGTTCATATGTTAAAGCAGACGCTGTTCCTAAGGTTCTAAACGGCTTAGGAATCGCTATTCTCTCAACCTCAGAAGGGGTTATGACAGATAAAGACGCCCGTGCAAAGAATATTGGCGGCGAAGTATTAGCATACGTTTGGTAGAAATTTTCGAAAGTAAGGAGGTGTCACTACCGTGAGTCGTATTGGTTATAAAGAAGTTACTGTACCTGCCGGTATTGAGGTCAAGCATGATGGAAATATCGTGACTGTTAAAGGTCCTAAGGGTGAATTAACTCGTGAATTCTCTGACAAGATTTCAATGGAAATCGAAGGTAATGTTGTTAAGTTTGATCGTTCAAGCGACGATAGCAAGACAAAAGCATTACATGGGACAACAAGAGCTGTATTCCATAACATGGTATTAGGTGTTAGTGAAGGATTCAAGAAAGAATTAGAACTTCAAGGTGTTGGTTACCGTGCACAAATGAAAGGTAATACACTCGTACTGAATGTTGGTTATTCTCATCCAGTAGAGTTTGTTGCTGAAAATGGTATCAGCATTGAAGCACCTTCTGCAACTTCAATAATTGTTTCTGGTATTTCAAAAGAAGCTGTTGGAGATTTTGCTGCAAAAATTCGTTTGACACGTGCTCCAGAACCTTACAAGGGCAAGGGAATTCGTTATAAAGGTGAAATTGTTCGTCGTAAGGAAGGTAAGACTGGTAAGTAATTAGTCTAACTAAAGAAGATACAAATTAAATTAAGAGGTGAAAATTGTGATTTCAAAACCAGATAAAAATAAGACACGTCAAAAGCGTCATTTACGTGTCCGTGGTAAGATCTCTGGTACAGCTAAGTGCCCACGCTTAAATGTTTATCGTTCAAACAAAAACATCTACGCTCAAGTAATTGATGACGTAGCGGGTGTGACGCTAGTTAGTGCCTCTACATTAGATAGTGAAGTCAGTGGTAACTCTAAGACAGAACAAGCTACTTCAGTTGGTGAAGTTGTTGCAAAACGTTCTATTGAAAAGGGTATTAAAGAAGTTGTTTTTGACCGTGGTGGATACTTGTATCATGGACGTGTTGAAGCACTCGCAACTGCTGCTCGTGAAAATGGATTAGACTTTTAGGAAAGGGAGGGAAACTAATTTATGACTTTTATCGATCCTGCTCAATTAGACTTAGAAGATCGCGTTGTTGCGATTAACCGTATCACAAAAGTTGTTAAAGGTGGACGTCGCTTGCGTTTTGCTGCCTTAGTTATCGTTGGAGACCACAATGGCCATGTTGGCTTTGGTACAGGTAAGGCACAAGAAGTTCCTGATGCTATCCGTAAAGCTGTTGATGATGCTCGTAAGAACCTTATCACAGTTCCAATGGTTAACGATACGCTTCCTCATGAAGTTCTAGGTGAATATAGTGGTAGTCGTATTATGTTGAAACCAGCTACAGCCGGTTCAGGTGTTGCTGCTGGTGGTGCTGTCCGTGCCGTTATGGAATTGTCTGGCGTTGCTGATGTTACAAGTAAATCACTTGGCTCAAGTACACCAATCAATGTTGTTCGTGCAACAATGGATGGTTTAACAAAAATGAAGAGTGCTGAAGAAGTTGCCGCACTTCGCGGTGTCTCAGCTCAACACTTAGCAGAATAAAGGAGGCTCAATATTATGGCTAATTTAAAAGTTACTTTGGTTCGTAGTGTCATTGGGCGTCCTCAAAAACAACGCGATGTTGTTAAAGCACTTGGTTTAGGACGTATTAGTAGTTCAGTAGTACTTCCTGATAATGCTGCAACACGTGGTGCTGTTGCGAAAATCAACCATTTGGTTGAAGTTTCAATTGCTGAGTAATCGTTTATGACATGTTATAATTATTAATTAAGGAGGTGCCAACCTGATGGAATTGCATGAGTTAAAAGCAAGTGAAGGTTCACGTCACGTACGTAATCGTGTAGGTCGCGGAACTTCATCCGGAAATGGTAAGACAGCTGGACGTGGTCAGAAAGGCCAAAAAGCTCGTAGTAAAGTACGTTTGGGCTTTGAAGGTGGACAAATGCCATTGTTCCGTCGTATGCCAAAACGTGGTTTCCAAAATATCAATCGCAAGGAATTTGCAGTTGTTAATTTAGATACACTTAACAAATTCGATGATGGTACAGAAATTACACCAGTACTTTTAGTTGAGAATGGTGTTGTTAAAAAAGAATTGAACGGAATTAAAATTCTAGGTAATGGTGAGTTAACTAAGAAGTTAACTGTCAAAGCTAATAAATTCTCTGCTTCAGCTAAAGAAGCTATTGAAGCAGCTGGCGGTCAAGCCGAGGTGATTTAATGCTTAAAACAATGAAGAACGCCTTAGCTGTAAAAGAGATCCGTAACAAAATCTTATTTACATTAGGTGTCTTGATTGTATTTCGTTTAGGCACATATATCACAGTCCCTGGGATCAACGCTAAAGCTTTAAGTAGTGTTGCATCTTCAGGGTTAGTTAGTATCTTGAATACTTTTAGTGGTGGTGGTTTGACGAATTATTCCATCTTAGCAATGGGTGTCTCACCATATATCACTGCGCAGATTATTGTTCAACTACTTCAAATGGATATTGTTCCACGCTTTGTTGAGTGGAGTAAGCAAGGTGAAGTTGGTCGTAGGAAGCTTAATCAAGCTACAAGATATTTAACAATAGTGCTGGCGTTTGTACAGTCAATTGGAATTACAGCTGGGTTTAATGCACTGAGCAGTTTGAATTTAGTTGAAAATCCAGGCATTAAGACTTATGTAAGTATTGGAATCATTTTAACGGGTGGTTCACTGTTTACTACATGGCTTGGTGACATGATTACCGATAGAGGTTTCGGGAACGGAATTTCAATGATAATTATGGCTGGTATTATTGCAAGAATTCCAACTGGTATTCAACAGATTTACAATGATCAATTTGCTGATGCTTCATCTAGTGATTTGTGGAAGAGTATTTTATATGTTGTTGTATTGGTATTGGCTATTTTAATAATTGTTGCTTTTGTTACATATGTACAACAAGCCAGTTATAAAATCCCGATTCAGTATACTAGACGACTTGCAGGAGCAACTAATAGCTCATACCTCCCATTGAAAATCAATGTGGCAGGTGTTATTCCAGTTATTTTTGCGAGTTCCTTTATTGCAACGCCACAAACTATTTTGATGGCATTCACACAGAATTATTCTGAAGCTACATGGTATAAGGTAATGACTAATATCTTTAATATGCAGGCTACAGGTGGAATGATTCTTTATACTGTTTTGATTGTTGTATTTACTTTCTTCTATGCGTTCGTTCAGGTTAATCCTGAAAAATTATCGGAGAATTTGCAAAAACAAGGCAGTTATATTCCAAGTGTCTGGCCAGGTAAAGAAACTGAAAAATTTGTTTCACGCCTGTTAATGCGTTTAAGTTCAGTCGGTTCACTCTTCTTAGGACTTGTTGCTTTAATACCATTGATTGCCTCAAATGTTTGGGGATTAGATGAATCAATTGGTTTAGGTGGAACAAGTTTATTGATTGTTGTGGGGGTTGCACTTGAATCAATCAGACAATTAAAGGGTATGATGATGAAGCGTGAGTATGTTGGCTTCATCAGATAAGTTAGTGATGATGAGAGAAAGTTCGGCTTCGCTTTAGTGGAGCCAACTTTTTAATTTAAACCTAATTACACATTCTATGGAGGTTATTGAACAATGACAGGAATGAACTTAATGTTGATGGGCTTGCCTGGAGCAGGTAAGGGAACACAGGCTGAAAGGATTGTTGATGAATTCGATATTCCACATATTTCGACTGGTGACATTTTCCGTGCAGCTATTAAGAATAAAACACCAATGGGATTAAAAGCAAAGTCTTTTATTGATAAAGGTGAACTGGTTCCAGATGAAGTTACGAATGGCATCGTTAAGGAACGTTTAAGTGAAGCTGATACGGATAAGGGATTTTTACTTGATGGTTTTCCTAGAAATATGGCTCAAGCACAAGCTTTAGAAGAAATGGGAGTTGAACTATCAAAACCCCTAGTTGGAGTTATTAATATTCATGTTGACCCAGCTTCATTATTAGAACGATTAACTGGACGCTTTATCTGCCGTGATTGCGGAGCTACATATCACAAGATTTTCAATCCAACAAAGGTTGAGGGAACTTGTGACCGTTGTGGTGGACATAATTTTTATCAGCGAGAAGATGATAAGCCTGAAACTGTTAAAAATCGCTTAGATGTTAATATCAAGATGAATACACCGTTATTAGCTTTCTATGAAGAAAAAGGTTTATTGCATGAAGTTGATGGCAATCAGGAAATTGGAAAAGTGTTCAGTAATATCAAAGATATTTTAAAAGATTTAAAGTAGTAATGGTCGAAATAACTTGCATATAATCCTTTGAAATGATATACTGTTTCAGGTTTATCTTTTCAATAGGATTAGTCTGTCCATTTGGATGGATTAGCTTGCGTAAAGTAGTTACTCCTTGGTTTTAAGGAGTTACCGTTTTGCGTGTAAAGTTTTAAAACCATTTAAGGAGGTACTTTTGCGTGGCGAAAGATGATGTGATTGAAATTGAGGGTACAATCAAAGAAACGTTACCCAATGCGATGTTCAAGGTTGAACTCGAGAACGGACACGAGATATTAGCTCATGTATCAGGAAAAATCAGAATGCATTATATTCGCATTTTACCTGGTGATAAGGTAACTGTCGAAATGTCCCCTTACGATTTAACTAAGGGCCGCATTACCTATCGCTTTAAATAGATTGTACTTCAAATACATTTGGGAGGTATAATTCATGAAGGTAAGACCATCAGTAAAACCAATGTGCGAACACTGTAAAGTGATTAAGCGCAAGGGTCGTGTTATGGTGATTTGCTCAAATCCAAAACACAAACAACGTCAGGGATAATTAAAAATTAGGAGGTGTAATTGTTATGGCTCGTATTGCAGGTGTCGATTTACCACGTGACAAGCGTATCGTAATCGGATTAACTTACATTTATGGAATCGGTAATACTACAGCACAAAAAATCTTAGCAGAGGCAGAGGTGTCTGAGGATGTTCGTGTACGCGATTTAACTTCTGATCAAGAAGATAAGATTCGTGCTGTTGCTGATAAGTACAAAGTCGAAGGTGATCTTCGTCGTGAAGTCAGCTTAGATATCAAACGTTTATCAGAAATTGGATCATACCGAGGTCTGCGTCATCGTCGTCATTTACCAGTTCGTGGACAAAACACGAAGAATAACGCACGTACACGCAAAGGCCCAGCTACATCAATTGCTGGTAAAAAGAAATAATTAATTAAAGGAGGTTAGCTATTTCATGGCAGTTAAAAAAGGTTCACGTAAGCGTCGAGTAAAGAAAAATATTGAAGTCGGCGTAGCACATATTCACTCAACATTCAACAATACTCTTGTTATGATTACAGATGTTCACGGTAATGCTATTGCTTGGTCTTCTGCAGGCTCTCTTGGTTTCAGGGGTAGTCGTAAATCAACTCCATTTGCTGCTCAAATGGCTGCAGAAGCTGCAGCAAAGGGTTCAATGGAACATGGTATGAAGAGTGTCGAAGTTGCAGTTAAAGGCCCTGGTTCTGGTCGTGAAGCCGCTATTCGTGCTTTACAGACGACTGGTCTTGAGGTTACATCTATTCGCGATGTGACACCAGTTCCTCATAATGGATGTCGTCCTCCAAAACGCCGTCGTGTTTAATATGGTTTCGTATTCATTTTGAGGTAAATCTTCATAATGTTTTCGCCAGATTACACGTCGTGTTTTGAAAGGGGTAAAGATAAGAATGATTGAATTTGAAAAACCAAAAATTCATAAAATAGAAGAAAATCTTGATTATGGTAAATTTGTTATTGAACCGCTTGAACGTGGCTATGGTACTACTTTAGGTAATTCACTTCGTCGTATTTTGCTTTCATCACTTCCTGGTGCAGCAATTACTGATATTCAAATTGATGGTGTATTGCATGAATTCTCAACTATTAAGGGTGTTCTTGAAGATGTGACACAAATTATTTTGAATCTTAAGAAAGTTGCTTTGCGAGTTGATTCAGAAGAAAATCAAACATTGGAAATCAATGTTGCCGGTCCTCTTGAAGTAACTGCAGGTGATATTCAAGGAAGTAGTGATGTCGAGGTTCTTAATCCTGATCTGTATATCTGTACAGTTGCCGAAGGGGCATCATTCCATATTCGAATGACTGCTAACACTGGCCGTGGTTATGTTTCTGCTGATGATAACAAAGCCAGGGCTGATGATATGCCAATTGGTGTATTACCAATTGACTCAATTTATACCCCAATTGAACGTGTAAACTATCAAGTTGAGAAAGCACGTGTTGGTCAAAGAGATGATTTTGATAAGTTGACACTTGATGTTTGGACTAACGGTGCAGTTACTCCAAGTGAAGCAATCAGCTTATCTGCGAAAATTTTAACAGAGCATTTGACTTTATTTGTTGATCTTACTGATGAGGCAAAGAATGCTGAAATCATGGTAGAAAAAGAAGAAACACATAAAGAAAAAATGCTTGAGATGACGATTGAAGAGCTTGATTTATCAGTTCGTTCTTATAATTGCTTGAAACGTGCTGGAATCAACACAGTTCAAGAATTAACTAATAAGTCTGAAGCTGATATGATGAAGGTCCGCAATCTTGGACGTAAGTCATTAGAAGAAGTTAAGAATAAACTTGTTGACTTGGGTTTATCATTACGTCATGATGACTAATCTTTATTAAGGGAGGGAATACTTCATGGGTTACCGTAAATTAGGACGAACAAGTTCACATCGTAAAGCTATGTTGCGTAACTTGACGACTGACTTGCTCGTTAACGAAAAAATCATAACAACTGATGCACGTGCTAAAGAAGTGCGTAAATCAGCTGAAAAGATGATTTCATTAGGTAAGAAGGGCGACTTGGCTTCTCGTCGTCGTGCTGCAGCATTTTTGATGAATGTTGTTGCTGACGTTAAAGAAGACGGTGATAATGTTGTTGTTCAATCAGCATTACAAAAGCTTTTCTCAGAATTAGCACCACGTTTTGAAGAACGCAATGGTGGTTACACACGTATCCTCAAGATGGATGAACGTCGTGGAGATGCAGCAAAAATGGTTGTTCTTGAATTAGTTGACTAATTTGAAATAGCTATCATTTTGTCACTTTTATAACGATAACTGGGCGTTACGATGATGGGTAGTTCCTAGTCTAGTCCTAAGTACCTTAACTGGGAAACCTTCGTTATAAAAAGTGATTTTTTTGGTTCTAAAGCATTTTTATGCTTTGGAACCTTTTTTTTATTTGAGGCTGGGTGAAAAGTTAAATTTTGATTCAGTTCCTCTATTTATTCCGTATAAACGTGTTTCATAAGTCAAAATTCTCCGTCTAACTTCGAATTACTCATAGCAAAATACTCGCTATGTTCGTAATTTCAAGTTAGTACTCAAATTTTCTCGACTTTGTACTGCCTTAAAAAAGTTGGACATGTTTGTTTTAATTATTAGTTAGATACTGTTTACGATATTCGACTGGAGTTAATCCGTGACGCTTAAGTGAAATTCGCTGGTTATTATACCAAGCAACATAATGTTCCACTAATGTACTTAGTTCACTGAGCGAAGTAACCTTAATGCGCCTTAAACATTCACGTTTAAGCATACTGAAAAAGCTCTCAACTGGGGCATTGTCTAAACAATTTCCCTTACGAGACATGCTTTGAATGAAATGATGATGTCTTAGTTTAGCTTGATAATTGGTCATTTGATATTGCCATCCTTGATCAGAGTGTAGAATTGGTTTAGTTGTTGCGGGAATCTTTTTAATGACTGTCTCAAGGGTTTGATCGATTAAAACACGATTGGGTGTTGAACTAACTTTAGCGGCTAAAACTTCATTACTAGCCTCATCAATAACTGTCGAAATATAACCCCATTTTCCACACGTAAGTTTAAACTGACTGACGTCAGTATGCAAAACAGTATATGGTTTATGGGCCTTGAATTGTTGCTTGAGCAAGTTAGGTACCACCTGTCCAACATGACCATGATATGAGTTGTACCGCCCAGAATGTTTTGAAAAAAGAGTAACTTTCAGACCCATAGAAAACATAATTTTACGAACAGTTTCTAGACAAAGTTTAACATGATGCTGTTTTAAAACAAATCTCATGCGACGATAACCATAAGTTTGATGAGAGCGGGCAAATTCTTGCCGAATAATTTGTTTAACCTGACGATATTTATCAGGCCGGTTTAGACAAGCTAAATGATAGTAATACGTCGAACGCGCAAGTCCCGCAACTTTTAAGAGCGTAATAAAGGGATAATCACGCCGCAATTCGTTAATTGTTTTAACTTTTAGTGCTGTTTTTTGTTTCGAATTACGGCATCCAATTTTTTTAGATAAACATTCTCAATTTTAGTATAGGAAAGTTCCTGTTCTAAATGTCTGATTTGTTTTTGTTGTCTCTCTATTAACTGTTGTTCGGTCTTTTTCTTGGATGTTTCTTTCTTTTTCTTAACCATCTTGGGTCGTCCTATCTTAGATGAAATTACGGCTTTAATTCCAAATTGCCGCATTAATTTAAGCCAATTATAAACGACTGTGTGGCTGATATCAAAGTGGATGGCTGTTTTTTGAATACTGGTAGAATGGTTCAAGTAATAGGTAATAACCGCTACCTTGAAATCATTAGAATAGTGCCGGCGTTTAAGCTGTTTAAGTCCGGTAGGACCAAAAGCTTTATAACGCGACACCCAAATTACTAATGGAGTATCACTCGGCATCTTATATT